>NZ_JAASHM010000031.1 GCF_019734195.1 Clostridium sp. K13 | reverse complement strand
TTTGAATTTTAAATTTTATCCACAACTAATAATAGAAAAACCCTCTGTTTTTAAACAGGGGGTTTTTCAACAAACTGGAAAAAAGGTAGTAATTTTTTAAAATTACTACCTTTTTTTAAAACTTAATAAATAGTATTAATATATTTAGTTTTATCAACTTTAACATTTTTATGTTTTATAAAATAATCAATAATAACTTCAGGCATTTCAACTAATATTTCTCTTAGGCGAGGACATTCTTTATAAACATCATATCCCCCAACTCCAGTAGATCTATAGTTATTCATAACAAGAGAAAGTTTAGAATTTTTATCTAATTCTTCTCCTCTAAATTTTATAGATACTACTCTATCACCTGCAGGTCTATTTAAATCAAAAGTATAATCTATATTTGCAAAGTAATCATAGTTATAATGCTGTATTTTAGGCTTTAAGAATGCATCAGATATTGATATATTTCCATTATCGTTACTAAAATAGCTAGCACATCTTTCTAAAACAGTTTTTAGTTGAGATTTATTAATCTCAATTATTACTAATGTATTTGGAAACATATAAGTAGATACAACGTCTCTTACAGTAACATTTTTATCAAAGCCCTTTATTTCATTAGAAAAACAAGTACAAGATATATCAGCACCACTTTCATCAAGCTGAACTGTGTTTATAAAGTTAGCTAAATTGGATCCATTTAAAGCCATATCTAAATGAGTTGATGGATATAAATCTTCATCTAAAAAGCCGATAGGAGTATCAAGCCATTTTTGTACATCATTTTCTAGTGGTAGATATTTATTATAAATTTCGTTTTCAGGATTTAATTTAACTTTTTCAAGTGATGAAGTTATAGTTTTATTGTTATTATTATCTACTTTTAATTCAACTTTTACAAAACTAGATGCTCTTTGTGGTGTTTGAACAACATGAGTATTATTAATTATAGTATCTGCCAATGGCATATGCTGATGACCAGTAAGTAATATATCAAAATCAAATTCTTGACATAGCTTATAAGCTATATTTTCACTTGTAAACATAAGTTGTTCATGTGAGTTTAAATCATATTCAAAGCCACCATGATATACTCCTATTACAATGTCAGATGCTGATTTTACTTCGTCAAAATAATATTTTACAGCTTCAAAAGTATCAGTAATATTTATATTAGTGATATTTTCAGGTCTTTCCCAATGATTTATAAAATCAGTTGTTATGCCAATAACTCCAACTTTTAAACCATTTTCTAAGGTCTTTATAGAATAAGGTAAAATAGGAAGTTCACCAGTCTTATCAATAATATTGGCACAAAGGCATTTGGCATTTAGTGTACGAAGATATTTTCTTAAGTATAATAATCCGTAATTAAAATCATGGTTTCCTAAAGTTATAAAGTCATATCCGGCAGCGTTCATAATATCTGCAATAGGATGTACATTAAATTTTTGATTGCTTAAATAATAAGTAAGTGGAGAACCTTGAATAGTATCACCACCATCTATGATTAATGTATTACCATCCTTTTTGAAATCATTAATCATATTTATTAATCCTATATTTTTCATATCTTTATCTATGTAATTTGTTGGATATAAATATCCATGCATATCAGATGTAAAATAAATTTTTAAACTTTTCATATATACCTCTTTAAATTTATAATTTTATATTATTGTTAGCTATATCAATTAGATTATAACATAGCTTTAAATGATATTTGAGTATCAGCTGAATTAAGAAAGTATTCAGGGCAAATATTTACAATTATGTTCATGAATTTTATATGAATAATTATAGTAACTGATATTAGTGTTAAGCATATTATGAATTATACTATTTCTAATATAATAGGGAGGATATATGAAGAGGAAGGTATTAGCTATATTTTTAAGTATAGCCATAATAGTAACACTATTAATTCCTTCAACTTTAGTTAAAGCAGAACCGAACGAGGTACAGGAACAGGAAGAGGTTACTGATGAAACAATACAGAATGATGAAAATCAAATTATTCAAGAGCAAGGTACTGAGGGGCAAGTAGTTGGAGAGGAAGAAGAACAGCAACAAAATGAAGCTCAAGTTACACAAGAAGCAATAAATCCTAATAGCTATGATCCTATATTATATAAGATAATTCTTTATACATTACAAAAAACAACAGAAGATTCAATAACTATGAATGAGTTAGAAAGTATAAAAAAAATGGATGTTGAAGAGCTTCAAAAAGAACATAGTGATCTTGAAAACATAACAATAAGTTCATTTTCACTATTACAAAATGTTACTAGCTTAGAAGAATTAAATCTAAGTAATTCAGGATGGAATACGCTAAAAGATTTAAATTTAGGTGATAATTCATGGGATGGAATTGAAGCCTTATCAAAGTTACCAACATTAAATAAATTAAAAATAAATGGTTGCACATTTACTGCAGTTCAACCGGAAACAACAATTTCAAAAGATTTATTAAGTAAATTAAAGATAGTAAAAGATACAACAGAGAATGCACAAGATGGAGATAAGATTCTTGAGATTCAATTAGAAGATTTTACAATTACAGAAAATAATAAAACATTTACTATACCTAATATAAATGAAATGAAATCAATAGATCAATTAGATGATATAGATAAGTCAAATGCATTAAGTAGTGAAATAGTATCAAGCTACCAATGTTCTATTGATAATTATGAAGTTACATTTAGTAGTGATACTTTTGAAGAAAGTCAATTTCCTGTTGAAATAAAATTAAGTAGTAATAGAATTAAAGCAATTATAAAAATAAATATATTAGTTGATGAGTCATTATTAACACCTGAAAAGCAAGAAGAGGATGAAGAATTGCCTAAACCTGATGAGGGAAATAAAGATGAAACTCAAAATACAGCACCAGTAATAACTGCAAGTGATAAAACTATAAAGGTAGGAGAAGTGTTTAATCCATTGGCAGGTGTAACAGCAACAGATGCAGAAGATGGAGATATAACAGCAAAAATTGAAGTTGTTGAAAATATGGTAGATATAAATTCAATAGGGAAATATAGTGTAACTTTTGAGGTTGTTGATAGTGCAGGATTAAAGAGCAGTAAGAGTATAAATGTAAAAGTAGATAAAGCTGCAGTAGAAGTTAATAAGGCACCAAAAATAAGTGCAAGTAATAAAGTTATAAAATCAGAAAGTAAATTCAATCCTTATTCAGGGGTGACTGCAACTGATTATGAAGATGGAGATATTACAGATAAAGTTAAAGTTATATATAATAATTTAAATACAAATGTAACAGGTCTTTATAGAATTATTTATGAGGTTACTGATAGTGGTGGATATAAAGTAACCAAAACTATATATGTAAATGTAATTCCAAAATCTAATACAAGACCTATTATTTATGTTGATAATATTATTGTTCCATTAGGTAGTAGATATAACCCATATGCAATGGTAAGTGCTTATGATAATGAAGATGGAAATATAACAGGAAGCATAATTGTAGTATATAATCATGTAAATGTATATAAAGAAGGTACTTATAAGGTTGGATATAAAGTAACCGATAGTATGGGAATGTCTGCTTCTTGTGTAGTTAAAGTAACTGTAAAAAATTATTACGGAAAAGAAGATATAAATAAAAATCAAGATCCTATTATATATGCAAATGATATTTCAGTTGCTTTAAATGCTAAATTTGATCCATTAGAATGGGTAGCAGCAACAGATAAAGAGGATGGAGATATAACTAATAGAGTAATGGTAATAGTTAATGATGTTAATACTAGTGTAGAAGGAAATTACCATGTAACTTATGAAGTTATTGATAGCTCAGGAAACAAAGTAAATAAAGCTATGATGGTTTATGTTAAGAAAGAAGAAGTTGTAAAAGAGCAAAATGTAGAACCAGTAATTAATGCAGAAAATTTAACAATAGAAAAGGGTGTTTATTTTGATCCGTTAGATGGAGTAACGGCTTTAGATGAGGAGGATGGAAATTTAACCCATAAGATCACAGTCGAAGAAAATGAAGTTAATGTCAGTAAATCAGGAACTTATAAGGTTATTTATAAAGTAACTGATAGCATGGGGAAAACAGCATCTAAGAGTATAGTAGTTACAGTAGAAAGTAATCACAGTATAATAAACTATGAGATTTTTGCAAAAATAGGAGGAATATTAATAATAATACTTCTAATAGGTTCATTATCTGTAATGATTGTAACAAGAAAAAAACAATAAAATAATTAAAAAAAGAGAGATTTGCAATTTTTTTGTAAATCTCTCTTTTTGGTTATAAGAATATTTTAAATATATACAGAGAAAAATAGCAATAATAGAATTAGATTGCTATTTAGATAAGAGGTGTGGTGAATATGAGTACAATTAGAGAAATAAAAAGGAAAAAGTTAATAGAAGAAGTGAAAAGTTTAAGTCCTTTTGAATTAAAGGATAAATTAATAGAACTTGCATTAAAATCAGAAAGAAAGGGGACAAATGTATTATTAAATGCAGGTAGAGGAAATCCAAATTGGACAGCAGCAACACCGAGGCAAGCATTTTTTACATTAGGACAATTTGCAGTGGAAGAAACTAAACGAACTTGGTGTGATGTGGATTTAGCAGGCATGCCTCATAATACAGGGATTTATAATAGATTTAAAATATATTATGAAAAAAATCAAAATGCGCCTGGAATAGAGTTACTTAATAAAATAATAGAATATGGAATAGAAGTACATGATTTTGATAAGGATAATTGGGTTTTTGAGCTTGTAGATGGGATAATAGGTGATAATTATCCTTTGCCAGATAGAATGTTGATACATATTGAAAAAGTAGTAAGGGATTATTTAATTAAAGAAATGGGAGGAGATTTTAAGAAAGACAATCATAATATTTTTGCTGTAGAGGGAGGAACAGCAGCAATGTGTTATATATTTGATTCTCTTGAGGCTAACAGATTATTATGTCCAGGAGATAAAATAGCATTACTAGTTCCAATATTTACACCATATTTAGATATTCCTGAACTACCAAGATATAATTTTAAGGTTGTAAACATATATGCATCAGAAATTAATGAAGAAGGAAGGCATACTTGGCAATATCCTAAGGAAGAGTTAGATAAGCTGGCAGATAAAGATATAAAGTTGGCTTGTATAGTTAATCCAAGTAATCCACCATCAGTTTCTATCAATGAAGAGTCTATGGAGTATATAATAAAGATTGTAGAAGAGAAAAATCCTAACCTAATGATAGTAACAGATGACGTATATGGAACTTTTTGTGATAAATTTAAATCCTTTATGGTAACTATGCCATATAACACAATTGGTGTTTATTCTTACTCAAAGTATTTTGGAGTAACTGGATGGAGACTAGGAGTTATAGCACTTGCTGAAAATAATGTTTTTGATAAATTAATAAGTGAGTTAGATGAAGAATCTAAGGATATAGTTGATGAAAGATATTCAACTATGAGTACAGAGCCAGAAAAAATACCATTTATAGATAGATTAGTTGCTGATAGTAGGCAAGTTGCATTAAATCATACAGCAGGTCTTTCAACGCCTCAACAAGTACAAATGGCTATTTTTTCAGTATTTGCATTGTTAGATAAGGAAAATAAATATAAAGAACAAACTAAAAGTATATGCAAGAATCGTAAAGAGTTATTATATGAAAATTTAATTGGATTACCAATAAAAGAGGATCCATATAGTACACATTATTACAATGAGTATGATTTATTAGTTTGGGCTAGGATGAAATATGGAGAGGAATTTGTTGAATACTTAAAAAAAGAGCGTAGTGCTATTGAATTTTTATTTGAATTAGCAGAAAAGTATAGTATTGTTTTATTAAATGGAGAGGGGTTTAAGGGTCCTTCATGGTCAATTAGAGTATCTTTAGCAAATTTAACTGATGAACAATATGTAACTATAGGAAAAGGAATAAATGAGTTATTTGATGAGTATGCAGAAGAATGGAAATCTTTTAAATGGTAGAGCATTTAAATTGGAGGGATTATTCTAGTTTTGTAAAAAATATTTAAATATAACTTGAATAATATTCTAATTTAGTATTTAATTAAATAGATATAAAAAGAGAATAGTGAAAAATTTAGGTTTTTAAAATTAAGTTTTAAAATTAAGTTTTAAAATTAAAAGGGAAAGTGGTTAAATGCCACTGCAGCCCCCGCTACTGTAATAACGGACAAATCTCAAATAATCCACTGATTTTTAAATTGGGAAGGATGAGAGGAGGATGAAGTTTAAGCCAGGAGACCTGCCTATATTTTAATCTATACTTCGGTGGGAAGGTAAGGATGATATGATAAAGACTAGTAAATACAATTTTAAAAATAGTATTTATATAGCTTTTATTTGTGTTGTCTAAGCACCCTATGAAGGGTGCTTTTTTTATTATATAAATAATTTGATTGGAGAATAAGTTAATGAAAAAAGCAATACTAGTAGTTAGTTTTGGTACAAGCTATATAGATACTTTAAAAGTAACAATTGAAAAGGCTGAGAATCAAATAAGAGATTATTTTAATGACTATGATACTTATAGAGCATTTACATCTCATAAGATAATAAAGAAGTTAAAAGAAAAATATGAAATGTTCATTGATACTCCTGAAGAAATGTTGGAAAAGCTATATGAACAGGGATATGATGAAGTAATTATGCAACCTTTGCATATAATACCAGGAGAAGAATTTATATATATAAATAAAATAGGAGAATTATATAAAGATAAATTTAAATCTCTAAAGATAGGAAGACCAATTTTTTATTATCAAGGAATAGAGGAATTACCTCAAGATTATTCATTATTTATTGAAGCTACAAAAAAGTTATATGAAGAAAATAATGCTGTAGTATATGTAGGACATGGAACAGCACATTCAGCGAATTCAGTATATGGGTGTCTTCAAGCAATATTTGAGGATGAAGGATACGAAAATGTATTTGTAGGAACTGTCGAAGGATATCCTAATTTTGAAACCGTGCTTAAAAGATTAAAAAGAAAAAGTGTAAATGAAGTAACGCTAGCCCCATTAATGGTAGTTGCAGGGGATCATGCTAGAAATGATATGGCTTCTGATGAAGAAGATTCCTGGAAATCAATGTTAGAGGAAGAAGGAATTAAAGTAAATATACATATGAAGGGTCTTGGGGAAAACGAAAAATTTAATGAGTTATATATAAATAGAATTGAAGACCTTATAAATAATAGATATATAGGTGCTGGAGAAACTAAAAAAGGACATAGAGTTAAGGTAAATAATTAATAGTGATAGACTCTATAAAAAGAAAGTATTAATTAAAATATAAGCTAAAAATTGAGGAGACAGAATATATGAAGACAATGATAATTTCATCTAATTGCAGTGGGGGAGGAAAAACTACTTTTACTCTTGGATTGATGAAAGCATTAAAAAATAGAAATTATGATGTACAAGGATATAAAGTAGGCCCAGACTACATTGATACTGGATTTCATACTGAAATAACAGGAAAAGTATCAAGAAATTTAGATTTACACATAATGGGGGAAGAGGGTGTTAAGGCTAGCTTCTCTAGAGGTAAAGGTGATTTAGCGGTAGTTGAAGGTGTTATGGGATTATATGATGGGAAAGGCTTAGATGAGGAATGTTCTACCTATAGTGTTTCTAAGGTTTTAGATGATTCACCTATTATATTAGTTATAACACCAAAGGCACAAAGTGTGACTTTATGTGCAGAAATTAATGGAATTAAAAACTTTAGAAATGCTAATATCGTTGGAGTTGTATTAAATTGTGTAAGTGAAAGTTTTTATAGTTTATTAAAGCCAGCTATAGAAATGCATTGTGGGCTAAAAGTATTTGGTTATGTACCTAAAGATGATGAGCTTAAATTAGAAAGTAGACATTTAGGGTTAGTTCAAAGTGTTGAGGTTGAAGGCTTAAATAAAAAGATAAATTACTTAGCAGAGCTTATAGAAAAATATATAAATTTAGATGAAATTATAGAAAGCTTTAAGGACGTAAAGAAATTTGAAGATAATTATCATTTAAATAGACTTAATAAAAAAATTGCAATAGCTTATGATGAGGCATTTAGATTTTATTATAAAGAAAATTTAGAGTTATTAGAAGAAGTAGGAGAAGTTGTTTATTTTAGTCCAATTAGAGATAAAAAGCTACCTGAAAATATTGATTTCTTATACTTGGGAGGGGGATATCCGGAAGTATTTAAGGATCAATTAAGTAAAAATACAGATATGTTAAGAAGTATAAAGGAAGCCCTTGATAAGGGATTAAATTGCTATGCCGAATGTGGAGGTTTAATGTACTTAACTGAAAATATAGATAGTGTTAATATGGTAGGTTTCTTCAAGGGAAATAGTGAAATGACTAAAAGGTTAAATAGATTTGGATATGCAACGTTAGACTTTAATAATATAAAAATTAATTGTCATGAATTCCATAAATCAAAGGTTAATTCTAATGAAAGTACAGTATATGATATTACTAAAACAACATATGCTGGTGATAAAGTTAGTTGGAAGTGTGGATATAAAAAGAAAAATACTTTAGCTGGTTATCCGCATGTACATTTCTTTGGAAACATTGAGTTTATTAAGGAATTATTGAAGTAATATAAAGCTTATTTAAAGGCGAAATAAGGAGAATATAATATGGACTATATTAAAAATCCAATGGAAATAGAAAATACTAGTATGAAGATTATAGAAAGTGAAATGGGAGAGCATAATTTTAGTAAAGAAGAGCTTTCTATAATAAAGAGAACTATTCATACTACAGCAGATTTTGAATATAAAGATTTAGTAGAAATAAGTAAAGATGCTATAGAAGCCTCAAAAGAAGTTTTTAAAAGGTCTTTTACAATTTATACAGATACTAATATGGCTTTATCAGGAATAAATAAGATGGCTTTATCAAAATTAAATGGAAAAGCTATTTGTTATGTAAATTTAGATGAAGTACATAAAGAAGCAAAAGAAAAAGGTATAACTCGTTCTATGGCGGCTGTGGAGAAGGCATGCAATGATGATGTTGATATTTTTGTATTTGGAAATGCTCCTACAGCATTATTTAAATTAAAAGAATTAATAAAATGTAAAAAAGCAAACCCTAAGCTTATTATAGCTGTACCAGTAGGATTTGTTGGAGCTGCTGAAAGTAAAGAGAACTTAGATGAACTTAATGTTCCGTATATAAGAGTTAAGGGAAGAAAAGGCGGAAGCACTGTGGCAGCTTCTATAGTAAATGCACTTATGTATAATGTGGTTGAAAGATAAGATTTATTAAAATATAAGAAATTAGGAGGTGAGTTTATTAGAATGTTAGACCTTTATGTTATGAGTGATGGAAAAAAACTTAGATGTGGTTATACCACTGGATCTTGTGCAACTGCAGCAGCAAAAGCAGCAACAATTATGCTTTTTAATGATGTTAAATTACAAGATGTAGAAATAATGACACCTAAGGGAGTAAAAATAACAATACCTATAAATTCAGTAGAGAAATGTAAAGATTATTGTATAGTCTCCGTAATAAAAGATGGAGGAGATGACCCTGATATAACAGATGGAATAGAGATATACGCTAAAGTGGAAATTATAAAAGGTAAGAATAAAGAAGCAGATTTCTTATTAGTAGGGGGAGAGGGTATTGGAGTTGTAACAAAGGATGGATTATTTATAGAAAAAGGACTTCATGCTATAAATCCAACTCCAAGAAGAACTATAGAACAAGCGGTAAAGGAGAACCTACCGTTTAGGTATATGGAAAAGGCACAAATTAAGAAGAAATGCCCTATAAAGGTAACAATAAGTGCGCCTCAGGGGAGAGAAATAGCTGAAAGAACATTTAATCCTAGACTTGGAATTGTTGGTGGGATTTCTATTCTTGGAACATCAGGGATAGTTAAACCAATGTCAGAAGAGGCATTAAAGGAATCTATAAGAATAGAGATAAGACAAAAGGGAAAAGGAAAAGAACGATTAGTACTTACCTTTGGAAATATAGGTGAAAAATGTGCTAAGGATCAAGGGTTTAATGAAGATGAAATAGTTATTATATCAAACTTTGTTGGTTTTGCATTAGAATGTTGCTTAGAAATAAAGATAAAGGAAGTTATTCTTGTTGGACATATAGGGAAAGTAAGTAAAGTAGCTTATGGATGCTTTAACACCCATAGTAGAGTAAATGATGTAAGACTTGAAGTTATAGCTTTAGAGCTTGCACTTTTAGGGTATGATACAAATCTTATAAAAACTATTTTACAGCAGAAAACAAGTGAAGGAGCTGTGAAATTTTTAGGGAAAGGCTATGAAGAGCTTTATAAAAATATAGGGAATAAAATTATTGAAAGATTGAATATTTATACTTATGGGCAAATGAAATGTAATGTAATAATGTATTACGGTTTTTCAGACTATAACATTTTATATAATTCATTAGAGGGAGAAAAGTGAAATATATATATAGTAAAAAATAAGAAGTAAGCGAAAATTTTATTTAATATATAAAGGAGCATAATATGGTTTATATTGTTGGGATAGGCCCTGGAAGTAAAGATTATATATTACCTAAAGCAATAGAAATATTAAAAAAAAGTAATGAGATTATTGGATTTAATAGAGTAATTAATGATTTGAATTTTATTAACACTAAAAAAACAATAATGAATTCATTAAAGGAAATAATAGAGTATATAGAAGCAAATGGACAAGATAATGTTATTTCATTAGTTGCATCTGGAGATCCTACTTTTTTTGGAATAAGTGAATATATAAGAAAAAACTATCAGGGGAATATAGAAGTGGTACCAGGATTAAGTTCCTTTCAATATTTAACATCGAAGTTAAACAAAAGTTGGAGTTATGCATTTACTGGAAGTATACATGGTAGAAAGGAAGAATTTATAGCTAAAGTTAAGGAAAATAAATTATCTATATGGCTTACAGATAATAAAAATAATTGCACATTTTTATGCAATTTATTAAATGAGAATAATATTGAATGTAATGTAATTATAGGCGAGTATTTATCATATGAAAATGAAAGAATACTACAGGGTAAACCAAAAGAATTTTTATGTGAAAAAGTTAGTAATATGGCAATATTAATTGTTGAGAAAGAGGGTTAGTAAAAGTTTATGATTTTAATTAAGGATAGTGAATTCATAAGAGGAAATTGTCCAATGACTAAGGAAGATATTAGGGCTTTAAGTATATGGAAGATGAATTTGAAGGAAGGTGCTATAGTTCTTGATATTGGTTCTGGAACAGGAACAATAACGGTACAAGCATCTAAGATTGCAAGAAAAGGGATTATATATGCTATTGAAAAGGATAATGAAGCAATAATTACAACTAAGAATAACTTAGAAAAATTTAAATGTAACAATGTTGTTTTAGATGAAGGTGAAGCTCTAGATATATTAAAGACCTATAAGGATGAAAATAAAAGATTTGATTCAATATTTATTGGTGGATCAGGTGGGAATTTAGAAGAAATAATTTCAATTTCTAATGATTTACTACAAAGTGAAGGCACTATAGTTATGAATTTTATAACCTTAGATAATGCGTATAAAGCAATTGAAACAATTAAAAAACTAAATTATCAAGTAGATATTTCACAAGTAAATATAAGTAAAAATAGGGGAGAAAGCTATATGATGATAGCCAATAATCCCATATATATAGTGCAAGGCATAAGGAGTGTAAAATAATATGAAAGCAACGTTATATGGAATAGGGGTAGGACCTGGAGATAAAGAATTATTAACTGTAAAGGCAGTAAGAGCAATAGAAAACAGTGATGTTGTAATTGCACCAAGTGCCTTAGAGGATGGAGATAGCATTGCATTAGAAACAGCAAAAGAATATATAAAAGAAGGAACAGAAGTAGTTATAAAACATTTTCCTATGGGAAAAAAGAATAGGGTTGAAAAAGCAAAAGAAGCTTATGAGTTTATAGAAGAAAAATTAAATGAAGGTAAAAATGTATCTTTCCTTACAATTGGAGATCCATATGTTTATAGTACTTATATCCATATGTTAAAGCATATGGAGGAGAAGGGATTTCATGTTGAAACAGTACCAGGAATAACTTCATTTTGTGCAGCAGCGAGTTTAGTGGATAGAACTTTAGTTGTTGGAGATAATCCTTTAATGATATTACCTGCAACTAGAGTAAAGGATATTAAAGATGAAAAATATGTTGTAATAATGAAGGTTTATAAACATGAAGAAACAGTAGTGGATTTACTAGAGGAAAAAGGCTTTGATTATGTTTATGTAAGTAGGGCAGGAAGAGAAGGACAACTTATATTAACCGATAAAGATGAGATTAAAAGTTCAAGAGATTATATGTCATTAATATTAGCGAGTAGGGAGTAGAATTATGGTTTATTTTATAGGGGCAGGGCCTGGAGATGTAGATTTAATAACTGTTAAGGGAAGAGATATATTAGCTAAGGCTGATGTAGTTATATATGCAGGTTCTTTAGTTGCAAAAGAGCATATGGATTATTGTAAAGAAGGGGCACTAATATATAATTCAGCAAAGATGACTTTAGAGGAAGTTATTGAAGTAATGAATGATAATAAAGATAAGGTAATAGTAAGACTTCATACTGGAGATCCGGCAATATATGGTGCCATAAAAGAGCAAATGGATGAACTTGAAAAGCTTAATATTAAATATGAGGTAGTTCCAGGAGTAAGCTCATTTACTGCAGCAGCAGCAGCCATAAAGAAGGAGCTAACACTTCCAAGAGTAACTCAAACAATAATTTTAACTAGAATTGAAGGAAGAACTCCAGTACCAGAAAGTGAAGATTTAGAGAAGCTTGCACAAGTTGGAGCAACAATGTGTATTTTCTTATCTATATCTATGATTGATAAAGTTTTAGAAAAGTTAAGAAGAGGTTATAGAAGAAATGTTCCTATAGCTATTGTTGAAAGAGCTACTTGGGATAATGAAAGAAGTATAATTGGAACTTTAGATGATATTGTAGATAAGGTTAAAGAAGCTAATATCACTAAATGTGCTCAAATATTAGTTGGTGATTTTATAGATTGTGATTATGATAAAAGTCTTTTATATGATAAGACCTTTACACATATGTTTAGAGAGGCCAAAGAGTAATTATGATTTGTATTATAAGTGTTATTGAAAAGGGAGATATTTTAGGAGAAAAAATAAAAGATATACTTGGTGGAGATTTAATTTTAAAGTCTAAAGTTAAGGATTTTAAGTTAAATAATATAACAAAAGAATGCTTTGAGAAATATGATTCAATAATATTTATAAGTTCAACTGGGATTGCAGTTAGAGCTATATCTAAATATTTAGTAAGCAAAGATAAAGATCCGGCGGTGGTTGTTGTTGATGTATGTAATAAATTTTCAATTAGCTTAGTTTCAGGGCATTTAGGGGGAGCAAACAAACTAACTTTAATGGTTTCTGAAGTATTAGGAAATACTCCTGTAATAACTACGGCAACAGATAATATGGATATTTTAGCACCAGATATAATTGCAATGAATAATAATCTTATTATAGATGATTTAAAAATAGCTAAGATTATTGCAGGGAGACTTGTTAATAGGGAAGATGTTTATTTTAAGGATGATAAATCCATAATTAAATGTCCTAATGGATACATAGAAACAGATGAGATACATGGAAATGCTATTTGGATTACACATAAAAAATTAAGAGAGCAAAAGATTAAGGAAAGTAAAGTAATAAGTTATTTAAGTGAATACGAAACTAGAACAGTACTTAAATTAATTAGAAAAGATATTATTTTAGGAATTGGCTGTAAAAGAAATACAGGTAGTGAAAAATTGTTTAATTTTGTAAGCGATATTTTAGCGCAAGAAAATATTGATATAAGAGCTGTTGAGAAAATTGCTTCTATTAATATAAAAAGTGATGAAAAAGCAATTTTAGATTTAGCAGTAAATCTAAAATGTGATCTTACATTTTTTTCGAGCCAAGAAATAGCTAAAGTTGAACATAAATATGAGGGTAGTGAATTTGTAAAAAAATCAATTGGAGTTTCTGCTGTAAGTGAACCTGTTATTGAGTTATCTGGTGGAAATATAATTGTTAAGAAAATAAAAAGAGATGGAATGACATTAGCTATTGGTGAGCTAAGTTAAGGAGAGTAAAATGGGAAAATTATATGTTATAGGAATAGGGCCAGGTGGTTTAGAGCATATGACTTTAAGGGCTAAGGAAGCTATAGAAGAAAGTAATATCATTGTTGGATATAACAAATATATTGATATGATAAATCCACTTGTAGAAGATAAGGAGCTGTTTTCTACAGGGATGAGGGGTGAAGAATCAAGATGCAGAAAAGCTTTAGAATTATCTAAAGAAAATAATATTGTGGCATTAATAAGTACTGGAGATTCAGGTATTTATGGAATGGCAGGGCTTATTCTTCAAATGAAAGAAAATGAAAATGTTGAAATAATTCCTGGAGTTACTGCATCAAGTGCAGCCGGTTCAGTGGTTGGAGCACCATTAATGCATGATAATTGTAATATAAGTTTAAGTGATTTAATGACTCCATATAATTTAATAAAGAAAAGAGTAAGAAATGCAGCAGATGCTGATATGATTATTTCTTTATATAATCCAAGAAGTAAAGGAAGACCACATTATTTAAGAGAGGCAATTGAAATAATTAAAGAGTATAGAAAATTAAGCACTCCAGTTGCAGTGGTAAGACATGCCTTAAGAGATGGGCAAGAGTATAAACTATTTACTTTAGAAAATTTTGATGAAGAGGTTGTAGATATGTTTTCTATAGTTATTATAGGAAATTCTCAAAGCTTTATTAAAGAAGGAAAGTTTATTACGCCAAGAGGATATAATGTCTAGTTAGTAGTAAAGAGGTAAATTATGAATTTAAATATTAAGATAGGTGTGATTTTATGATTGGCTTTGTACTTGGTACAGGTGAGGGAAGAGATATATTATCACATGTAAATAAATATACCGATGAAATAGTAGTTTCTACAGCTACTGAATATGGATATGAGATCTATAAGGAATTTAAGGCAAAACATTTTAATTATAAGCCTTTAAATGAAGATGAATTTAAAGATTTAATAATAAAGTTTGGAATTAATGTTTTTGTAGATGCTTCTCATCCTTATGCTAGTGAGGTAAGTAAAACATTAATTAAGGTTTGTAATGATTTAAATGTTGAATATATAAGATATGAAAGAAAAAGTTATTTTAATAATTTAAAAGATAATAAAAATGTTATTTTTATAGATAAGTATGAGTATTTAGAAGAAGTATTTAAGAATATAGATGGGAATATTTTAAATACAACTGGAAGTAATAATGCTTTAAAGATAGAAGGTTTAAAAAGTGAGAGTAATAGAATTATTCATAGAATATTACCATCGCCAAAGGTAATAAGTAGACTTTTAGATAATGGTATATCAATGGATAATATAATTGCAATTAAAGGGCCATTTGGTTTTGAAATTAACAATGGGATTATTAAAGAATATAAAATAAAAGCATTAATCACAAAAGATAGTGGAGAAGAGGGGGGAATGAAGGAAAAAGTTGATAGTGCATTATTAAATAAAGTAAAAATAATAGTGCTAAAAAGACCAGAAATAAATTACGGAAGAAAATTTAATAATATAAGAGAAATGCTTAATTTTATAATTTTAAATAATATATAGACTAAGGACAACAGGTTACACATAGGGTGTCCAAAATTAATTTTATTAAGAGTAAAACTTATTTGTAGGGGGAATTAGGAGTGAAAAAATTTTTATACATAGTGTTTATTTTAGCACTATCATTTTCAATACCAAGTAATGCATATGCAATGCATATAGCAGAAGGGTATTTACCATTAAGCTGGGTAGTTTTTTATTTTATACTTTCAGCACCGTTTATTATATTAAGTATAAGAGAATTAAGAAAGATTATTAAAAAGAATCATGACATAAAAATGTTATTAGCACTTATGGCTGCATATGTATTTATGATGTCAGCATTAAAATTACCATCAGTAACTGGAAGTTCATCTCATCCAACAGGAACAGGACTTGGAGCAATTGTTTTTGGTCCAGTTATAATGACTATAATATCAGTAGTAGTTTTATTATTCCAGGCTTTATTATTAGCTCATGGAGGACTTACTACATTAGGTGCAAATACATTATCAATGGGGATAGTAGGTCCATTTGTTGCATATTTTATATATAAATTATTAAAGAAAAAGAATGTATCAGTTGCAATTTTTGCAGGATGTGCTTTAGGAAATTTAGCAACTTATATAGTTACGTCAATACAGTTAGCTTTAGCTTATCCATCAAGTGTAGGAGGAGTATTAGCATCTGCAGTAAAATTTATGGGTGTATTTGCAATAACTCAAATTCCACTTGCAATAGTAGAGGGAATAATTTCAGTTGTTATATATGACTTTATTAAGAAACATTGCAGTGAAGAATTAGTACAATTAGAAGGAGGGTTATTATAATGAAAAAAACTATAATTTTACTTTGCATTGCAGCTTTATTAATTATTGTTCCATTTATAATAAATGCAAATGGAGAATATGAAGGTGCAGATGCTCAAGCTGAAGGAATAATTAATGAAATAAATAGTGAATATGAGCCATGGGCAAATAGCTTATGGGAACCACCATCAGGAGAGGTAGAAAGTTTTATTTTTGCAGCTCAAGCAGCATTAGGTGCAGGTTTTATTGGATATTTTGTGGGAAACAAGCGTAATGATAAGAGAAATAAGTCTGTACAGCATTAATAGCAGACTTACAGACATTCATCCATTAGAAAAGCTAAGTTTAACTATAATATCATTAATTGGAGCAAGCTATATTAATAATAACTATATTTTAGGTATTAATATATTATTTTTTATTATATTAAATATCTTAAGTAAGAATCCAAAGAGTATAATTAATAAATTTATATGTATAGCATTATTTTTTGGAACTTTTACAGCCTTATCATTATGGTGGCAAGGATATGACTTTATTTATATATTAACTTTGTTATTAAGAGGTATAAATGGAGCATTAAGTATAGGATTTTTAACTTTAACAACACCAATTAATCATATTGTATATTTAATGAGTAAAAATAAATGGACAAGAGATATTGGTGATATTATGAAGTCTATGGAGAGATTTATAATAATTATTGAGGAAGATTTTTCTACTACATTTAAGGCTATAAAATCTAGAGCTGGATTTTGTGGTTGTAAAAATAGTATAAGGGATTTTGGAAGAGCTTGTGGATTAGTTTTTAAGTCATTGATTTTTAGATGGAGAGAAATAAATCTTTCGTTAAAAAATAGATGTTATATTGGAAGGCATAATTATTATTATCAATTTGAATCAAGTAGATATAGAGTTGCTTTTATAATAGGTTATTTTATTTTAATGAATTTATGTTGTTTTATTTAAAACTAGGTTCAATATATAAGAAAGAATATGAAAAGAGGGGCATGGAGATATGCTCCTCTAATTTTATAATTAACTCCTTAATATATAGTAAATTGAAAAAAATATTTTTATGCATTAAATTATTAGTATATAATATGGGATATATACAAAGAGGGGATGAATAGGTTTGAAGTATGCATATAACTTAGCTTTTAAAATGGCTATATCAGCAACTATAGCTTTAATTATAGGAAATTTTTTAGGATTACAGTATGCAACAGTAGGGGCAGTAATTGCAATTTTAAGTATACAAGATACTAGAAAAAAGGCATTAGTAGTTAGTTATAGAAGAATAGTAGCCTGTACTATTGGAATTTTATTATCTGTAATTTTATATGAATTAATAGGAAATAGTTCTATAGCATTTGGAATATTTTTATTAATTTTAATACCAACAACATCAAAGTTGAAAATACAAGAAGGAATGGTTCCTGCAGTAGTACTTTCAACACATATTTTAATAGCAAAAACAATAACTATATCTTTAGTAATTAATGAATTATTATTGATGTTAATTGGTATAGGGGTTGCGGCTATAGCCAATGCATTTATGCCATCACTTGAAGATAAATTTAGAAAAGATATAGAATGGATAGAGGAACATTATAGAATAATTATTAGTAAAATGTCAAAATCATTAGTAACATATACTGTTGATATTGATGAGCAAAAAATAATAGATGAAGTAGAAAAAAGATTATATGAAAGCAAAGAAACGGCTTATAAAATAGTAAATAATAATTTCTTTAGAAGTTCATCTTATTATACTGATTACATAAATATGAGAATAAATCAATTTGATACAATAAATAGAATGAGACTACATTTTCAAAGATTTAATATACCAGTTGAACAAATGAATGTTATGGCAGATTTTACATTATGTGTTGCTGAAAATATAAGAGAGGTTAATGATTGTAAAGAATTATTACAGGAATTAGAGAGTTTAAGAAATGAATTTAAAAAGATGGAACTACCAAAGTCAAGAGAGGAGTTTGAAAGTAGAGCACAATTACTTCAGTTTTTAAACGATATGGAAGAGTTTTTATTAATAAAAAGAAATTTCTTTATAAGTAGTAAAAATCATTAAAGTTTAAGCAGTAAATAGATTAAAAGTTATGTAACCTATTTACTGCTTTTAATTTTTTTAATCAAGTTTTAATGAATTACTATAGTTTACTGTGGAGTATCCAGCGGCAGATGTACCTTCAAGACCAGTATATAATTCGCTTCCAAAATAAACAGCAACCTTATCTACACCATAATTATATCCATAAGTATTTACTATTGCAGCTACAACTCCATTAGCTACTTCTGTAGAAAGATCCATATCTTTAATAAAGTTTTCATTAAATACAACAGTTAAAATATTACTATCATAATTTAATGTAGCGGAAGTTACTCCATAATCTTTAGATAACACAAAAAAGTTAGAATTATCCTTAGGTGCTGAATATAACTCTTCTGTTAATGCAGTAACGAAGGCATTATCAGTAACAGCAACACTTGTATCAACACAATAAGTTTTAAGGTCTACCTTGTTAAAGTAAAAAACTCTACAGTCTCTATTTACTGTATTACTAGTTGATGAAATTGCAGATTTATCAGGAGTAATATTAGAACTAGAAGTAGAACTATCATTTTCTACAAATGAATTATTATTTGTTAAAACTGCATCATCAGAAGGTATATTATCAGAAGTAGTATTTTCATCTTCATCAGTAGTCTTAGTATTTGTTATGTCATCTTTATTTTCAGTAGTTGGTTCTTTAGTATTTGTTTCTTTAGTGCTAGATGTTTTATCTCCTGTAATTGCACTTTTTAAACCGCATGATGTTAGAGAAAAACATAAAATAATAGTACAACTTAGAATTAATAATTTTCTTTTCATAATTTCACCTCAAAAAAATTCTTACTATAAAAATATTACCATATTTTTACAAAAATTAAAATCATTTAATTAAAATAATATACAATATTTTCATAAAATTATATAATTTAAATAGTGGGGGTGAATCATGGATATTTTAAAAGAAACAAAACTTATAAGCAATTATATAATTTCATTAAGAAAGGATTTTCATAAGTATCCTGAATTAAGTATGGAGGAGCATAGAACATCTAAAAGGATTAAGGAAGAGTTAGATAAAATAGGTGTTGAATATGAAGATGGAATAAAAACAGAAGTAGTTGCAACTATTGGTAAGGGAGAAGGTAGGGTAATAGCTTTAAGGGCAGATATGGATGCTTTAAGAATACAAGAAAATACTGATGTTAGATATGCTTCGGTAAATAGTGGAGTAATGCATGCGTGTGGACATGATGCACATATGGCATCATTACTTGGGGCAGCTATGATATTAAAAAAATATGAGGATAGTATCCCAGGAAAAATTATTATTGTATTTCAACCATCTGAAGAAAATTCATGTGGGGCAAAGTTAATTACTGAACAGGGTTATTTAGATGAGGCAGATGAAATTTTTGGATTACATGTGTTTGGAGATATAGAATGTGGTAAAATCTCTATTGAAGAAGGACCTAGAATGGCTGCATCAAATAAGTTTACTATAAAAATTACTGGTAAATCGGGACATGCAGGAAAACCACATCAATGTGTTGATGCAACTTTGGTTTGTGCTGCAATAGTAATGAACTTACAATCTATAATTAGTAGAGAAATAAATCCTGTAAATTCAGCAGTAGTAACTATAGGACATATTAAATCTGGAGAAACACATAATATTATTTCAGGTGAGGCTATAATTGAGGGAACAATAAGAACTTTTAATGCATCAACAGCAAAGCATATACAAACATCAATTAAAAGAATCGCATATAGCACTGCATTAGCATATGGATCTACTGCTACTGTTGAGTATGATGTAGCACATCATCCAGCCGTAATTAATGATGCAGGTGCAGTAAAAACTGCTTTAGATGCTGCAAAGAAAATATTTAACGAAGAAGATATCATAAAGGTACCAAGAATGATGCTTGGAGAAGATTTTTCAATATATCAAAAAAGAATTCCAGGTGTATTTGTGTTTGTAGGAGCTGGTAATGAAGAAATAGGTAGGGATTATCCTAATCATAATGATAAATTTAATATAGATGAAAAAGCAGTGTTAATAAGTACAGAATTATATGTTGCTTATGCTTTAGAAGCTACTGTTAAAGAGCCGAGAAGACATCTTTTTCATCATTAATTAAGGAGCGAAATTTATGGAATTAGAAATTTTAAGACATATTCAAAGTATAGCAAATCCATTTTTTGATTTTTTATTTCAACTTATAACTATGTGTGGAGAGCAAATAGTATTAATTTCAATAATATCAATTATTTATTGGGCATTAGATAAAAAGTTCGGGGAATATATAGCATATTCTGTTTTAACTAGTGTACTTTTAAATAATGCAGTAAAAGATATATTTAAGATGAAAAGACCAATAGGGGAAGAGGGGATTAGAACTTTAAGAGAGAAAACAGCAACAGGATATTCATTTCCAAGTGGCCATACTCAAAGTTCAGCTTCATTTTATGGTGCTATGGCAATTTATCTAAAGAAAAAAGCAATGTATATTATTGCAACTATAATGATTATATCAATAGGATTTTCAAGATTATACTTAGGAGTTCATTATCCAAAGGATGTTATAGTTGGAGGGATTTTAGGGGTATTAACATCATTAATATGCTATAAGCTATATAATAGATTTGAAAATAAAATGTTATTATATGTAATAACATTTATAGTGTTTATTCCAGCATTAACTTTTGCACATTCAGCAGACTTTATTAAAGGTATGGGAACTTATTTAGGGTTTGTAATTGGAATGTATATTGAAAAGAAATATGTTAATTTCTCTATTGAAGGAAGCACTACAGTTAAAGTCATAAGAGTATTATTAGGTATATCAATATTACTTGTATTGCAGGTTGGATTAAAAGCAATATTTCCAAGTGAAACTATATTTTCATTTATAAGATATGCATTAATTAGTTTTGTTGGAATAGGAATATATCCTATGATATTTAAGAAATTTAAATTTTAAAGTATGCTTCGGAGGCGTAATAAATTAGTAAAGTATTATATAACTAATTTTAAAGTTCCTCCGAGGCATTTTTTAATGAAAATTATGGTGAAATTAGTGTTGAGATTATATGAGGGGGTTAGGATTATGAAAACAGTAGCAATAATTGGTGCAGGACAACGAGGACAAGATATTTATGGGGAATTTATAAAAAATAATAGTAATTTAGGAAAAGTAGTAGCAGTTGTTGAGCCAAATGATTTTAGAAGAGAAAAGATAAAACTTGAACATAATATAAGAACAGAAAATGTATTTGATAATATTGAAGATTTCTTTAAAAGAGAAAAATTAGCTGATGTAGTTATAATATCAACATTAGACAGACAACATTATGAACCAGTTATGAAGGCTTTAGATAAGGGATATAATATTTTATTAGAAAAACCAATGTCAATAAATAAAGAAGAGTGCATGGATATGGTTAATAAGTCTGAAGAAAAAGGTTTATTATTAATGGTTTGCCATGTATTAAGATATACAAGCTTCTTTAAGAATTTAAAAGAAATAGTTGATAGTGGTGAAATAGGTGATATTATAACTATTCAACATAATGAAAATGTTGGTGCCTTCCATATGGCTCATAGCTTTGTAAGGGGGAATTGGAGAAATTCAGAAGAGACATCTTCTATAATATTGCAAAAAAGTTGTCATGATTTAGATATTTTATCCTGGATTGTTGGAAGTAAATGTGATAGTGTTGCATCTTTTGGAGAGTTAACGTTTTTTAATAAAAAACATAAGCCTAAGGGGGCAGCAGATAGGTGCATAAATTGTAATATTGATAATTGTATGTTTGATGCAAGAAAAATATATTTAGATGTTATTGGTAAATGGCCTGCAACAGTAGTAAGTAATATTCAAACTAAAGAGGGAATATTATCTCAATTAGAAAAAAATAATTATGGTAGATGTGTATTTGAGTGTGATAATAATGTATGTGATCATCAAAGTACTATTTTAAAGTTTGAAAATGGAGTAACTGCTACTTTTAACTTATCAGGATTTACAGATGAAATATCAAGAACTATTAAAATTATGGGAACCAAAGGTGAAATAAGAGGTCATGAAGGAAGAAATGAAATTGAAGTAGTTAAATTTAGATCAAATGTAAAAGAGAAAAAAAATATTAAACTTTATAATATTGAAAAAGCAAATACTGGTCATAATGGGGGAGATGGAGGATTAATGATTGAATTATTTAAACTTCTAGAAAGTGGAGGTAGGGATTCTTTATCGAGTGGTAGAAAATCATTGGAAAGCCACCTTATGGCATTTGCTGCAGAGGAATCAAGATTAAGTGGAAAAGTTATAAATTTAGATTAGGTTAATAGATAGAGTGTTTATAAATAAAAAATAGCCCTAGTTTATAAGAATAAATTTCTTATAAAAACTAAGGCTATTTTTATGAATTTAATATTAAATATTTTACTTAGGAGTAGTATACTAAATTATTTTAAGGCTTTTTCAAGCGTTTTTAATCTAGATATATAAGCTTCAGTATTTGTAATTTCATTTTTAGCAATTTCCTTAACTAAATCACTTTTTGCACATTTATTATCAATAGATGATAAGTCACGTGATGCTTGTAAAATTGCTATTGCTTCTTTAATATATGTTACTTCATTACTATCAGAAGCATTAATTTGAGATAAATCTTTTTTTAATTTATCAATAATTGTTTTATATTGCTTTATATACTCAGTATCTTCTTTAAGTAAATTTTTATCTTTACCATAAGTGTCAATTAATTTAGAAAGTTCAATTCTCATTTCTTTTAACTCACCAGTATAGTTATCAATTATATCATCAGTGATATCAATCAATTCTGGATTACTGGAATAACTTTCTATATTATTAGTAGTAAATAATATTGCTCTATGTAAAAGAATTTCCTCCCCAAGATAATCTATACAAACACTTCCAGAACCTTGAAGTTTAGAGAGTTTATCTACTATTCCAGTAAGATAATCAGATGTAACTTCATAATATGGATCATCTATAAATTGTGAGTAGGGGTTTTCTGTAGTAGCTGCAGAAACAGTTAAACTACAAAGCATTATAGACATAAAAGTTAATAATGCTAAAAAAGAATTTATAAATCTCTTCATTAGTTTCACTCCTTAAATTATTAATAATATTTAGTATGGGTAAAAAATAAAATTTTATTTATTCTAAATAAAATTAGTGTATAAAATAGGGTAGTTAATTCACTACCCTGTTCGGATTAGTTATTTTTTTTCAAAGCTACCACAATCAGTACATTCTTTACTTGATACACAACCTGAATGAGTAACAACTTGGATTTTATTTAATGTACAATAGTTATCTTCTGTACAATGAAATTTACATTCAGTAACAGTGCAACCGATACTATCATTATGTTTCATAATTAATTCTCCTTTTATATTAAGCAAATCATAAATAATATAATATTTTACTATTAAATTAATTATAATATTGCTTTACTATACCATTATATTTTAACCCTAAAATTTTAAAATATTCTTTAGAATAAAATGAAAAAAATATTGATGATAATAATTAGGATATTAATGCTTTTATTAGGAAAAGTAATAATATATGCAAAAAAATAATATTTTTTTATTTATAGTTTAAATAAGTTTAAGAGGTTAATTATATGAGTAAATTAAAATGGAATTTAATTTTAAATAAGAGAAGAATAAAAGATTATAAATCTTCTAAAAAGGGAATAGACAGTAGAGGTGAATTTGAAAATGATTATGATAGAATTTTATTTAGTGCATCATTTAGAAGGCTTCAAGATAAGGCACAGGTATTCCCATTAGAAAAATTAGATTTTGTTAGAACAAGATTGACTCATTCTTTAGAAGTATCTTCTATTGCTAAATCTTTGGGAAGAAGTATTGGTAATGAACTTATAAATATTACTAAGAATAGTGATGATGAAGTAAGTAAAGAAGATGTAGATGATATATGTAATATTCTTTCTTGTGCAGGATTAATTCATGATTTAGGTACTCCTCCTTTTGGACATTTTGGAGAGGAAGCAATAAGAGAATGGTTTAAAGATAAATTACATGAAAATGGAGATGATACATACACATTTGATGGGGATGAATATTTAGGAGTTAAGAAATTAAGGATATCCTTTGGTAATTTAGAAAAGGTAAAAGATAAATAGGGAAAAAGGTGAAAATTTAAATATTGAATTAGTTTGACGGGGGAGAATGTTAAAATTACAATAATAGTTAGATATCTAATAATTAGATATCTAACTATTATTTAAGGAGGTAAGTTTTATGAATGATGGAGTATTAATTAAAATATTTATGCAGTTAAAAAGAGTTCATCGTAGGAGATGTCTTGATGGATTTAGAAAGTTTGAAATTTCAAAGGGACAACCTAAGATTTTAAATTATTTAGCTGAAAATGATGGGAGTATTCAAAGGGAGATAGCTAAAAATTGTAATATCGAGCCTGCAACAGTTACAAGTATTTTAGCTACTATGGAAAAGTCGGGTTTTATTGAAAGAAAGCTTAATGAGGAAGATAGAAGAATTATTAATGTGTATTTAACTGAAAAGGGAAAAGAAACACAAAGGAATTGTCAAGATGTTATTTGTGAAATTGAAAAGGAATGCTTTGCAGGATTTTCAGATGAAGAAAAAGAGCAGGCAAAAGTGCTTTTTGAGAGAATGTATAACAATTTAAATAGAGAGGATGAAAATATAAATGTATAAGTTACTTAAATATATTAAGGGTAGTGCAATTATATATGCTATATTAGCACCTTTAATGATGTTTATTGAAGTTATAATGGACTTAAATCAGCCAAAGCTTATGTCTGATATTATAGATATTGGGGTTGCTAATGGGGATATTCATTATGTTTTAACAATTGGATTTAAAATGATAATAGTAGCTATAATTGGAATACTAGGTGGTATGCTTTGTGGTTTCTTTTCAACATTAGCTTCAATGAATATGGGAAAAAATATGAGGCAAGGTTTATTTGATAAAATACAAAGTTTATCATTTTTAGAAATAGACAAGTTTAAAACATCATCACTTATTACAAGATTAACAAATGATGTTACACAAGTTCAAAATATGGTTATGATGGCTCTTAGGGGAATGGTAAGATCACCTCTTATTTGCTTAGGTGGTATTATAATGTCTCTTAGTATTAGTGTAAAATTATCAATGATATTTTTAGTAGCAATTCCACTAATAGTACTAAGTGTAGCTTTAATTACATCAAAATCTATTCCATTTTTTACGGACATGCAAAGAAAAATAGATAATGTAAATTTAGTTATGAGAGAAAATTTACTTGGAATTAGAGTTATTAAGGCATTCAATATTGAAAATAAGATAAAACAAAGGTTTGGACAGGCTAATGATGATTTAATGACAACTAGTATTAAAGCTCAAAGTGTAACTATACTTTTATGGCCACTTGTTACTTTAATAATGAATTTAAGTGTTGTTGCAGTACTTTGGTTTGGTGGAAATTATGTTAATAATGGTTCTTTAGAAATAGGAAAAATTATGGCCTTTATTAATTACCTAGTTCAAATAATGAGTTCTTTAAACATGTTGGTAATGATTATCATTAACTTTTCTAGAGCTAAAGTATCAGCAACTAGAATTAATGAAGTACTAGATGTAGAATCATCAATAAAAGATAAAGTAGAAACAAAAGAAATAAATAAATTTGATATAGAATTTAAAGATGTTTATTTTAGATACAATAAAGATGGAGATTACGTATTAAAGGGAATATCATTTAAGGTCAATGAGGGAGAGAAAATAGGTATTATAGGGGCTACTGGTAGTGGTAAAAGTTCATTAATATCACTTATTCCAAGATTATATGATGTAACTCATGGTTCTGTAATGATTGGTAATGAGGATGTTAGAAATCTAAAAATAAAAGAATTAAGAAAAATTATTGGTGTTGTTCTTCAAGATACAACTCTTTTCTCAGGAAGTATTGCAGATAACTTAAGATTTGGAAAAGAGGATGCAACTAAAGAAATGATGGAAAGTGCAGCTATTGATGCGCAAGCCTCTGAATTTATAAGTCAAAATAAAGAAGGTTATGATAGGGAAGTTGGGCAAAGAGGTAAGAGTTTATCTGGTGGACAAAAACAAAGAGTATCTATTGCAAGAACTTTAATTAAAGATCCTAAAATATTAATATTAGATGATTCAAGTAGTGCTTTAGATATGGCAACAGAAGCTAAATTACAAAAGTCTATTAAAAATAGAATGAAGGATACTACTGTTTTACTTATAGCGCAAAGAATTTCAGCAGTAATGGATTCAGATAAGATATTAGTATTAGATAATGGAGAAATTGTGGCAATTGGAACTCATAATGAGTTAATTAGAAATTGTGAAATATATAGAAGTATTGCAATATCACAATTAGGAGGGGAGGCAGTTTTAAATGTCGACTAAAGGAACAATACAGATGAGACCCGGCGGTAGCCCTCATCAATTACATGGTAAAAAGGCAGAAAAAATTAAAGATTTTAAAGGTACAGTACAAAGATTAATTGGATATTTAATTGAAAAGAAATTAAGTGTTTTAATAGTATTTATTTTATGCTTTGTAACTACTTTAATAAGTATTTTTGGAACAAGATTAAATGGATATACAATAGATAATTTTATAGAAACTGGAGATATGAAGGGGCTAGCATTTATTTGCATAATATTAGTTTTAATGTATCTAGCAAATATTTTTTCAACATACTATCAAAATATAGTAATGATTAAAATAGCACAAAGAGTTTCAGCAAGAATAAGAAAAGATTTATTTGAAAGTCTTCAAAAGCTACCACTTAAGTATTTTGATACCCATTCAAGTGGAGATTTAATGAGTAGACTTACAAATGATGTTGATAATATAAATACAACATTGTCTCAAAGTGTAACGCAATTATTTTCAGGAGTAATTAATATTATTGGTATGTTTATCGCAATGCTTATATTAAATCCTATACTAACTTTAATAGGAATGATAACAGTACCTTTAACATTTATAACTACAAAATTATTAGCTAAAAAGACTCAAAGATTTTTTGTAAAACAACAAAAGGAACTTGGAAGTTTAAATGGATATATTGAAGAAATGGTATCTGGTCAAAAAGTTGTTTTATTATTTTCTGAAGAAGAAAAAGTAAAAGAAGAGTTTGGTAAAATAAATGAAAGACTTACTAAAAGTGCAATAATAGCACAAGGAGTTTCTTCATTTATGGGCCCTATAAATAATTTTATAAATAATATTTCATATTTAATAATATCAGTTGCAGGTGGATATTTAATTTTAAAAGGGCACTCCATTACAGTTGGTGTAGTTTTTTCATTCTTATTATATATGAGAAATTTTACACGTCCAATAAATGAAATAATGAATCTGTTTAACACTATTCAAAGTGCTTTAGCTGGAGCTGAAAGAGTTTTTGAAGTAATTGATGAAGATAAAGAGCAAGATAAAGAAAGTGCAAAGAATATTGATAACATAGAAGGTCATGTAGAGTTAAAAAATGTAACTTTTTCTTATGAAGAGGGAAAAGAAATATTAAAAAATGTATCCATAGAAGCGAAGAATGGTGAGGTTATTGCAATTGTTGGACCAACAGGTGCTGGAAAAACGACAATAATTAATTTATTAACTAAATTTTATGATATTGATAGTGGAGATATATTAATAGATGGAAAAAATATTAATGAAATAACTAGGGAAAGCTTAAGAAAAACAGTATCTATGGTTCTTCAAGACACTTATCTATTTTCAGAAAGTGTTAGTGATAATATAAGATATGGAAGATTAGATGCTAGTGATGAAGATGTTATAAAAGCTGCTAAAATGGCAGATGCACATCACTTTATAAAACAACTTCCAGAAGGATATAATACTGTTTTATCAGATAATGGAGGAAATTTATCTCAAGGACAAAGACAGCTATTAGCAATTGCAAGGGCAATACTTTCTAATGCATCAATATTAATATTAGATGAGGCTACATCTTCTATTGATACAAGAACAGAAGTATTAATTCAAAATGCTATGCTTAAATTAATGGAAGGAAAAACAACCTTTGTTATAGCTCATAGATTAAGTACTATTAGAAATGCAGATAAAATTTTAGCTTTAAAAGATGGAGAAATTATAGAGAGTGGAACACATGATGAACTTTTATCTAAAGATGGATTTTATGCTAATTTATATAATAGTCAATTTAAAAATGGAACCGAAATTTAGATAAATTTCGGGTTGACCCAAGGGTTAATATAATTATTGAAGATGATATGTAAATACTCACAAAATAGTTTCAAAAAAGTTTATGGTATAATTATTAAATTAAAATATTTTAATGGATTATTGGGGTGTAGAATATATATAATATTGAAAATTTTGAAGTAGAAATAAAAGAATTAAATAGAAAAAAATAGTTAGAGTATATTTACCTAATGATTGTGATGAAAATTTATATAAGCATTATAAGGTTATGTATATGCATGATGGACATAATCTGTTTTATAAAGAAACTTCAGCTTTTGGAGGTATATAGGATATTCAAAGTGCTATGAATAATAGCTAGAAGTATGGAAATGATGGTATTATAGTTGTTGGTATAGACTGCAATAATGAAACAATTTCAGGTAGACTTGATGAATATTCACCATGGATAAATGAAAAGCTTAGAAAGCTTATGTTGAATTTATAAAGGAAAATTATAAAAGTAATATGAAGATTTATTTAGATTCAAGAACTAAAGAAACATATGATAATGCAGTTACTGAATTTAATGTAATTTATGTTAATCTGAAGAGTCTTGGAAAAGAAGATTTCCAGGATTTTTAGAGTGGATTTTAGAAAAATAATAAGTTGAGTTGATGAAAGGATATCTAAACGAACTATTTCCTGTAAATTAGACAGGGGTAGTTTTAATTTAGGTATCTTTTTTTATTTTAATTTATATTTTATTAGAAATAATTTTAGTTTATAATTAAAAATAAATTATTATATAAAAACAAAGGAGAAAAGGTATGATAGTAATGTGCCCAGGTTGCTCAGGAATAGATCTTGATGTAATTAAGAGAGAATTTAAAGATGAAAAAATAGTATGTGGCTGTATTGGAGAATGTGGCGGAAGAATGGATGAAACTATAGTTGCTATGGTTAATGGCGAGTTTGTTGAATCTAGAAGCGAATCAGAGTTTATTATTAAGACAAGATCAATACTAAATTCTAAGTAATACTTGAAATATATTGCGAAGGAAAATAAAAGTTAAGGGCCTAGCGACCAAGTTAAATTGGTTAATATAGCTTACGCTCATTAACCATAGGTAAGTGTTTGCTAACGCAAACGTTAAAGAGTTAAGGATGAAATTACTTTGTAATTTCTTTGAATATATATTTTAGAAACTTCGTAAGGAGTTTCTTCCTTAACTAGCCGCAAGGCTCTTACCATTGATGTAGTCAATTTTTAACCTTTTTGAACTAGCGAAGAGCTGTTCAAAAAACTTAACCGGTCGAAGGCCCTTAACTAAATAAATTGCTTCGCACTTTAGTTAATGTATTTTTCTAAAAAATTTTCAACTGTTTCCCAATATAATTTAGGGTTAACATAGCTAGCCCTAGCATGTTTAGCTCCAGGTATAATTAACTTTTCTTTTTCTACTGGAGAGGCATTATATAATTCATCAAGCATAAAAAATGGAACGAAGCTATCTTTATCTCCATGAATAAAAAGTGTTGGAGTTATTGAGTTTTTTATTTGTTTAATAGGTGAGGCTTCACTAATAAAATATCCAGAACGTAGTTTACAAATAATACTTGCAGTATGCATCATAGGGAATGATGGTAATTTAAATAATGCTTTTAATTGATAAGCAAATTGACTCCAAGTAGATGTATATCCACAATCTTCTATTATTGCTTTAACATTGCTAGGTAGTTTTTCACCAGAAGTACTCATAACAGTTGCAGCTCCCATGGAAACACCAAAAAGAACAATTTGAGAATCTTTAAAGTTATCATTAATGTAATTTATCAAATCAATAATATCAAATCTTTCATCCCATCCCATTCCTATATAAGTTCCTTCACTTTTACCATGACCTCTTAAGTCAGGAATTATAATATTGTATCCCATATCATAAAAATTTTGTGCATAAGAAGCCATGTATGTACCTTGTGAGGTATATCCATGAACAGCTATAACCCATTTATTAGATTTGTTTTCATTTTTTATTAGAAAATTGTGTAGCTTTAAATTATCTTTGGAATTAATAAATAAGTCTTCATAGTTACTATATTTAAGTAACCAAGTTTTACTGTCTATAGTACTAACTCCACTAGTTTCACTTTGTTTTGTTTCTTCATCAGTATTGCTTTTAAATATTAAATCTTTTGGATGTTTTGGATTTATACCTAAGTTATATAAGTAATTTCCACCATAGCAAATTACTATTATTAAAGCTGTAAGTATAATACATAATAAAATTATTATGATTTCCTTCATATGTTCACCTCTAAAATAGAATTTTTATATTAATTATATCATGAAAGATAGGATAGTATGTGTTAAGAAATCTTTAAAAAGAAGTATATTTTAAATCTAACAAATCTAGTTACTATTGAAGCGATAGAACCTATTTTCTTAAATTAACAGATAGAACAAATTATAAAACTTAATATATCATTAGAAATTAAAAAGAGCACCTTATTTAAGTAAAGTACTCTTTTGATATATATTTTATTTTCCACTATCTCCATAATTAGAAAGAACTCTAGCGCTTGGATCATTAATATTACAACCAGACCATTCTCTATTTGGCATCCAGAAGTTCTTAATCCATTTAGCATTTCCAGAATAATATTTTTCGAAAGTATCCCTATAAAGAAGAGATTCCTTAGTGAAAGGAGTGCAATATTCATATTTTTCTTTAGCCAACTCAAGATCAGCATCACTATATTTTTCTTCAGCATATTCCTTTAAATAATCAACAAGAGAATGACCAACAGCGTCACTAAAGGCTGCCTTCTCACGATAAAGTAAGTCATTAGGTAAATAATATTCTCCTTCAAATGCCTTTCTTAATAAGTACTTACCTTTATTATAAGTATTCATTTTTGTTGCAGGATTAATACTCATTATATAATTAACAAAATCAATATCAGCAAAAGGAACTCGTCTTTCTAAAGCATGAGCAGAAATACATCTATCAGCTCTTAAAACATCATACATATACAATTCTTTTATTCTCTTTTGAGATTCTTTTGGGAATTCACTTGGAGATGGTGCAAAGTCAGTATATTTATATCCAAATAATTCATTACTAACTTCACCAGTTAAAATAACCTTTAAATCAGTATTTTCATGAATATACCTACATAATAAATACATTCCTATACTAGCTCTAATAGTAGTAATATCAAAGGTTTCTAAATGATAAATAACCTCTTCTAAAGAGTTTAAAACATCATCTTTAGTTATTATAACTTCAGTATGATCTGTTCCTAAAAATTCAGCAGCTTGTTTTGCATATTTTAAATCTATAGGATCACTTTCCATTCCGATAGCAAAAGTTTTAATTGGCTTATTAATAAGTTTTTGAGCAATAGAACATACAAGGGAAGAATCTAAGCCTCCACTTAATAAATATCCAATAGGTGCATCTGCATGAAGTCTTTTTTCTACGGCAGATATAAGCTTAGTTTTAATATTAGTAAATATAACATTTAAATTATCATTATTAATAAACTTTGGGTCGGATAAATCATTATAACAAATAAACTGGCCATCCTTATAATAATGACCAGGAGGAAATGGCATAATATCCTCACAATAATCAATTAATGCCTTTGCTTCACTTGCAAAAGAAATTTTATGATCTTCTTTTGTATATCCATAAAACATAGGTCTAATTCCCATAGGATCTCTAGCAGCCATTATAGAATTAGTTTCATTATCATATAAAACTAAAGAAAATTCAGCATCAAGCATTTTACACATTATTTCAATACCATATTTATAGTATAAAGGAATTAAAATTTCACAATCACTGTTTGAATGAAAGGTATATTCGTTTGATAATAATTCTTTTAAAGATTGATAATTATAAACCTCTCCATTACAAACAAGTTCACATGAATTATATTTAAAGGGTTGATTTCCATTAGAAGATAAATCCATTATTGATAGACGGTTAAAGCCCCATGATAAACTTATCATCACCTTTGATGATATTTTATAAAAAACTATTTGTTAAATTATATTATAAATGGTATTAAAATGAAAAAACTTTAAAAAATATATAAATCTAATAATAAAGTAATGTGAAAAATGTAATTATAAAATTGGTGAGCCAGAGTATAACAGTTGAATATAATAAATTGTATATTTAAATATGCAATTTACTATATCAAGAGAGGGGAAATTAAGGTGAGCAATTTAGAAAGGGGTAATGAAATAGATAAAAAAATAAATATATTATCCAGCACTAATACTATAAATTCTAAGTTACAACAAGCTATATTAATTGCTAAAGGAGTTTGGGTTGAAAGCATAGGTGATATGGAAAGTCTAACAGGCTATTTAGATTTATCATTATCTAATACTGGGATATCTTTAGATAATTTGGATGGATTAAAGTATGCAACTAATATAGGTCAATTATATCTTACGGATAATGAGATAAGTGATATTAGTGAGTTATATTGGTTAGAACAATTAACATGGTTAGAAATTAATAAAAATAAAATTAAAGATATAACGCCTATTACTAATCTAAGAAATTTACAAGGATTAAATATAAGTAACAATCCAATAAGTAATATAAGTTCATTTGAAAATCTTAAATTTTTAAAGGTTCTTAGAATGAGAAATATTTCTAAGGATCTTATAGAATTAGAAGCTTTTTCTTTAGCTAGCTTAAATAATATAGAAACATTGGATTTAAGTGATAATGGTATAAAAAGTATTATTAATAATAATGGAGAATAATTACTTCCTAACTTATCAGGACTACTTTCAGTGGGATTATCTAAAAATCAAATAAAATCAATTTCACTATTAAGAAATTTAGAAAAGATTATATATTTATATTTAAATAATAACTATATTAGTGATATTACAGTAATCAGAAATAAATATACAATTACTACATTGTATTTAAGTTTTAATAATATAAATGATATATCAACAATATCAACCTTATATAATTTAAAAAATTTATATATGGATAATAATGGAGTTAATGATTTGAGTTTGTTATCTAATAATATAAATTTAGAGAGGTTATCTTTAAATAGTAACAATATTAGTAATGTGGAACCTCTTAAAAATCTAATGGCTTTGTTAATATTAAACTTAGACAATAATAAAATATTATCTATAGAACCATTATCACATCTTAAAAATTTAACAAGCTTATCAATAGATAATAACTTTATTAGTAATATTTATTTCCTTAGTGATATTGAAGGATTGAGATTTCCGTACAATGGAGTAAAAGCTAATTATCAAAATATAAAAATTCAAAGCCCGCCAATAATAAATGGGACTTGTATTTTAGATATTAATACTATATTAAGAGATATAGATAATACTGTCCCTAAAATAAAAAATATACAACCAATGTATTATAGTGAAAATAATAATATTATAGGATGGAGTGGTGTTACAGAAGATGATGATTTAACATTTGATTTTTCAAATGGCACTTATATCAATAATATAGCTAGTAATGTATTTTTTTCAGGAACTATATTATTAGTTATCTTCATTAATTTTATAGATAATAATTTAGAAGGTATGTTGATAGTGATACTAAATAAAACAAGTGATACTAGAATAACTAATAAAGATATGTTGACTTTAAAGAATATTAATTTGTCAGGTGGAAATATTAGTGATTTAACGGGGTTAGAATATGCTAAAAATGTTGAATATCTAGATATATCAAATAATAATATAAAAAGTATAAATCAACTATCAAATATGAAACTTTTAGATAAAATAAATATAAGTGGAAATAACATTTATGATTTAAGTCCATTATTTGAATTAGAATATTTAAGTGAGGTAGTAAGCATTAATCAAAGAGTAAGCTATCCAGTTCAAAAGATAGGAGTAGACGGCATTGTAAAAGTATCTTTAGATTTATTAGGTTGTGCTAAGTCTTATACAGCCAATATATCTAGGATTTCTGATGGTGGATATAGGAAAGATAATGAAATTATTTGGAGTAAAGTAGAACCAAATAGTATTTTAAATTTTAATTATGAAATACAACTTAATTTAGATAAAGATATTAAAAATACAAGAAGTAAAATTAATATTATTACTACATCAGGATATGCAGAAGTTCCAACAGTTAGCAATAATGTTATGAGAGGAATAAATATATTTAGTTATAAAGCAATAAAATATAAAGGAGAAAATATTAATGATAGGTGACTTAGTAGTCACTTCCGGAAAGGTAAAATATAAATATAAAGTTGAAACAAATAATGCTGATGATAACTGCATATTGGATTCCAGTAAAGGATATATATATGTGTTTCCTCAAAGTGAAAGATATATTGTAACATTAAATTATTTTATTGAGGGGAAATTATCGAAAAATTCAGTAATTAGTAATATAACTACAGATATTATAGTTTCTAATAAATCAGTTAATTCAGAAGGGTATTTGATTATTAATGGATTTATAAAACAAGTTATAACCTATAAAAATGGAAGTGATTCTTTAATAAAAAGATTAAGAACTAATGTTGAGTTTACTAATAAATTATGTAAGGTTATTGGTGAGGTACCTACTGTTACAATAGATAGTAATAGTATATACACATCGTATTATTTTGAGGGAAATAATCAAGTAGTTATAGTTATTAAAGCAATAGTTAATTTAAAGTATGAGGTGTAATAATGAAAAAGACTGTTGAGATTATATATACTTTAGATATGAGATTAATAAAGCCAGAGCAATTAGAATGGATTTCAATTAATAAAGATGATATAGAAGCTTCTTGTATTACTATTGGAGAAGTTGTAAATGTTAATATAGTATTATGGGAATCATATCGAATAGATACAGGTCAATGTGATCAAGATAATGGACTTGAATATCTTATAGGAGAAGAGTCAATTGAGTATAATATCATATATAATGATATTGGGTTTCAACCAACAAAAGTAAATATAGATGGTGTTAGCTGGACACATAAAATAGATAATAATACTGGAGATGTAATTGTAACTACAATATTAGAATTAGATTTATTATAAATAAATTCATAAAAATATATAGTGTAATATAAGGCTTATAGTTATTAACGTTAAGTAATTATAATGGCTTTATTTTGTTAGATTTTAGAATGTAACTATCCTATGATAAATTGGGATAGTTTTTTTATTAAAATAATTATCCATACAAAGTTAAATTTATTATTTTAAAATTATTAACGTGAAAATAAAAGGTTAAAATTAACAATAGGAGTTTGTTATAGTATTAGTCCTACTTTTTATAGATAAAGAGTAACAAATGATGTACAATATTATGAGATAAGAAAATTAATATTATAAAAAATAGTTGAAAATCAATTTAGGATAGGGAGATTTTAAATGTTATTAAGTGAAATATTAAAAGACTCAAAGTTAGATTATACTTTTACAAATGAAATAGATTATACAAAGATAGATGTTATAGATATTACAAGAGATACAAGACAAGTAGTAAATGGAAGTTTATTTATTGCTGTTATAGGTGCAAAAGTTGATGGACATGATTTAATCAATGAAGCTATAGAAAAAGGCGCAAAGGTTATTATTCATAGTAAGGATATAGAAGATATTAAATCAGGGGTTGCTTATATAAAAGTTAATGATACTAGAGAATGTATGGCTATAATTGCAAAAACATTCTTTAATATTCAAGATAATGATTTAACTTTCTTAGGAGTAACAGGTACTAACGGAAAAACTACATCAACATATATGATGAAACATATTTTAGAGCATGTAGGAAATAAAGTAGGACTTATAGGAACTATCGCTAATTATATCGGTCAAAAAAGAATAGAAACTGCCATGACAACGCCTGAAGCAATTGATTTATTTAGATTGATAAAAGATATGAGAGAAGCAGGATGTACATACTGCTTAATGGAAGTGTCATCTCATGCATCAGCAATGGGAAGAGTAGAAGGGTTAAACTTTAGTAGAGGAATGTTTACTAATTTAACTCAAGATCATATGGATTATCATAAGACTTTTGAAAATTATTATAATGCAAAATTTAAGTTTATAAAAGAAGCTAAATCTACTGTTATAAATTGTGATGATGAATATGGAAAGAGAATGCTAAATACATTACATGAAACTAATAATGAAGATAAAGTTGTAACTTCTTATGGAGTTGAAGATGGATATGTAAGAGCTAAAAATTTAGATTTAGAAGCTAATGGTTCAGAGTTTGATTTATATATTGGTGATGAATTTAAGGGAAGAGTTAAACTTCATATAGCAGGACTTTATAATATATATAATGCATTGGGTGTTATAGGAATGTTAGTAGTTGGTGGATATGTAGCTGTAAAAGATGTTATAGAGGCATTTGACACTATGAAAGCTGTAGATGGAAGATGTGAGAGGGTTTATCATGACAAAATGAAGTGTACTGTTGTAGTTGACTATGCACATACTCCAGATGCTCTTGAAAATATTTTAAAAACTATGAAGGAAGTTACTAAAGGAAAAATAATAACTGTATTCGGTTGTGGTGGAGATAGAGATAAAACAAAGAGACCTATAATGGGAAATATTGCGGCAAAATATAGTGATATAGCTATAGTAACTTCAGATAATCCAAGAACTGAAAATCCAAGACAAATAATTGATGATATCATAGTTGGAATTACAGATAGTCATACAGTAATTGAGGATAGAAAAGATGCCATAGAATATGCTTGTAAAATTGCTAGACCAGATGATATAGTTGTAATTGCAGGAAAAGGACATGAGGATTATCAAATAATTGGAACTGTTAAACATCATTTTAGTGATAAAGAAACAGTTATTAATTACTTTAATAAAATATAATATTTTTTTATAATGGGGCTGTCGCACTAAATAATTAGTGCGAGGCCCCTTTTGCAAAAAAAAAAAATAAATCCCAGACTCTATAAGCCTAGGATTTATGGTAAAATATTTTTCATGCTAACAAAAAAAATCTT
>NZ_JAASHM010000030.1 GCF_019734195.1 Clostridium sp. K13 | reverse complement strand
CATTTTATCACCTTATTTCATAATCTCATGTTTTTTTGATATCTTTACACATATAATCAACTGTAAAATTGTTATTATTATATCTACTATAAAAAATATTAATAGATGCTTGTCCATTTACTTTACCTCCCTTTATGAAACTAATTTTCTATATGAATATTCAACATCAGTTTGAGCTACCTTTGCATATACCCTCAATGTTAATCCAACATCATTATGCCCTAGTATTTGTTGAATAACTTCAGGTTTCATCCCACTTCTTAAAGCAAATGTAGCCATTGTATGCCTAAATGTATGCGGAGTGATTCTCATTTCTATATTAGCCATCTTTTGCATTTTATTTACAATTACTTGATAACCACGATTATTTAATTTTTTATAAGGCTCTGTATTAATTGATTTTTTATTTGGAGCTTTTGAAGAACAGAATAAATATTCGCTGATTATTCCTTGCTCCTCACGTTCTCTAAGATAATTAAGTATTGACCTTTTACATCTTTCTGTAAAATATACTCTTCTTTCCTTATTTCCCTTTCCTATAACTAATAAAGTCTTATGTGTCATATCTAAATCGCTTACCTTAACATTACCAACTTCAGCTACTCTACAACCAGTTGATAAGAAAAATTCTAATATTGCTCTATCTCTTCTACTAAGAATACAATCCCTTAACATTTCGACTTGCTCTTCAGTCAATGGTTGTTTTTCTCTCTTTGGTTCTTTTACAGGCCTAATAGAAGAACATGGATTCTTAATTATAAATTCTTCATTTTGAAGCCATGCAAAGAATAATTTAATAGGTGTCATAAATGTGTTCATTCCAGCAGCACCCTTGGTACTACTTTCTGCATACATGAACATTTTAATGTCAGCACTTGTAATCATAGATACTGGCTTATTGAAGAATTTGCATAATTTTCTTAAGTTATAGCTATAATTCTTTAAAGTAGCTACTGATAAACCTTCAAGCTTTTTAGTCGCTAGGAAATAGTTTACCTTATCCTCAAGATCACTTGTCACTAATGCTGTTTCTTTTGTAGTAACCTCATACCCATATAAAACTTCTTCTACTAATCTTTTTATTTCTAGTTGTCTTGGTAGGTTAACCTCTAGCTCTGGAAACTCCATTGTTAATTTACCTATTAATTTTACAGTTACTTCCTCATTGCAATTTCTATAGTTTAAGTTTTCCATGTTCTTCTCCTCCCTAAATATTAATTGAATTTGATTATCTTATGAGAATAGAAGTATGTAATTATAATTAAATTTACTCCTATTCTCTATTTTTTGAATCATTCACTATAATATTTTACATTTTAAATACTCTTCCAGTTCAGACGGAACTTTAAAGAATCCAATATCTTTAACCTCTGACACTACTATTTGTGTAACTTTATCGTCTTTTATATAAGGCTCTGCTTTACTTTTTAAAACGTCTACGCTATTTGCAATAAAACTATTTTTGACTACTGCATCCTTATATACATCTGCTCTATAATACATTCTCTTCCTCCTGGTTTTGAATTGTGAGCTAATTCTTTATTAAAATTTCTTCAATTTCTTTTAAAGTTTTAGCTTCGCAAATAAATTCTCCACTTTCTTCATTTACACAAACCCAAGCCATAGCCTTTAATAAATAGCTATACTCTTTCCAAAATGCAACTTTATATTTCTTTTCTAATTGCTTTCTTTTTGCCATTTAAAACTCCTTATTTGTTTCGCAATAATTTCAAATTACGCATAAAAAAATACCGCATATTCATTTTGAATAATACGGTATTATCAATGTTTTTATATTAATAAATTTTCACTATATTACAAAAAGTATCCTCAAAAAAATTATCTTCTAAGTTACAATATTTTATTATATCATTTTTCTCTAAATCTATATTCATTAAAATATCTTTCTTAGTAAGAATATTCTCTTCAATTAACAGTTCAATAACATCTTCAAATAATCTAGGCTTTTCTAATACAATTCTATCATCTAATGGTTCTTTTTTTCTCCATTTATTAAAGCTAATTCTTTTTTGAAAGTAAATATACTTCTCCTCTGAAATCACCCCCAAATCTTTACATTTTCTAACTAATAGCTGTATTGATACCTTCCATTTTTCCTTTAATTCTATAAATCTTTCAAAACCTAAAGAGTAATCTTGTATATCTTCTAAAAAAACTTCACTCGGATATAAAAACTCTGATGCAAACAAATCAGCATCTTTCTCTATTATTTTGTCTTCAAATTCATCTATTTCTATATTATCATGTAAAATTAAATGTCCTAGCTCATGTGCTAAATCAAATCTGCTTCTAACTGCACACTCTTTATTACCACTTATAAAGATATAATTATTATCTATCTTTTGAGAAAATGCATCTGTTTTATCTTGATCTATATATTGTCTACTTATTATAAATCCATTTGCTTGTAATATATAAGCTAAATTATCTATTGGTTTATTACCCAATCCCCAATGTTCTCTTATTTTTTTACATACCTCTATTATAGTTTCTTTTTTATAGTTATAAGTACCATGTTTTAATATATCACTTAAATCAGGTAAATTTAGACTAGGAAGTTTAACATATTGTTCAAAATATTTTACAACTTCTTTATCAAAAATATTTATTTCTTCTCTTAATTGCTCTTTAGTCTTTTTAGGAATATCTTTACTCCTAAAAAAAATCACCTTATCACTATTATTTTCTGTTGGAGGCTTATAAAAGAAGCTTAAAGGTAACTCTAAAATCTCACTTATTTTTAAAAGATTAGCTGTATTTAAACTTATAGTATCCTTTTCACAATTAGATATAGCTTGTCGTGTTACCCCTATCTTTTTCCCTAACTGTTCTTGTGAAAATCCTCTTAAGATTCTACCTTGCTTAATCCGCTGCCCATATACTTTTCTTTCTGATATACTCATCATATACCTCCTGTACTATCTAAGTATGTAGTACAAAATATTATTTTAATCCTATTATTCCTTTAAGGGATTCGCCTTTATTTTCTTCTATTTTATCTTTTAATGATTTATCTTCTGGAATTATTTTATTCTCCAATTTAATAACTGGAATATCCACAGTATGAACTATATCATTGGCATTATCACTTAAAAATACAACCTGCATATTTTCTAAAGTATTATCACTTCCTAAGCTATATGCAAGTATTCCATAATATTTTGCACCTAAATTTACTTTTAATTCATCTAAATCTTCCTCTAAAGTACGATTTAGAATTTCTATTTGTGGTGTTATCCCTTTATTCAACTTAGAATATTGCTTCATGTAATCCTTTGGCTTTTTCCATAAACTATCAATATTTTTTGTAGATTTCATAGTCAACATAATATTTTTCACTTTTATTACTGGTATTTTTTGTGCTAATATTACATCTGCACTAACTCCAGTAGGCCAAAGCTCTTTTTTATTACAAATTACATTCCCAATCTCTCGAATTTTAGAAAACCCCTTAGATGCTGGATATGTTTCTATTTCATATCTTTCATCTAACTTTTTTTTGTTTTTATCTTTTAATATACCTATATCATATACCATATTTAAATATTTACGAAACTCTAAGTTATTAAGTGTTTCATTAATTTCATTAATATTATCTTGTAAATGTTCTTTGCTATTAATCATATTATCACCTTCTCACAAATTAATTATATCAATAATAATATGATTTTTTTCTATTTTTGTCAACTAAATAAATCTTTTTACCATAATTTTAATAGTAAAATCATTAAAGCTTATTTTAATACCGTATATCTTTATTCAATTTTCAAAGATCAAATTATTATAAATTCTCTAAAACATTAATTTCAAATTGTTCGCTTTAAATTTTTATGAATTAATCTTCTTCATCCACATGATCTAAATACTCATTTAATGTTATTGGAGTAATTAAATTTTCATCTATTTTAAATTGAGATGCTGTTATTCTTCTTCCTGCCTCAACTAATTCTTTATACTGATTTTTAGGAACATTATAAGTTGTACAATTTACTTTAACACAACTATAAACCTCTGTTGGATTACCATATTCATCTTCCCCCCAACCAGCTTCTTTCTCTACCCTGTAACATAATCTTATTTTCAATTTCAATTCTCCCTTCCTTCGCTAATTTGCAACTATTCAGTTATTGCTCTATATTTATTTCCATAAATAAAATTACTTCTTTTGTCTTTAGTTAATAACCCAATTTCTCTACTTGTCATTGGAGGCTTGGTTGATGCAGTAATTAAATCCCATCCACTTTTCAGCCTTCTATGAAATGTTCTCTCTGAAATCCCATTTTTAAGTGCTAAATCTTTATATTCTTTAGGATATTTTCGACTTGCTTCACAAGCTTTCTTTGCTTGTAATCTTCTATTCTGTAACGGTTTAGTTGCCGCAATCTCTATATCAAGCTTTAAAATATTAACTCTATATTTAAAAGTACTGTAACAAATTCCGTTTTTTCTAGCTATATCAACCCATTCTTTAGGTAATCTATTAAACTTTAAAGGCTTCTCATTTAATGCTCTAAATTTTGACCACCCTAATCTTCTAATTCTAACTTCTAAACATTGCTTACTTATTCCATTCTTCTCAGCCATTTCATATTCAGTTGGAGTAATATAAAAATCATACATAACCTAAGCCTCCTTGTCCCAAAATTATTACCTAAAAGGCATATTCCCTTCATCAATTGGTTCTTCTACCCCAAATCCCATTCCTGTATCTTCTGATTGATTCCATGTTCCTGAATTACCTTGATTATTATTTGAATTCCCTATAAATTCAAAACCGTCTAATGCAACATCAGTCGTATAAATCTTATTTCCTGCATTATTCTCATATGAGCCTGTTCTAATACTTCCAGTTATAGCTACTTGTCTACCTTTTAAAACATATTGAGCTATAGTCTCTGCAATCTTTCCAAATGCTACACAATTAATAAAATCTGTTTCATCTTTCTTGTAAGGTCTATTTACTGCTAATGTAAATCTGCATACTGCAGTTCCTGTTCCTGGTGCATATCTTAGTTCTGGACTTTTAGTTGTTCTTCCTATAAGTACTACTTTATTCATTTATCTCTCCTTCATTTTCATTTATTGCCTTTCTTATAGCTTCTTTAGCACTATAACCAGCAAAATAATATTTAACTGCTTTCTCTATTACCTTCATATCTAAATCAATCATAATAATCCACTAACCTTTTTATATTTTTCTCTCTTATTCTCCAACTTTTCGTTCTTTTAGCTATCATTTGAAATTTTTTTCTTGCTCTTTCTCTTGGATCTATAGCCTTTTGTTCTACAAAAACCTTTTCTTCATTTTCTGATATTAGATTTAATCCTATTTCATTTTCATCTTTATTTTTACTTTCTCCATACCAACTACTCTTAAAAAATTTAAATAAATTTCTCTTTATTTTTTCAAACATCATATCACCCTTTTAATCTTTATCTTTCTAGACAAAATACTCTTTTTCATATACATTTCCTATAATTTTATCTTCTGCTGTTTCAGAAAATAATGGTACTGCTCTTTGTTCTTCTTTATTTTCAATCCACCATTGACATTCATCTAAAATAACTATTCCTGTTATCTCTTCATCTCCTGGTACTGCTGCTTTTCTCTCAACTATAAAGCCTTCGTAAATATCTCTTCCTGTAATATCTTTCTTTCCTGAATATAAAACTGGCTTTAAATGTCTATTATTAACTGTTCCTTCTGCTACTCCATGACTATTAAATGTTTGTACTTCCCCATCTCCTGTTATGCTATAACCAGTCCCACTTATAAGCCTTTTTCTGTTCTTATCATAAATTTTGAATTTTATCTCTGCCATAACGTTCTCATCTCCTTTTAAAACATTCTTTGCTGTCCTGGTATATTAATTCTTAGTCTTTTAACATCTTTTACAGCTTTATAAAATTTATTTCTCCCTTCTACTTTAGATATTTCTATCAATCCTCTATTGCTTAGATCTTTAAATAATTTATTCACTTGTGCTTTATCTTGTATGTTTAATTTTTCTTGTATTTGAGTTTGAGTGTGCTCTTTTATATTTAAAGCTAGTAAAATTCTAAAGCTCTGTCCGCTTATATCTAAAGTTGTTAAATAATCTATATATTCAGTTTTCATTTTTACTCCTTAATTTAGTAGGTAATTTTATCTATATATGTAGAGTATTTAGTCAACTTATTATCTTCTATCTAATGATGCAAATCTTTGATAGTTGCCAAACCACCCTAACTTTATACTCTTTACTTCACCATTTCTATTCTTTCCTACTATAACTTCAGCTATATTCTTATCTTCTGATTCTTTGTTGTAATATTCATCTCTATAAAGCATTAATATAATATCTGCATCCTGTTCTATTGAGCCTGATTCTCTTAAATCAGATAGTATTGGTCTTCTGTCAGCTCTTGCCTCTGGTGCTCTTGATAATTGTGATAATGCAATAATTGTTACATCTAACTTTTTGGCCATCTTCTTAAGCTCTCTTGATATCTTCGCTATTTCTTGCTCTCTAGAATAAGATTTTTCAGTGCTCTCTATTAGTTGTAAATAATCTATTATAACTACATCAAGCCCCTTTTTAACCTTTAAATTTCTACATTTAGCCTTAATATCTGTTAATGATGTTGCTTTATCATCAATAAATATTTTTCTATTACTTAAATCAGTTGATGCATTAGCTATTTTTAAGAACTGTTCATCAGTTAATTTTCCTGTTTTAATAGCACTAAAATCAACTAAACACTTTGCCGCTAATAGTCTTTCCATTAATTGATCTCTTGTCATTTCTAATGAAAATATTGCAACACTACTTTCTCTTGATGCATATTGCCCTATATTAAGTGCAAATGCTGTTTTCCCCATTGATGGTCTAGCTGCAGTTATTATAAAGTCACCTTTTTGTAATCCCGATATCGTTTTATCTAATTCTTCATATCCAGTAGAGACTCCTAAGATTTTCCCTCCATTTTGATAATTTTGCTCAATTCTCGTTAATACATCATTAATAGCTTTGCTTATATCAACTATTTCACTTGAATCTTTAGAATTAGACACCTTGTACACATTATCTTCAACAAAACCTATTAGATTATCTAAATCTTCGCCATCATAACATTTACCAATAAGCTCTCTTCCTGTCTTTATTAATTTTCTTCTATCAGATTTTTCTTTGATTATTTTTATATATCCTTCAACGTTAGCTCCATAAAATCCACTACCTGCAATATCACTAATATAAGAAATCCCACCACAGCTTTTTATATCTCCGTTATTTTTAATTTCTTCAAGTAATATAACAACATCCACTTCGCTATCTCTTCTGGATAACTCTTTAATGTTTTTATAAATTTGCTTATGTCTATCCCAATAAAAGTCATCTACACTTAAAATATCTTCAACCTCTTGTATCTTACTAGGAATATTTATCATGCTAGAAATTAATGCTTGCTCAGCTTCTAAGCTACTTGGTAATTCTCTTAATACATCTTCTCTCATAATTACATGTCCTCACTTAAATTAAATATATATTTACTCTCATGAACTTCACTATTCTTAGTATTATCATTCGCTTTACTGCCAGCTTCTATTGCGTCATCTAAGTAATCCTCATATCTACCATTAAAGAATGTTGAGCCATTAAGTATAAATTGCTTATCTTTACCTTTAACCTCATCTGAATATTTTTTAACACATTCAGCAAGAACATCTTTCCCTAAAGTTTCTAGTAATTTGGGTATTTTCTTCATTGCTTGAGCTTTACCTTTTTTATTCGGATATAATTCCCAAATATCTTGTGCATCATTTGCACTATATATATTAATATTTGTATTATTATATATTGTATTATTCTCTTCACACTTTTCCGAATACCCTCTGTCGGTTTCTCGAATACCTCTGTCGGTTTCTCGAATACCTTTTTTTACTCTTAAAATTCTTCTTTCAATTGAATTAGTACCTTCTTTATATTTATATGAAATTGTGAGCTTGCTTTTTCTTTCTAAACTTTTTATTATTTCTGAGCATCTATTTTTAGATAGTCCGAAAAATTCTGAAAAATACTCATTGCTCGCATAGCATCCATTATTACCATCTAAACTATCTATTTCTACTAGAAATATCTTCTCTTGAATTGATAGATCTCTAGTTAACCAAATTTCCTTTGGGATCCATATTCCTTTGAAATCTCTATCCATTTCTAATCTCGCTATAGTTATTTTTTTTCATTTCAATATTAACAAGTTTATTTAATTTATTACTAATCTTTAATGTTTTCTTGCTTCCAACTCCATAAATATCAATATATTTATGGAGTTTTTCCCTTAACTTTTCCATTTTCTTTTCACCTCTTAATTACTAAATTGCTATTTTAGCCAACTTAAGTCCTTCAATAACACCTAAAACAAACATTTTTTCTTTATTAGACAAATCATCGTTGACTTTTTCTAATAATTTTTCTATTTCTTTTTGTTTATTAGTCATATTTAAACCTCCTTCGATATTTTATGATTAAATCATAATCGTTTTTCTATTAAAAGTCAATCGTTTTTCTATAAAATATTAAAAAACGATATTTTTATTGATTTTTAATCAGTTTTGGATTATCATTATTTATGGAGGTTCAATTATGAATAAAAGATTGAAAATTTTAAGAACAGAGTTAGATTTAAGCCAAGCGGAATTCTCTAATAAGTTAAGTATTGCTCAATCCACATATGCAGTTTTGGAAAGTGGTAAAACTTCATTAAGAGATAGACATATAAAGTTAATATGTTCTACCTTTAATGTAAATGAAGAATGGCTTAGAGAAGGTAAGGGTGATATGTTTGTAACAAATATAAACCAACAACTTGGAGTTGAACTTACTAAAATATTTAACAGAGGTGACAATCTAACGAAAAAATTGATATTAGGCTTATCAGAATTAGATGAAAATGAAATTGAAGTTGTGAAAATATTAGTTGATGGTCTAATAGAAAGAAAGAAGCAGTCTTAATTAACTGCTTCTTTTTTTATTCAATCTATTTGTTTCATCTACCATTGATTTTATAAAAATTAAAACATCTAAATTTTGCACATATTTTAGATTTTCGATTATTTCTAATTTTATTTTTTCTTTATTTCTTTCTTCCATAAAACGAACCCCTTTGCATTTATTACTAAAAATTATATATTAACTCGAACGTTTGTTCAAGTTGAATCTATATTTGTATTATACATCAAAAACGTATTCCTGACAGGAATATTTCGACATGTTTTTTACAGTTGTAGTAAATGTATGTAATTTATAAAATCTATTGTCTATTTGTAAAATTTAAATAAAATATTATGTATAACTTCTTGTTAATTGCTCGAAATGTAATATTTATTGTCGTAAATTTATTAAGCATAAAAGGTTATTGCATGATACAAAAGGCTCGATTTAATAAAAAATTAACCCAAAAGGAATTAGGTTCATATCTAGGAATAAGCCAATCATATGTTTCTAAGATAGAAACTAGAAAAACTAAATCTCTGTCCGTTAGTAAAATATTAGACCTATCTTTAATATTAGAGTTAGACCCTGTAGAAGTTTTTAAGTTTATAGCTAAACTATAGAATTATTGTTTCATAATGAAACTTTTGAATGTTAATTGTTTCGTAATGCAATATTATAAACTTTAACTCACCTATAGCCTATAATATTCTTTGGAGGGATATTATGAATATAGGTGAGATTATAGCAGAACTAAGAATGGATAAAGATATGAATCAAGAAGATCTTGCAGCTGTACTTAATATTTCTAGATCAACATTAGCTAATTGGGAAAGTGGAAATAGGCGGATTGATATAGAAACATTAGTTGTTATAGCAAATTATTTTGAGGTTAGTTGTGATTACCTTTTGGGAAGAACAAAACATAAATATAATTTTGCTTTAGAGAATGAAAAAAATGTAGATGCCATTATGGGTATATATGAAACTTTAAAAAAATACAAAATAGAAAAAGAATAAAGTGTATCTTAAAAATAATTAAGATATGCTTTTTTTATAGCATTTAAATTGACTACAAGGCATTTTAAGAGCGTTTGTTATTTAAAGGTATCTTTATTGGCATTAGACATATATCAAGCCTGTACTCCCTTAAAGAAATATTTAAAGCTATAGCATAGAAATGAATGGAATGATGTTTATATCTACAATTACAATTTAATACATAAAAATCACCTATATTATAATATAAATATTTTCTATTTCTAATTTATCTATTTCATATATTTATATATTTTAATTTATATATTTTAATTTATATATTTTATATATTTATATATTTATGTATGCGATTTTCGCATAGACCCCCTATGCGATTTTCGCATAGACTACTATGCGATTTTCGAATAGACCCCTATGCGATTTTCGCATAGACCCTCTATGCGATTTTCGCATAGCTAAGCTATGCGATTTTCGAATAGGGGTTATGATGTGTGGATAAGCTGTGGATAAAATAAAATAAAATTTAATATTGACATAAAATGACTTACAAGGTAACATTAAGTTATACCCATGTTACATTACTACTTAGGGAGGGTGAGAGAATGAATGATAGTATAGATAATCGTAATATAGTGGTCGACTTAGATAAAGCTAATTTATTTGTTCCTTATCATATTGCATTGATGGAACAAGAAGCTTATACAGGAACTGAGAAAATGGTATATTTAGCATTAAAAAGCTTTGCAATTAACTCTAGTGCTTGTTATCCATCTCAAGCTAAAATAATGAAAAGAGCCAATATAAAAAGTAATAGTACTTTAAGTTTAACTTTAAAGAGCTTAGAAGAAAAAGGTGTAATTACTATAGTACCGGAATTTGATGAAACAGGTAGAAGAAAAAGTAATACGTATTATCTATCAAAGCTTAATCACGAAACAGGACTATTTATTACTGAAAGTTTAGAATACATAAAAAGAAAAAAGATGGTGGCAGATGCCCAAGCTAAACAGTTGAAGCAGGGATCAAGAAAAGGCGTAAAAAAAGTTATATAGGAGGCTATTATGAGTGATATCAAAAAAAATATTATTAAGATTAATGGAGAAACTTTAGTAAGTAATGACTTTATAAGAAATCCTAATTTAACTGGTAATGAAAAAATGATGTATTTAATACTAGCTTCTCATTGTCCGCAAGGATCTAATAGGTGCAACCCATCAATAAAAAGGGAATTAACATCTGATAGTGGTATGAGTTCAAAGACTATAATAGCGTTGTTGAAATCATTAAAAAACAAAGGATTAATTGAAATAGAAAAGAATACAGATAAATTTGGCGGACAATTGACCAATTCATATATTCTTAAATAATTATAGGGAATTAAGTTGGGCTAAACAGATAAAAAGAGAATCTTGGTATTCTCTTTTTTTATATTATGCAGAATAAGTTGTGATGTTAAATAATATCTTGTGATATTAAATAATATTATAAGATATTATTTGATATTGACATATTGTTCCTAATAGAATATAATTTATTTTGTAAATAATATCAAATAATATTATAAGATATTAAATAATTACAAATAATGTTACGGGGAGATGTGTATATTATGAAGATTGCAATTGATTTAGGGAACAGAAATATTAAATTAGCCTATAAAAAAGGAGATAAGGTTGAGTTTGATAGCTTTCAATCTAGATTTACCGACGAAGAACAACAAGATTATTCAAGTGCAGAAGTTGTTGAAATTGGAGGAGTTAAATATTCCATAGAGCAAGGAAATTATGATTTTGAATTTAATAAAACAGAAAAGGACTACTTACCTTTACTATTATGTGCTATAGCTAGAGCTACAGAAGATGAAGAAATAGAAATAATGATGGGAGCACCAGCAGAACATGTTAGTGGATTAAGAGATATATTTAAGGCACAATTATTAAATAAAGAATTTAAATTTAAATATAGAAATAAGGAGAGAAAAGTCAAAATAACTAATATTGGAGTTATAGGAGAAGGATTTGCTTCATATTTTGCGATTCCAAGAGCTATTAGAAACACTAACGGAAACTTAGGAATAATTGATATTGGAGGAAGAACTGTTAATATAGCTACATTTATAAATGGTAAACAAGATAAGGTTTGTACTTTAAATTTTGGATTATTAGATTTAAAAAATAATATATTAAGTGATATAAAGCGTAGTGGGAAAGACTATAATATAAATACTATAGAAAATTTACTTGATAACGGAAGAATAGAAATATCAGATGAAGAAAAGGAAGGTTTAATTAATAAAATTATAAATGAAGCTAAAATCTATAAAATAGATATAGATCTGTACACATGGTTCTTAACTGGTGGAGGTTCTATTGATTTAGGAAGTGTTCAATTAGATAAATTCTTCGGGAAAAACTGTATGTTAAAAGACTCTTTATATTCTAATGTTTTAGGATATTATAATTTCATGTTAGCTAAATGGGGTGAATAAATTGAGTAAACAAAAGACTAGAATAATGAAACCAGTATATTTTAATCTTGATGATGAAAAGGAAAAGGAAATTAGTGATTGGCTAGATAGTAAGTTTTCAAGCTTTGGAGGGTTAGTAAAGGATTTACTTTACTTACAAATGCTTCAGGAAAAAGGCCTTGTTCAACGTGTTGATGTTCCTGTACAAAGTAATTCTGAAATGAAGGAAGTAGAGAATATAGAAATAGAATATAATCATAATTCTTATTGTAATTCAGATGAAGCTAATGACTACCCATGTTAATGTATAAAAAATATATATATTGGAAATAATAAAAAAGAAAGGATAAACTTATTTAAGTATCCTTTCAAAAAATGTTTATTGTATTAGGTTTGTGATTGCACTTATATGCTCACTTGTTAAAGCTGAAGACTTTAAGTAGTGGTAAATAGCATGGAAGTCATTCGCAAACTTTTTATTTTTTTCTTTTTCTAAATTGCTTTCTAAAAAATTTCTAATAGCTAAAACTTTACTTCTGCTTAATTGTTTATTTTTTAGCTTAGATCTTATTAATTCTTTTAGAAATAGAAGTTGTATTTCTTTATCAACTTTTGTGAAATTAAATGATATATTTTCATTTTTTATTTTATAGTTGTTTTTCTTTTCTTTTAGCTGATTTATGTAGTATAGTTCTGGCTTCATATGATTGCATGATATTACTTCTTCTGCTGTATATTTTTTATAGGGAATATGTTTTCTAATACCTGTCCTGATTAGAGTAGGTAACATTAATATAACTGCTTTTATTAGCAGAGCTCCTATAAAGATGGTTAATAAGTTTGTCATTTTATCATCACTCCTGTTTTTTATTTCTTCTACCCTTACGGGATAATGTTCCTCCTTTCATGCCTCATGGCGTGCCAATCGGTTAACCTTTCGACTTTTCGTCTATAGATTTACTAATAATGTTTTGAATAGATTTTATGAATGTTTTGTATAGGTGTTGTCTTTGGATTTGAAGTTTTATATTATAATATATGCTTTGTTATTTGATTTAGTACAAGATATTGTATGTAAGAATATTACCCAACAAACCTATAGGTGCTAAGCTAGTAATAGCCTAAAACAAAACCCCCAATAAAAAGATATTGAGGGCGTGAATTATGAAAATAAATGAGTTGATAAATTATCATAATTTAAATCAGTATAGATTATCTCAAAGTTCTTGCTATTGTATCTTACTCCAGGAGTTGGACGAGCAACTATTAGGATAGGAAATGTCCCCTCGCATTTAACTTCTAGTTCTTTATCTCTATAAAGTTTTTCGTATAGCTGGAATTTAGTATTTTCCGTATAATGAGTATAATCAACTTCTAAAATAGTAAAATATTTATAACCATCTTTTTTGAATATTACAAATGCATCAGCTCTTATTATTCCTTTAAGGTATTTTGGTTGCATTTTAACTTCTACTATTTCACAATCATTAGCTGCTAAAAATTTTAAGTAATCTAATGTTATTAAATCATGGTCGCTTATCTTTTTATCTAATATAAAGACTTTTTCTTTACTATAGTTAGATTTATAACTTTTTACTAATCCCATTTTATTTTCAAGGTCTGATAGTCTCCTTCTTGCATTTTCATATGATTTATTAAAAAATAAATATTGAGCTTGTTTTATAGTTATTCCTCTATATTGTTCTATATGTTTTAATATTAGCTTATCTCTTTGCATTAACATTTAACTCTACCTTTCCTTTCACTTTTTTTATTTTCTTTTATTTCATTCTTAGTTTCCTTTTCTGTTGCAGCTTCTAAGAAAATTATTTTATCTTTATCTAGATCTATTGGTGTGTGAGTAAACTTAACTTCTTCTACTTCTAATTTTTTTATTTTTTGTTGTGGTTTATGTGGTTTATTTGGAACTATAATTTCTTTTACATACTTTTGTAGTATTTCATAGTTTTCATCCATTGAAGGGACTTTCACCATATCTAGCCCTTGTGAACCAAAAATTAAACATTCTCTTTCTTTAAGCTTAACTGCACCTGAATCTTCTATTATATTTTCACTATCTCTTTTAGAACGCTGTCTTAATGTTATACAGCACATTTGTGATTTGACCTCACTATCAATATTTGCGACAGTACTTCTTTGGGTAACACTAAGGAAATGTACTCCTGCAGCTCTACCAGCTTTAACAATAGTTAATATATTCGTCCAACATTTATTTTTTAATTGTTTAATTTCTTCATTATCGCTTTCTTTTGCTATAAAGAATGATATTTCTTCTATTACAAAGTAAATTCTTTTTAATTTATTTTTGTTATTTTTATTGTAATGACTTAAATTTTTATAGCCTTGTGAATTAAACTTGCGGCATCTTTTATCAACTTTTTTAGCTACTTTTTCTAGCATTATGCTTACTTCTTCTAAGGTATTACCAACAAACTTTACAGGTTTGCAATTAGAAAATTGACCTATTTCTCCTTTAATAATTTGACTTATATATAAATCTATACTGTTAGAATTGTTATATATCAAATTTGTTAATATTGAAGATAATAAGAATGTTTTCCCTGTTCCTGTCATTCCCCCTATAAGTATGTGTGGATCCTTTTCTATATCTATAAAAAAATTTTTTTCACTAAAATTTTTACCTATAAAAATTAAATTGTTTGGTGATTTTACTGGAATAAAATCATAATTTTTTAATTCCTCATTTATTACTTCTATTTTAATTAAATCTGTGAATCTTATATCTTCTATTGTTATAATTCCTCTTAAGGAGCTTTCTAGGGAATCAATATGTTTTTCTAAATCTTTATAACTTTTACCTGCTGGAGATTTAACTGTTAATTCCACTCCATTTTTTATTGGCTTATTTTTTATAATTTTAAAATTAAGCTTTAAGTTGGCCATTGTTTTATTCCATCTGTAAGCAGTTATGTTTAATCTGTTTAATAAATAACTACTACCTTCTTTTGCTAAAATAACCCCACCAGTTATTAGGGATAAGCTAATTAAATCCATAAATACAACCTCTTAAAAAATATTTCATACTACATTTTATGCTACAGTTTAAAAATAATTACAGTTGGGAAAAATAAAATTTGAGGTGATAATTTATGATGGGTAGAACTCATACGGCTATCGGAATAGCTATAGCAATTCCAGTAATAAAATATTTAGATTTGTCTTATATTTCTATGGCTGGTGCTATTGTAGGTTCTGTGGCACCAGATTGGGATTTATATTTAGGTATAAAACATAGAACAATAACACATAGTTTATTGTTTTTATTAATAAGTAGCGTTTTAGTTGGAATATTTAATATAGATATGGCGATATTGTGGTTTATAGCTTATGGATTACATCTTATAGCGGATAGTTTTACAAAGATGGGTGTACCTTTCTTTTATCCATTTGTTAAAAAAAAGTATGGAGCAAAGCTTATTTATGCTTCTGGAGCTGAAGATCTATTTATTTTATTAGTTGCCATCTATATAATTTCAGAAATGATAAAAATTAAATAAATTTAGTATTTAAAATATAAAACTGCGTATTTTATCCTAAAAAACTGCGTGATTTATCCGAATTGCTATTAAATTATAATGTTTGTTACTATTAAAGCTAGTAAACAAGCCATTCTTATAAAAAACTTCGCTTTTTCAGAATTGTGCGCAGTTTTATTTTTGCTTTAATAAATTAATTATTAAACGTAAAAAAAATAAAAAAGGCTAGAGAATTTAATCTCTAGCCTTAATAATTATAAATTTAATAATTTTCTCCAAGTATTTTGACCAACAATCCCATCTACTGAAAGTCCTCTAGTCTTTTGAAATTCTCTTACAGCAGAATGAGTTCCACTTCCAAAGATTCCATCTACGCCATTAGTAGAATATCCAAGCTTAACTAATTTCTCTTGAAGTAACTTAGTTATATTACCACTTGCACCTTTTCTCATAAGTGGGCACCCAGCTAATGTTGCTGGTCCAGCTATTCCATCAACATTTTGTTTTGAAAATCCTTGGTTATTACATTCCTGTTGTAATCTTCTTACCCAATCATCACCTTTAATTGTTGCAGTAGATTGAGTTTGAGATGTAGATGATGTATTTGTATCTACTGCTGGAGAACTAGATATATGATTATCTAATGCATCTACTATAGCCTTTGCAATTGCTTTATATCCAACTTGAAGATACTTATTTGCATCTTCTGTATCTACAAAACAAACTTCTATAAGCATAGATTTAGCTATAGTCTTTCTAATTACATAAAGTCCTGTACCAGCTTTAACACCTCTATTATTAAATCCTAATGCAGCTATATTATTACAAACATCAATAGCATCTTGGTATTGTCTACCTTCATAAGTATAAACTTCTACACCTTTACCACCACCAGCATTGAAGTGAATTGCAATAAACCAGTCTAAATCTTCTCTATTAGCTTGTTGTACTACTAAAGATAAACTTTCTGATGTAGTAGGAGCATAATCTACAGTGCAATTATAAATTGTATTTCCTCTTTCCTTTAATAATCTTCTTACTTCTTCTCCAACTAATCTAGTATGTTCTCCTTCTTTTATAATTCCCACTGCTCCTGTTCCAGCTCCACTTAATGTATGTCCATCATTTACTCCGATTTTCATTTTTACATTCCTTCTTTCTTTAATATATTTTTATAAATTAAAAGAACAGGATCTACTCCTGCTCTTTACTTAACTCTTTCTTTTCTCCATCTTTAAGTTGTACTAATGCATCTTTTAATTTCTCTGGTATAGGTAATCCTAATCCAGCACAATTTTCTAATAAACTAATACCTTCGTTAGCTATGTAGAAATAGCATATAAGTGTCCTAAATACCCATGTTCCAGTATTTAATAGCCTATCTAGTAATACTGCTACTATTAAAACAATAAATATAACTGTTTTCCTCGCTATACCTTTAAGTCCTATATCGGAGCTAACTTCTTTATTTATCCATGCTCTTAATACTCCAGTTGCATAATCTAGTGCCATAAAGCACACAAGAACAATAAGAGCAGTGTCCCATGTACCGAATAACCAAGTTACTCCCGTTCCTATTGCTGCTACAATAATTTTAAAATAGTTTAATAAGTTTTCCATTTTACACCTTCCTTTTATTTTTTGTATTAAAAAAGAAGCTAGATTTTACTCTAACTTCTTACTTTATTTGTTTATTTTAAGTTTTTAATGCAATACAAACGTGCAGTATTGCATTGGATTTGAAGTCTTTATTTGCGACGCCACTATCTCTCGTCTGCTTTTAAATTTTACGAACAATATAAATCTTGTCATTGGGTTGAACCGAAAGGTTCTTCTTTTTTATTTAATAAATATTCATAAAATATTTATTTGTATTTTTCATATAATATTAATGCAATATGTACACTCATTGTGGTAAATTTTATACACATATTACATTAGACTCTGTTCTATTACCGAAATTATGAATGGAGTCTATTTTTATTTGCCTCCAATTTATCTATTTCTTTATTCAATAATCTTCTAACATATTCGCTTCGGGAGATAGCAAGCTTTTCAGTTTGCTCGGTTAAAAATCTATCTTCATTGTCAGTCAATCTTACTTTTATACTCTTATCTCTAGCCATTTTTCCCCCCCCTACTAATCCTCTTCCGAGCACTGATAAACCATTTTATCATCTTCAAAACCTAATCTAAATATATCAGCTCTAGAAGTTTTACTAAGACGTTCTCTATGAGTGATTTCCCAATATTTCTTATATTCGACTATAGACACTACAAAAAAATCACTATTTTTCATATACTCGAAATCAACATTATCAATTCCTATTTCTTTGATATTTCTAGCAAGCTTTATAGTAGCTTCTTCTATACTTTTACTCATTTCTAAATACATATTTATTACCTCACTTTGTTTTATTTATCTTATATACTTATTGTACTCCAACCGGAGTGCAATGTCAATATATATATATTATAAATAACTTTCCATATTCCTTTTTTATTTCATACTATTTTTTAATTTTTGTACTAATTTAGTATGAACGTAATAAGAAGCTTATTAATCAATTACGAATTAAAAACTCTCTAAAGGAACCCTTTTCCAATAGTTGTCATTAACACATAAAAATAAATAATTATCATTGTGTGCAAATTGTCCTCTTACCCCTTCGGTTGTTGATGTAGTTATATTTTTATAAGGTATCATTAACTTTTCAGTAATTTTAAGAGAACCATTCATTATTGCTTCTTTTTGTTTTATTTCAAAACCTTCTTTAGGTTTATCACTTCCAACTCTTGTGATACCAAATGTACCACCTCCACCTTCTTCCCCTTCAACTTCTGGACTTGGTGGTGCAAAAGTAAAGATACAAGTTTCATTAACAGCATTTTTCCCAATAAGTACAGTATATCTATAAGTTCTTGGTCTATTCCAACCTTCAAAAATATGACCACCCCATTGATGACCACCCTCGGTAGAATACACACAATCGGGACTCCAACGACTATATTTAGCATGAACTGAAAACATAGAATCAGTTTCAAGTGTTCCATGTACATAATTATAAATAGGAACTTCTGTATGTTTACTCATACCATAGCTATATTGTGCTGATTGCCATTTATCCCAATTCGGATTAGGTACAGAACTCATTGAAAAATTACCTAGAGAATGCGTTTTTACATATTCACCCATATGACTATATATATCATTTTTTAAACATTTTAAAACATTTCCACTAAATATATTTTCGGTATTGTAAAAATGATTATTAGGAAATTTAGTTAATAAATTATCTATTATATTTTTAGGTGGTTCATTATTAAGTTCAAAAATCTCTGTTAAATTTAAAAGCACCCCATTAGAATACACCAAACTCTTGCCATTTTGAGTATCATTGTCGGGGAATATAGCATTTATAGATACATTTAAAGAAGTACCTTTGTGATGTAATAACGAATCTGATAATGATAGTTCATATTCCATATTTGAAATAGGATTTTCTATTTCGTAAGTTTTTTGACTTCCACTATTACCATTAATGGTAGCTTGAAGTTTAATACACCCTTCTCCTATAACTTTAGCTTTAACTTTAAAATATAAAACTTGTTCATTTCCTGGTACAAATTCAGTAGTAACATATGAAGTTAACTTGGAACTTGTCCCAGTACCACTAACGGTAGTTTCTGTTGCTCCCCACATATCATTTTTCATTCCACTTAAATAATTTCTAGCCAATAAAATAATATCTTTTTCTAAATTATTGACAGTATTATCTAGTTCTTTTACCTTTACACTTGTTTCTTTTGCGTTAAATAAATTTATGCTCCCAAAATAATTTCCTTCGTAATTTAAAACTCCTTCAAATTCGTCTAAAGTAGGTTCATTTCCTGCTCCATACACTTCTGTTAAATCAACAATTATAATATCTCTCAACTTAGTAACTATACCAGTAGCACTTTCTCTATCAGAAAAATTTACTGCTATCCCATAATTAATGCTTTCAGTATAATCGCTTGGAATTTCAATGATTTTTGAAAATTTATTATATATATTCCCTATAACACTTGAATTATCAAGTATATTCATTGTATTAGTACCACTTTTTAATCTTAATCTAACTCTACTTATATTATTTCCTAGAACATTATAGTTATAATTAACATATAATTTATGTCCGTTTAACCCTTTTATTTTAGTATCATAATCTGCATAATATTGATTACTCCCCCCATAACCACTACCTATTCCAGTTATTAATAACTCGTTGTTTTCTGTAGATAAATTAGAATAAGAACAACTCCAATTATCTATGTTATCTAATTTATAATTTTTAATTTTATTTGAGATTATATATGTTGACTTTTTAACTTCATCATCAAGTTTCTCTCCAGTAATTCCTCCATCTTCAACACCTAACTTTAAATCTGGACTTAACTTTTCTTGTGTTATGCTTCCATCTGCTATAGTTAAATTAGCAATAGTACCATCAGCTATCTGCCTATTTATTTCTTCCTTAGTCACTCTTTCGAGTACCTCAATAGTAGTACCTTTATTCGCAATAGTATCCAATTGTTCGTCAATTTTTTTTACTTTTGTAAGTAAATTGACTTCTCCATCTCTAGCTGCAGCTATTTCATTTTTATAATTATCATATTCATTAAGAGATGCTAGTCCATTTAAAAGTGCTGAAAATTCATTTGTTGATACAATAGCATTTTCAGAATTAATACTTTTCTTAACATCCATATAAAAGACATTAGTTGTTAATTTTTTATCCCCTTCAATAACCATTAATTCTAACTTTAAAAGCCCTGGTACTGCAAGCATTTGATTTGTAAGTTCAAGAGTACAATATCCTTTAACCCTGTCATTTATAATTAAATCATTAAAAACTTCTTTACCATCTGGTTTAGTTGCAAAAACCTTCACACTTCTATTTTCTAGACTAAAAGGAATAGCTCCATCTAGCAATTGAAAAAGCAAGAATCTACTTTGAGTATCTCCTTGCTTGGCTGTTAAAGTATCATATAGATTTCTATTTATATCTAACTTAACTATTTTCGTATTCATAATTAACCTCCTCACTTAAAGGTGCTTCTTCTGTTTTAAATTCTTTTCTTAAAAGTGAAATATCAATAGATATTTCAATATTCATTATCAACTCTCTATCTGTCTCTATTGTAAATCTAGTATCTTCTTCACTAGTTATTGAGTAATCCCCAAAACCTTTCTTAGCTACCCCTATTATTCTGTAATTACACCCTTTATACTTATTGGGAATATTTAATATTATTTTATTCCCTATACTTCTAATATCTTTATAAATATATCTTATTGTATCTTCTTCGCAGGATTCTAAAGCTGTAACACTTGCAGCACTTCTACTATCTAAATTTGCATAATTATTAGTTAAATTTGAGTTTTGAATATTAATATTATGCAAAGTATATCCTTTAAAATTCCAATTCCCATAACTCTCAAATAAATCTCCTGTTCCAGATGGAGGTGATTCATGGATTTTTAATCTTGTTTTTAAAGCGGTTCCTGATTTATAACCAAATTCAAGTCCATTATCTCCATATATGCCTAAATAATTCCCTGATAAATTTACAAGTTGATGATCTACATCTGAACCCTTTATATTTAAGCTATTTTTTAAAAATATAGGATCATATATATATATACCTGCATCAGAATAAGGAAGTCCTGCAGCTGATGGTATACTAACTGGCACGAAATAAGTAGCAGCTCTTATAGTGCCATCTTCCTTTTGATATCCAATCTGAATATAATCACCATAACCAGTTGTGCATATACTTAAACCATTTTGATTTCTGTCTTTTGAAAAAGAAGTAGCTATTATTTTAGCTACTTCTTCCATGCCATTATTAGCAGAATTAGTTGTTACTTTAATTCCACCTTTATCAATGCTTATACCTTCACTACCATTTGTATGTGTTAGAATTAATTTTCCATCAATTAGTTTTAATACATCAGCGAAATTAAAAGTGCCATCATCCATATTAATCCATGTCTTTTCATTCATGCTCATTAACATTCCGGATTTAATTCTATCTGCTAGCATTGTTCCTGCTACAATAAGATCTGCAAAGAATCCTTTTCCAGTTCCGAATGTTCTCCAATTCCAATCTCTATTATCTGGAGTTCTTTCACTTGCAATCATGAATCCCATAGTACCGTAGCACATTGCCCCATAAGTTGGACTTTCTGGATCTAGATCCTCACAAAGTAATGCTCTTACATCCTGCTTTTGTGCTATGTCCTTCATGGCTCTCATTTTTACATTAATAGCATTTAATACACCAGCAACTTCAACTGCATTTACTGTTCCATCTGCATTTGTTATTTTATCTAATGTAGATTCAACACTATTTTGCTTATCAATATCATTTTCAATATAATTACCTAGTGTTATAGTTTTATACTTTTCCTTTATACAGTCATAAGTAAATTTTATAACTCTAGTTTTTATATCTATTCCAATATCAATATGCTCAACCCCTACAGTATCACCTAATCCTGTAGTTAATATATCTTTGTAATCCTCATATTTCAATGTATTTTCTAACTTAGTAACTTCTAAATCTAATTGATATAATAGCTTGTCTAATCCATCATTAAATAATTCTCTTGCAGCTTCTCTCAATGCTTCCTGTGCTTCTTCTAAAGTGTCATAGCCTTCTTCATCTTCTGGACTTTCTTTTACTTTAATATGGTCAAATTTAACTACATCAGTTTTAACTTTTCTATATTTATTGATTAATGGTGATTCTACATAAGTTTCAGGAATTGTAATACCATTAAATCCAACTGGTATTATTCTAGTAATGATACTATCAATATTAGAGTTTTCATTTAAATTAATTAAATCTCTTCCATATTTAAATGTAACTCCATATTCTCCACCGGTTCGATTATTCATATATACATTAAAATTATCTACATCTAATTCACCACCCCACTTATTTATGAATGAATTTTCATCATCTGAAATAAGTGCTTCATTAGCTATATGTTTTCTAATATAATGTGCTGTATTGATTGATACAATATCTGAATGTCCTATAAATCCTGTTCCTGCAAGCATTTTATTTAATGCTTCTTCCCCATTACAGTTTGTTGGTCTACAATCAACTAAAACCTCACTTGCCAAATCAAAAAAGATATGCCTAGCTTTACATTTAACACCTGTCATACCTTTATCTTTATCATAGATATAAAATAATTGTCCTTCTTTCTTCCCTGGATAAGGAACTCTAATAATATTATCTTCCTCTATATACTTCCATCTACCAAGCTTATCATATGGATGTTCTAATGTAACTTCAATCATTCCATTTAGTTCTACTTCAAGATCACAAAGTGAAGGCTTTAAAACCATATCACCATTAAAGTCAAAATTTGTGTTGGTACTCTTATAAACTTCAATCAATTTTAAAACCTCCTTTAATATATAATCCAATTAGGAATAATAATAAAACTGTCAACCCTTCCACCTGAATAGCTGACAGTATTTTCACCAATTTTAAGTTTTGGATATTTACCTTTTACATTATTATTTTGAGGTGTTTTATCTTCCTTATAGCTAAAATCTAAATAACTATCTATAATAATATTCTGCCCTACATTAGCTTTAATAGTTTCTCCATTTATAACTATAGTTACAAGGCCCTCACCTTTTATCTTTATTATAGGCTTACTTTCTAAATCTCCAGCGTTATATATTATGGCTTCATTATTTACTGCTATTTCATGTTGTCCTTCCATTTCATAAGCAAATGGCTCACAATTAAAAGTAACTGTAAACTTACCTATAACTTTCATAACCCTTTCATTAGAAGTTATCTTAGCATAATTAACCCTATAGAATATTCCTCTATTATCACTAAAAATTAATTTATTATCTTTAATGTCATTAATCCACTTTTTGCACTTCCTAAATCGTTCATGCATATCTTCCTTATCAACAAAATTAAAGTTTACTGGTATTTCAATATCTTCATAACCTTCTAACTCATATTCCTTACCTGGTTTACCTGGTACATCATATTCCCTAAAAATAGGCTGTGGAGATGGTATAACTGGTCTACTAACAACTTTAACTCCTATATCTACAGATGTTTCATTGTTAAATAATACATAAAATCCATTACACATATTTTAATTTACCTCCTCCACTTAGAATTTTTCTTGAACTTTTTTCCTTGCTTATGCCTTTAATTACTTTTTTAGTTGTTTTAGTGCTTATTACTTCACTATCTAATTCAGTTGTATTAGTTAAGTAAATAACTATATTGCCTTCTGAACTATTATCAACTATTCCTTTAATATTTCTATACATTTCATCAAGTGGCACTATTGCTTCGGCATTAGATCCTTGCCCATTGAATGCATCTCCAACTCCTATCCCACCTAATACTGTTGGTGATTTAAAGATACCTCCATTGTAATACCAATCTACAGATACCTTAGGAATTGAAGGCGGTGATAAGCTAAACTTACCTGTTATACTAAAATGAGGTAGTTTAAACATAGATTTAATACCATCCCATATATTTGTTATTGAGTTAACAACACTTTTAAATGGTGATATTATTCCATTCCATGCACTTTTTACGCCATTTACAACGCCATTCCATACAGAACTTATCATGCTAGTTAACCCATTCCATACTGACCTTATAGAATTACCTACGCTTTCAAATATACTCTTAAACCCATTCCATAAAGATTTTATAGTGTTAACTATTCCTTCCCATACTGATTTTATTGTATTGCATAATCCTTGCCATATAGTCTTTATTACATTAACAACAATTTCAAATGCAGTTTTCCATACATTCCATACTGTTTCAAAATATAAGCAAACCCCTTGCCATATAAGCTTAAAGAAATCGCAAATACTTTGCCATATATTTTTTATGCCTTCTATTGCTGCATTCCATAATCCAGTAAACCAATCCCAACAACTTTTAAAAAATTGTAATGTTGCATCCCAAGCTTGTTTTAACCCTTCAAAAAGAGAATAACAAAGTTCCCTAAACCATTCACATTTATTCCATAACACAACTATAGCTGCAACTAATGCTCCTATAGCTATTATTATTAATGTTATTGGATTTAAACTCATAACAAAATTTAATGCTGCTTGTGCTGCACTCATAGCTGTAGTTGCTACTGTACTTGCAATAGTAACTGCTTTATGTGCTATCCATTTAGTTGCACTAATACCAGCTTGTACTGCACTTTTACCAAACTCTACTGATGCTTTACCTAAGTTTAAAGCAAAATTTCCTACTGCCTTTGCTCCATCTAGTGCTTTTGTACCAAAATTATTAACTACATCTAATGCCTTGCTACCAAATTCTTTTATATCTTTATAAGCTTTTACTGTATCACTTATTCCTTTAGTTAGTTTGCTAAATGCTCCTAATGCTACATTTAAAGTAATTACTCCTGCTCCAATTCCTGCAATAGTTTTTAATTGCTCCGAACTTAAATTGCTTAACATTCCTGTTATTTTGCTAAATCCTTCTGCAACCATACTTGTTATTGGTGCTAATGTATCCCCCATATTAATAGCACTATTTTTAACTTCATTTAAAGACTGTTTTAACTTATTTCCAGTAGTATTATTAACTTTTTCAAATGCTGTATCTGTTGCACCTGCACTATTTTGCATATCACTTAATGTACTATTAAAAGCTTGTCCTGCATCAGTGGCTAATACTAAAGCGGCTTTCCCTGCTTCTGAACTGCTCCACAATTCACTCATAGCAAGTCCTGAATTATTTGCTTCTTGTTCAAGTATTGCCATGGCATCTCCAAGTGATACTCCACTTTCCATTAACTCTGCAAAAGACTTCCCTGTCTTTTCTTTTAATATACCTGCTACAGTACTACCACTATCTGACAATTCATTTAACATACTATTCATATAAGTTGTAGTTTCAGCTGTAGCAATACCCTTGGATGTCATTAATGCATATCCAGTACCTAATTGTTCAAGATTAACATTTACACTATTGGCTGTAGGTATTATCTTACCCATGGAACTTGCTAGTTCTGCAACTGTTGTTTTACCCTTATTTTGTGTTTGAACAAGAATATCAGATACATTCGTTACTTCTGAAGCTTCTAAACCATATGCATTTAATATAGTTGTTAATATGTCCAATGATTGACCAGCTTCTGCAAACCCTGCTTTTGCGAGCTTTGTTGATTCAGTTACAAAGTTAACTGCATCAGCAGTAGATTGACCTGCTGATATTGCATTATAAACATTATCTGCAATATCATTAGCACTTATTCCCGTTTGATTAGATAAGTCTATAATAGATTTTTTCATATTATCATAACTTACTTCTGTTTCATCTGCTATGGTGCTAACCTTCGCCATACTATCCTCAAATGTAATACTTGCTGCAACACTGGCTGTAGCAGCTCCAGCTATAGCAGTTGATACTGGCTTTAATTTATCACTTGCTTTTCCACTAGCTTCTGATACTTTATCAAAGTTTTCTGCTAATTTATCAATTTTACTATTAGAAATTTCTTTATTTATATCTTCTAAAGCTTTTTGATTTTGAAGCATAGCCTTTTCAGTATTATTCATTTTAGTAGTAGCATTAACAAGCTGATTATTACTACTTTCTATGGCTTTTTCATTCTTAGCATATTCTTCTTTTAGCTCCTTTAACTCGTCTCCTAATTTCTTAGTCTCTTCGCTATTCTTTCCTGTTGTCTTAATGCTCTCTTCATGCTTTTTAGATACTTCTTCAATTTTCTTAGCTAATTCCGATTGTTTTTCCTTTTGCTTATCAATAGTAGAATTTATATTTAAAACTCTTTCTTGATGAAGCTTCATCATTTGTGTTTGTGCCTGAATCTTTGCAGTAAGTTCTTTTTGTTTAGCTGCTAATTGGTCCTGTGCAGTACCAAATAGCTTTGCTTTCTGTGAAGCTACTCCACATTCTGAACTTACTAATTTTAATTGCCTGGTAACTTCGGACATTTGCTTTTGAAATTCTGAACTGTTAGCACCTATTCTTATATTTGTTCCAGCCATATTTCACCTCCTACATTGAAAAATCAGGAGTATCATTCTCCATAGGATTTCTAACCATGTCGAATTCTAAGAAATCAATGTAATCTATCATGTCCATATCCATACACTCTTGATAACTCATTTTATGAACTCTCATTGCGTATCTAAAAAGATAAAATAATATATCAACATATTTATTACTTTCTGTTTCTTCATCTTCATAACCATTTTCCATGTCATAATCATCAAAGGCGGAAGCTTCTTTTTCTATGCTCCCGCCATTTATTTTTTTATTAAGTTATCCATCTTCTTAGCTGTCTTATTCCCAATAAGTTCATTTAGCTTAATAAATGTAGGATATACATCTTCTAAATCCATACCATCTAATAACTGATCTACTGTAAACTTATCTCCATACATTTCACAAATGTACTCGCACATTAAATCATAATGTTCTTTGGTATAAACCTCCTTCTCAGAAGCTTCATTCATTACATCCTGAATCTCTAACATTCTTTTGAAATGTCTTCCTCTCATTCTAACCGGTGAAAATTCCTTTTCCTTAACTTCTCCATTTTCAATAATCTCTAGTGTAATTTTCATAATATCCCTCCAAATAAAAACCAGGACAAATTGTCCTGGTAATATTTACTTTATTTTTTTATTATTCAGTTGCTGAATATTCTTGAACTTCAGCAAACCAATTTTTAATTGCTTCTGCTGCAGTAGTATCTGCTTCTAATAAGTTTGATTCATCAACTTGAATAGCATATAAATTCTTTTTCATACCGTCTATAGTATCTTCTTTACTTCTTGCATAGAAAGTACCCTTTAATCCAGCAGTTTGCGTATTTGTCTTATCTTCTTGTGTTTCATAATTTTGCTCTGGTCTTTCAAGCTTTCCACAGTAATACCAGTTAAATTCATATTTACCATTTCTCTTCTTTGCTCTCCAACCTATAGCAATTTCTTTTGCTCCATCTCCACTAGCTTTTAATAGAAATCCATTCTTATATAGATTTTCAAATAATAAAGCATAATCTTGAGGTGCTAAAGTATTGACATTGACCTCTAAGTCAGTACCTTCATAACTTTCTATAATTTCCTCAATATTATCATCTGAATAAATTTTTTCCTGTGTAAATTTATCACTAACCTTAATACTTAAAGTTCTTGCTAACTTTACTGGTGTTGCTGTTGTATATTCAGTTGTTTCATTTTTAGTAACTACAGCTACATGGACATCCTTTGCCCCACACAATCTGCTTCTTACTATAGTTTGTACATTACCTGACATTTAAACTACCTCCTCAATAAACTTAAATCTTAATGCTTTATGATGTATTTTAGTATTAGTTTCAAAGAAATCTTGTCCTCCATAATACCCAAAATCATTTTTAAGCATTAATTTTTTTACTTCTTTTTTTAGTTTCCATTCGTCTTTTTTGCTCCAAATATCAACTTGTACTATATATGAAATCTCTTCTTCTTCATCATCTGAAATATTATTGCTATCATCGCTTAATAAACAGAAAGTTATGTGAGTATCGTTAATATCTTTATCATACCAGCCTTGAACTACTGCGATACCTCTTAATGATATGCTTTCTAATGCCTTTGCTATAACTTCAATAATATCCACTTTACTCACCTTCTTATTTTAAATTTCTAATTAAATTTTTATATTCTTCTTCTACAACCCTATTCATTTCTTCTTGGCTGTCTTCTATTGTAGGATATAAAACAGGGTATGGCTCTCTAGTTGTATTACCCCATTCTTCCCATTGCATATAAGAATAAGGTTCATTTTTAGATTGATTCCATCCAACTGTAATATATTTAACTCCACTAGTATTTTTAACCTTACTAATTTCAATATTATCCGCCGCATGTTGCCCTGTTTTTAATCCTTTAATACCACTTCTTTTCGGATCTTTACTCCTATGAACCTTTGGCTTAAGATTTTTTTCAACAACTTTAGCACACTCTTTAATAATCTTTACATTAGCTTTATCAATTTCCTTTTCGCTTGAAACACTTTCAAACTCTTTTATAAGTTCATCCAATCCCTCAAACTTAATCCACATAGTTAAATCACCATTTTAGCCTTAATATATACATAGTCTTTTGCATTCCCTTTAAAATCAACTTGATATACTTGATATTCAACCCCTTCAAAAAATACTCTAAATCTATTTTTATCAGTTGTCCTCATAGCCTTTACTTTATTGCAATATCTAACCTTAAATACTAATACATTTTCAAATTTAGCCTGTTGTGCTTCATATAATTCTTTACCATATAGTTCTAACGGTGTGCACCAGCATTGATAATAATCATTTAATGTTTCTTCCCATCTTCCATTAACTATCTCTTTTTCTTCTAATTTAATTTGTATTTTGCTATCTATTTAACTCACCTCACAATATTGAAGTTGTAATAATATGCTTTGTAAGATAAATCTTGTTTTATCTGATACACTTTTCTTATCCATTAATTCACGATTGTTATACCACTCATTAATTAATACCTTACAATATAAAACTGCTAATTGGTTTTTACTTGTAAACTCTTTACCAGTTGCATTTTTTAAATACATTTCAGAAGCTATAATTAAACTTTCAATAGTTAAATCTTCATCATTATAATCAACTTTTAAAAATCCCTTAGCATCATCAAGATCCATTATTGCCATACTAATCACCTACTTAAAAAGAGTGAGGTTATACCTCACTCTCCATGATAATTTCTATAATTTCAGATTTTTTCATATTAGATGTTATGTTTATATCTTTATCTGCAGCTAATGCCCTTAATTCCACAACTGTCATATCTTCATAGTTTTGTGATAGATTGTTTTTGGAAATCTCCATTTTTAATGGAGATTCCTTAGGGTGTAACATCTATGTACCCATTAACGAATGCTTTATCGTCCTTCTTTGTAACATCTTCTCTTTCTATTGTTCTGAATAAAGTTAAATCTTCTTCAAATGCATTTAAATCTCCAATTGAAGCTATATCAGACATTTTAATATTCATTAATTGTCTATCCCAGAATACAATACCTTCTTTTAGATCTCCAATAATCATAGGAATCTTATTTTCAGATGTTGGCATATCAGCATTAGGTATTACTTCAACTGGAACTTTAGTTGCTCCTGCACATAACCACATTTCCATTGGAGTAACTGGATCTGGTTGTAATATATATTTACTATCTGCATCTTTAAGTGTATCTAAGTAATGTAATCCATCATCATTTGTAATTACCTTACTTGTAGATTTAAATGCAGAACCTAATGTAACATTTAAAGCTTTCTTGATATCATCTAATCCAGCTAATTGTGTTTCTCCTTTAGTTTTTATAACTTCTAATATTAATTTATTAGCCGTTACTCTTGATTCATCACCAATCCACTGTACTAATGTATTAACAATATTTTCATCTGAATCCTCTAATAATTCATTTGTAACTGGGAAATATCCTGCATATTTATCTATTTCATAGTCTAATCTTTCAAATTGTGGGGTAGCATTCTTTTGTATCTTCCCACCTTCTCCAACTTTTGCAAATCCAGTTTGTTGAGCTCTCTTTTTGAAAGTTCTTGATCCTTTATTAGTTGTTACTTTTTCAACTGTTACTAGATCTTTTAAAGACTTTTTAGATTCTCTATAAGTATTTATAGAAGTTAAAATATCTTCTGGTACTGTGTACCCTCCATCTAGCTTAGAACCTACTGACATTTTATTAGAAACTCTGAATCCATTTCTTGCAGCATTAGCAAATTCTTTAACTGAGTTTTCCTTTGTCTTCTCTTTTGCTTTATCCTTTATACCTTCTTCATTATTTTCTTTTTGTTCTTCATACAAATCATAAAGCACATCAAACTTATCTTGTAAGTTCTTTAATTCTTCCTTTGAAGATTTTGCTTCTTCAATTTTGTTTTCTGCAACAAAATTTTTAACCTCTGCTTTCTTAGCATTAATTTTATCTAATAATTCTCTTAATTCTTTTGGCATTATTAATGTCCACCTTTCATAATTAAATTCTTTCAATAAAAAAAGACTTAGATTAACTCTAAATCTTCTAATATAGCTCTCTTTTCATCTTCAATATTAACTCTTGGCTCTTTATTTTCTGCAGTTTCATTTGCTTTTGCCTGTCTTAATACATAATTTACTGGCGTATTTCTATAATTACTTAATGTATTAAGATCAAATTTAGCTGCAACACTCTTATCTTCTCCTACTTGATCACATAATCCATAGTCATAACACTCTTGTGCTGTCAACCACGTTTCATTATCCATAAGAGTTGTTAAAGTTTCTTCATCAAGTTTATCTCCAGCTTTATCTAAATAAGTCTGCCTTATTGATGCATTAACTTTATCTAAATCATCAGCTAATTTTCTTAACTCCTGTGAGTTACCAGCCGCATATGTCCATGCATTATGAATCATCATCATAGCATTGTTTGGCATTATTATTTTATCTCCAGCCATTGCTATAACACTTGCAATACTAGCTGCCAAACCATCTACATATACATTTTTAGTACATTTCTTGCGTTTTAGCATATTCATTATGGTATTACCTTCAAATACATCTCCACCAGGACTATTTATATAAATATTAAGAGTATCTAAATCCCCTAGATTATCTAATTCCTGTTTAAAGCTTTGTGCTGAATGTGCTGCATATCCTCCACCCCAACTAGCAATTTCAATATACAAAAATAAATCTGCTTCTGTTGCAGTTTTATTTTTAAACTCCCAGTATTTTTTACTCATTTAATCACCTCCTTTCAAGTACTGTTTTCCTACAATATCAATAGGTATATAGTTACCATTAACTATAAGCTTATCTGCTCCATCAATCTTATGCATATCTAAATGACCTCTAGCTTCATTAGGTGTATAAATACCGTTATTAACATATTTACTCATTATTTCTGCCTGTGTTTTACTATCTGTTCTTAAGATTACTTTCTCATTAAACTTATAATAATAACCTTTTGATATTTCATCTTTAGATAACATCTTAAAATTAATTTCCTCTTCATATTGCTTAATAATAAAAAGCTCTGTATCCACATAGAAAGATAGTTGTTGCATCTCACTATTTGAATAAGAACTTTTTTCATAATTATTTATTTGATTAGGCTTAATCCCAAATGCTCCTGCTATTTGTAATGCTGTAAACTTCTTAAGCTCAAAGAATTGACTATCAGTAAGTTTGATATTTAATGGTACTAGCTGCATACCTATAGGAACTGGTACTATCTTCCCTGCATTATTAGCCCCATTTGCATATTTTTCAAATTTTTCAATTAGTTTCTGTTCTAATGTGCTATCTAAATCACCACTATATTGAAGTGCCATTCTTGCAGTTAATCCAGTTTTATATAGATTATTCATGAAGTTTTGACTTTCTAATCCACCTTCTACAGTAGTTTTTAATATTTCTCTTACTGGTCTTCCTATAATACCATCAAAAGTCATAGAAGTTTTAAAGTGCATTACATCACTTTCTGGATATACATATATTTCACCAGTATTTCTATCTGAATAAACATAATATATTGCTCCATCATTACCGAATATACCTTTATTATCGTAAATAACTTGTACATCTTGTGATGGCATTATCCATAAATCCTTTATTTCATATTCTCCCCCATATTTTTGTCTTTTGAACTCTCTTCTTATCCATACATATGCATTACCATAATGATTACGATTATTTTCTACTGTTGCCCAAAATATAGATGGTGTAGTATATGAATTTGGTCTTAATTTAAGCAACTCATAACCTTTATTATGTTTTGCTTTAACTATTCCCTTTGGAGTATCTTGATAAAACTTTATAGGCATTTTACCTAAAGTTTCACTTAACATCTTTAAACATGTAAAGTATGTTACTTCCGATATTAACTTTCTAGGTGTGTTACTTATTCCAAGCCAATCCAATAACTCTCTATCCTCTAAACCTACTGTTGGTCTTTGAGGAATTATGAAATTTTTAATTGCATTTAACCATTTCACTCTCTCACCTCCTTTCCAGTTAAATATCTTTAAACATTTCTAAATATTTTTCAACACTTCTATTAATATCAGCTGGAATAATATTTTTAAATGTTAACTTATGAGCATCTATAGCACTATCTACTGGATCTATTCTCTTTTGTCTTTTATCTTTATCAATTTTTATCTCTCCATAGCCATTAGATACTGTTTTCGCATTTACTATTGACCATGTTAAAAGTTCATTTTCCCTATTATATAACATGTTACCTGACTTAACTTCTAACCTAAAGTCTTCTGTTGCATCATTTAAATACTTATGAGTTTGATAAATTTCAATACAATTAGGACAAATTTCCTGTAAATCTGTTAAAAATGTATCTGCATTGTGTGGATCATATCCTATCTGATTATATTTCAAATTATATTTTTCTCTTAATTCAACTAAACTTTTAAGAATATACTTATAATCTGTCTTTATTCCATCATTAGTCTCTGTTACTGTTAATAAACCTTTCTTAATCCACATATCATATGGTGCCTTATCTGATTTTATATGTTCTACAACTCTATTTTTAGGAATAAAACTATGTGAATGTAAGAAATACTTTAATACACCATCTAAATAAAATTTAAATTCAAGTGCATAAGATGTTAAATCTCCACCAGATGATAAATCTAATCCTACATTACATTCCTTACCTCTAAAATCTTCTAAAGTTAAATCACATGCTCCTTTTAACCAATCATCTAATAAAATGTATTGGTCGTCTGCAAATTGAACCCATATATTTAACTGTTTAGTTAAAAAGTCTCTTAAATCTTCTCCTCCCATTTCTCTAACCTGGTTAGAGATAGGTATCATATTTTCAAGTGCTATAGGATCATATTGAAGCGTTGGATTAGCTTTTATCCAATTATCAGGATTCCATATATCATCATCTTCATCCATTTGTGATATAAATACAAACTGTGTTTCATTGGTGAATGCTTTCTTTAATATTCCTTTACAATATTCATACTGTTTAAAACAAGGACTATTTAATTCAAATCCAGCAGTAGTTATTATGCTTATTAACGCCTGCTTCATTTTTTTAATTCCACCTTCAAGAAGTTTATACATCTGATTAGTAGGATGTGCATGATATTCATCAACAATCCCTAGTAATGGTCTAAATCCATCAATACTTTTTGTATCTTTACTTAAAGCTTTTATAGTTGAGTTTGTTAATAGGCATTCAATAGAACTTTCATAATCTTTAACCTTAAAATATTCTCCAAGTTCACTATCAGCATTTATAAATTTAACTACTTCATTAAATACAATCTTTGCCTGGTCCTTTTTAGTAGCAACGCAATAAATTTGCCCATACTTATAGTTGTCAAAGTTTCCATAGTATGCTGCAAGAATACCATTTAAAAATGATTTCCCATTCTGTCTACCAATTTGAATATATGAAGTTCTATATCTTCTATATCCAGTACCTTTAGTAACCCATCCATTTAATGATCCTAAAATAAATGCTTGAAATGGATATAATTCTACTTGCTTCTGCTCTTCACCTTCTGCAATTATAAGTGTTTCTGCAAAATTAATAATATCTAAAGATTTTTCTATATCAAATTCATATTTGAATACTGCTATTTTACTTCTTTCTAAATCCTCTAAATGCCTTTTACATGCTAATTTTACTAACTCGCCAGCAATTATTTCACCATTCAGAACATCATAACAGTACTGTGTAACTCTATCTACTGCATTCATATCTATTTTGCAAATCTCTCAAATTTATTTTTAGGCTTTTCTTCTTTAGCTTTTGGTGCAACTAGCTTGCATCTTGAAGCAATTGTTAATCCTAAATCAGATGCAGCTGCTCTAGCTTCTTTAAATGCTTCTGATTGAAGCTTTTTAATTGCAATATATTTAGCATTAACCTTTTCCATAGCTAATAGTTGAGTTGTATAATCTCTATACTCATATTCTGCAACTACATACCTTTCTAATGCTCCAACATCTAAGTTGCTAATTATACCAAGTTCTTTAAGTGATGCTGCATATTCAATAAATGTTTCTTTTAATTCCTCTTTCATTCCATCCGGAGGAATTATATTATCTGATGGTGCTACTATTTGAGTTAACATTCTATTTTTTATTTCTTCTTTTGTTAAATGTTTTTTGCCTTTTGCTTGAATTAATTCAATCGGTTCTTTTTTTCTGCCTGCCAAATTTTTTTCTCCTTTCAAAATTCATTTGGGGAATTTCTTCTACGAGGAACTTGGAAGGCGACGTTTCTGGATTTACCTGAAACTTTTTAGATAGCCCCTCCCCTATCAGTTCCCCTTACCAAGCTGTTTATGTGCTTCTATATGACAACTTCTGCATAGGCATATAAGGTTATCTTCATCATAGGCTTTACTTATGTCTTCTTTAATAGGTATCTTATGATGTACATCATCATAGTAACTTATCTTGCCAGTTCCAATGCACACCTCACATAATCCATTGGCTCTAGCTACAATCCTTGCTCTTAATTTCTTCCAACGTGGACTGTTATATACAGCTTGATATTCCTTATCTTTTCTTGATTTATAATATAACTTATCTCTCACGCTTCTATGAGTTCCTACTATCTCCTTGCATTTATCACATATCTTTTCTGTATATGGGATAATACATTGACATCTAGAACATAGCTTATTTAATGCCATAGCTACCAACCTTTATTATTTATTTCTTTCTCTTTAAGCTTCAATGCTTTCTTATCATTCTCTACTTTGTTAGGATCATCTTTCCAAGATGCTTTCTTTCTATTATTCAGCCAATACTTTTGAGCATTAACATCTGGATGTTTATATTTCTTAACCTTAGATATCTTTACATCTTCTTTAACAAGAACAGTTCCATCCTCAGCAACAACCTCATTCTTTACTTTTGTTGGAACTTCTTCACTATAATAATATCCAGTACAACATTTAAATAAAGAATCTTCTACTTGCTCATTTCTAGCTTCCTTAACTTCATCTATTGCTTGTTTAAGTTTTGAATTACTATTTTTTTTGGCCTTCCATGCACTTCTTGATATACATAAAAACTCTATAATTTCTTTATCCTTGCAACCGTCCTTAAGCATTGATATTACTTGCGTTAGGTTACTTTCAATTATTTCATCAACTGACTTTCTTCCCACTTTTTCACCTCTTTTTTGTGGCCATTTTATTTTTCATGGCTTTTTATTTTTTTAAGCTTCAAAAATTCACTTTTGAAATTTAAACTTAAAATAGCTTGGACCCATTGAAAATACTAACTTTAAACTACTTTTCTATTTTTTCATTGAATCAGTAATATAGGTGACGATTACTTATACCATTTTTAAAGCACATATATTAGTAATATTTTTTTATTTATCACTCAAATAAGTACCATTTCTTTTTTTACTGATTTAACTTCTAAACAGTAATTTAATCTTATATTCCTGTATCAGCTATTCTTGCAGCATCTTTTGCCATTTGTTCCTTTAACCCTAAATATCTTTTAGTTTCTTCTATACTCTTATGTCCAAGAGCTATTCTTACTGCTTCTAAATTCCCATTAGTTTCAGTATAAATTTTAGTAGCATATGTTTTTCTTGGACTATGTCCTGTTATATGCTCTAATCCAATAGCTTCTCCAACTTCTTTTAACTTATCACTAAAAGATTTTTGTGTTAAAGCTTCATTCCCTTTACCTTTTCTTGAAGGAAATGCAAACTCCGACCTTTTCTTTCCCTTAAGATATTGTTTTAAGTGTTTTTCTAGCGCTGGTCCAATTTCTGCAATTCTTTTTTTAGGTTTTCTTCTATTAGGATTTTTAGTAACTTCACTTTGCCATTGTTTATATTGTTTTTGCTCCTGAATCTCAAAGTAACCTTTATCTAATGCATCTTTTATTTCTCCAACTGTTAAAGATATTATGTCTTGCATTCTATATCCTGTTGCTCTAGCAAGTAAAAATAACATTAAGTTTCTCTCTGGATATTCCTTGCTTAATTCAACTAATTTTTCTTTATATCTTTCATACTTATTATCTGGAATAGGATTTGCCGAGCCTTTTTCCCATTCTCTTATTTTTACTTCTATCATTACCTCACCTGCTTAATTGCCCCTCGTGATCCACGTCGATATGATGAGTGATGCATTAAATCCTTAATATCTTTTTCTGATAAATTTTCTCTATTATCATTTCTTATTTTATTTAATTTTTTATAATTATCTGGTTGATTTTCTTTTAAAACTCTTCCAATACTCATAATACTTCCCCCTATTTTAAATATAATAAAAGAGCTGCTATTTCTAACAACTCTTTAATTCATTATTTAATCTTCTTGGCACGTCCCAAGGAATTTTATAATCTATATCCTTTTTTAAAACTATATCTCCATTTTCTTTAGTTTCATATAATGATCTGTTCTTTAATATAAAAGTTTTATCACTCATATACTGCTTACTTTCATATTTAGTTATTTTTCTTACTTCATTTTCATAAAACTTAAGATGTTTTCTATTTTCTAAGTGAATAGGCTTTAAATCTTTGAAATTTCTTTGAATACATTTATTTACTGCTGATTTATTAACCTTTAATTCTTCAGCTATTTCTCTTGCATTTAATCCATTTGCATATAATTGCTTCACTAATTCCTTATTCATTCCTATTCCCTCCTAAAAAATTATATAGTTTACCCCAACCCATTGAAAGTGGACATTTTTAAATTTTAATAAGTAATAACCCTTTCAACTTCTTGTTATTTCCGATTTGTATGTTACTATTTTACTACATAAAAAAA
>NZ_JAASHM010000003.1 GCF_019734195.1 Clostridium sp. K13 | reverse complement strand
TTTGACTAAAATGTAAATTCTAATTATTGTACATAATTATTTTCCAATTTTTATACAAAAATATATTGACATTTACAAACAGAAACTCTATCTAAATATACTGAAAAAGTAATTAATGAGAATAAATCAGTAACATATACAGAAATACCTACAACTTATTTTTTAGAAAATGATAAGTGGCATTTAGATTTTTTTGGAGATATAGAGCAATTTAAGCAACAAGTTAAAAATTATAAGTATTCAAATAAAAATATATCTTTTCCATTCAATAATGAAAATATAAATAAGGAAATGAAGTTTATAGTATATACTAAACTGTTTTCTGATGAATGGGGATTACAAACAGTTTTAATTGGACAAATGCAGTTTATTAGACGATTAGCAGAGTTTATTAATGAGAAATATCCTAATATAAATTCATTTAAAGACTTAGATTTAGAAAAAGCAAATATACAATGGATAGATTGGTTAAGTAACTTAAATATAAGTATTACTGTTAAGTAAGTTACCGACTCTAAAATATATGGGAAAGACGTTTATTATAAAACTCCAATTGCCAATTTTTTCAAAATTACAATAAAGTATTTTAATGAACTAACTGATGAACGAGAAGAATGGGAAAAAGATTTGTGGGATGTTAGAAATTTAGAGCAATATGGAATAACTTATAATAAATCTTGTCATGAGCATAACTTGGATTTTGAAAAAATAAATAATCTTGAAATAAGAAAAGAAGTAAAGAAATATATGAAACAAAGATTAATTGCTAACAATAAATTCTCTTGGGCTTCAGCATATAATTATATGAAATATATTCCTCTATTTATAAATTTCATATCTGAATTAGAACCTACTTGGATAGATTTAAAAAACTTAGGAAGACAACATATACTAAAGTATATAGAATGGTTAAATATATATGCTAAAGATAATCCAAGACGAAGAAATACCAACCATAAAGTATATATTAGAGCGTCATTGAATTGTATTCAAAAGTTTTTATCAGATATTAAACTTAGAGAATATGATATTGCTCCTACAAAAAATATTAGGGTCTTAATATTTCCAGAAGATAAACCTAAAGTATCTAAAAAGCCTATTGACCAAATTGATTATGTTCCTGACTTTATATTAGAGCAATTATTTGATAATATAAACAATCTTCATAAAGAAATTATTCCAATAGTTTATACAATGTTTAATACAGGACTTAGAATATCAGATGTTTTAGGGTTAAAACAAGATTGCTTGGTTAAATTAAATAACAAATTTTGGATAGACACAGATATAGAAAAAACTTATGTAGAAGGTCATAGAATCCCTATTGATAATGAACTTGCTAATATGTTGGCAGTTTTAATTGATAATTCTAAAACTTGTAGTAATGAAGATAATAATCCTGAAAATTATATATTTGTTAGATATAAAGGTTCTCGTAAAGGTAAGCCATACGCTCAAAGATGGGTACAAAATAAACTTAATTTACTGACAATAGATTATAATATAACTGATGAACTTGGAAATAGGTATCATTTTAAAAATCACTCTTTTAGGCATACTTACGCTATTAAAATGTTAAATGGTGGTGCTGATATACTTACTGTTCAAGAATTATTGGCTCACGCCTCACCAGAAATGACTATGAGGTATGCTAAATTACTTGATGATACTAAAAGAAAAATATTTGAAAAAGTAGTGAAAAAAGGTGTTTTTAGATTTGATGAAAAAGATAAATTAATAGAAGAAAATGATGGTGAAATTCCATCTGATATTATAGATATGCTTTATACAAATCACAAATTAAATGCTCTTGATACATCCTATGGTACTTGTATGCAAAGAAAGAATGGAAAGTGTACCTATGCTAAACAACCACCTTGCTTAACTTGTAATAACGGAAGTCCTTGTAAAGACTTATGTGTTGGTGCGTTTGATGGTGATACTGTTAAGTATGAGATACTAATAAATTCAACTAAAACTATGATTGAAAATGCTAAAATGTATAATAGAACTGAAATGGTAAGTGAAAATGAAGAATTGTTGAAATTATATGAAGATATTTATTCTAAAATATCACAAGGAAGCATGATTTATAGTAGAGTAGATAAATTAAAAAGAAGGTGAATTAATGAGTAATTATAACCGTTCAGAACATTTAAAAGAACTACATAGTAAACGTAAGGCTATAACTCAAGAAAAGGTAGATAAAGCAATACAAAGGCTTATAAAGGCTCAAAAACCTATAAACTGTAATAGCGTTGCAAATGAAAGTGGAATTACTAAAAAAACTTTATATAATAATAAAGAGATTAAAGAACGTATAGAAACACTTAGACATCAACAATCACAAGTACCTACCCAATCACAAATCAAAAGGGAAATGAACGATAATAATAAAGATGCTATAATAGCAAGTTTAAAAAGAAAAATTAAAAGGCTTGAAGAAGAAAACAAAGAACTTAAAGAACAAGTGAAAATTAATTATGCAGATATTTATAGACAGTTATAATTTTTGTAACTTATGTTATAATTAAACATATATAGTTGCCACGCAATTGTATTATAAGGCGAGCAAATGTAATATATCGGGGGTAAGTTATGAAGAATCGCGATGTAATAAAAGATTTTGAAGAACATTTAGGAGATATTATATTAAATGATAAAAAGGATGTAAAAAGAACTAAAATTACATCAGTAATAGCTTTTACTTTGGTAATATTAATTTTATCATTGCTTATTGGTGGTGTAATGTTCTTAAAGGAAATTTTTTCACCTGGAAAAGAGCTTATTGGTACAACAGAATCTATAGATGGAAAATACACTGTGGAGGCGTATCTTATTAATGGTGGAGCAACCGTAGATTGGGCTGTAAGATGTTACTTGAAGACAAAATATAAATTTGGTGAAAAAATGATATATAATGATTATCATGTAGATAGTGCTATAATGATTTGGGAAGATGACGATACTATCAATATTAATGGACACATAATTGATTTGCCAAATGAAAAATATGATTTTAGGTATGATTAAATTCAAATTTAGCAGTTATATTTGATGAATAATTTTAATCTATTACGAATAAAAGTCCAATGATTTTAATTTAAAATCATTGGACTTTTTTTATATCATAATCCTAATACATCATCCATATCATAAAGGCCTGGAGCTGATACTGTAGACATATATTCACAAGCTTTTAATGCACCAATAGCGAATACATCTCTTGAGATTGCCTTATGAGAAAGTTCAATAACTTCACCAGTTCCTGCGAAGATTACATCATGGTCACCAACAATAGATCCACCTCTAACAGCGTGAATACCTATTTCATTTTTCTCTCTTTTTTTATGTCCGTCTCTACCGTGAACATAATGAGTTTCTTCAGAAATAGCATCCTTTATAGTATCGGCTAAAAGAAGGGCAGTACCGCTAGGAGAATCTAATTTTTGATTATGATGTTTCTCTATTATTTCTATATCATAATTTCCATATAATAATGGAGTAACTTTTCTTAATAATGAATTAATTAAGTTTATACCTAAAGACATATTAGCAGATTTAAATAATGGTAATGATTTGCTCTTTTCATTAATTAAATTTAAATCTTCTTCTGAATAACCCGTAGAACATATAACAAGAGGTTTTTTAGTCTTTTCTGTTAGCTCTAAAAGTTTGTGTAATGTACTTACATTAGAAAAATCTAAAAGTACATCATATTCTATATTTACATCATCAGGTGTAGTGAATACTGGATAGCTTAATTCTCTGGGAAATTTATCTATACCTGCTATAATTTCTAAGCTAGGGAATTCGCTAACTAAATTTGATATTACAGTTCCCATTTTACCACAGCAACCACTTAATAGTATTTTAACCATATGATAAACTCCTTTTAAACTAAATTGTATTTTTTTAATGTGTTAACTAAAGTTTCTTTATTTTTATCGTTCATTTTATAAAGTGGTAATCTTAATTCACCAACATTCATTCCCATAACGTTCATTGCAGTTTTTACTGGAATTGGGTTAGTTTCTATAAATAAATCATTCATTAATTCTAGATAATCAAGTTGTAATTTAGTTGCTTTAAAACAATCACCATTTAAATATGATTCACACATATCATGAACTGTTTTAGGAATTATATTAGCAGCAACTGAAATTACTCCAATACCACCTAAAGATAATACTGGAATAATTTGATCATCATTACCAGAATATATATCTATTTTATCACCACATAAAGCTTTCATTTTAGCAACTTGACTCATATCACCACTTGCTTCTTTAATTGCAACAACATTATTAAGCTCTGTAAGTTTTAATAATGTTTGAGGTGTAATATTCATATTAGTTCTACTTGGAACATTATATAATATAATAGGAGTTTTAACAGCATCATTAATAGCCTTAAAATGCATTATTAAACCTTCTGCATTTGTTTTATTATAGTAAGGTGTTATAACTAAAAGACCATCTACACCAACATTTTCAGCATAAAGACTCATCTCAATAGATGTTTTTGTATTATTACCACCAGTACCTGCAATTACAGGTATTCTTTTATTTACAACATCTACAGTGAATTTAATGGCATCTTTTTTCTCTTGTTCAGTCATTGTAGTAGCTTCACCAGTAGTACCACAAATAATGATAGCATCTGTAGATTCTTTAATATGCCATTCAAGTAATTCTCTTAATTTTTCATAATCTATACCATTTTCATTAAAAGGTGTAATTATAGCTACACCAGAGCCTTTAAATATTGACATTTTATCCTCCTAAAGCCATTCATTTTTTATTAAAACTTCTGCAATTTGTACAGCGTTTAAAGCTGCTCCTTTTCTTATGTTATCAGCAACAACCCATAGGTTTAGTCCATTATCTAAGCTGAAATCACGTCTTATTCTTCCAACATATACATCATCTTTTCCAGAAATTCCTAATGGAGTTGGATATATTAATTCATTTACATTATCACAAACTGTTAATCCTTCTGTTTTTTCAAATAATTTAAATATATCTTCTAATTCAAATGGATTATTTAATTCAACATTAATGCTTTCACTATGACTATTTAAAACTGGTACTCTTACAGTAGTAGCAGTGATTTTTAGATCATTTGAATGAAGTATTTTTCTAGTTTCTTCAATCATTTTCATTTCTTCTTTTGTATAACCATTATCTAAGAAAACATCTATGTGAGGAAGGCAATTTCCAGCTATAGGATAAGGGAACTTCTTAGGAGATTCACCTTTTAAACCATCCTCTAAATCTTTAATACCTTGCATTCCAGCACCTGAAACTGCTTGGTATGTTGAATATACAATTCTTTTTATTCCATAATTATCTAATAAAGCCTTTAATGGTACCATTGCTTGAATTGTTGAGCAATTTGGATTTGCAATAATTCCATTATGACCTTTTAAGTCTTCTGGGTTTACTTCAGGTACAACTAAAGGAACATCTTTATTCATTCTCCATGCACTTGAATTATCTATTACTACAGCACCATAAGATGAGAATATTGGTGCAAATTCTAAACTTGTATCTCCACCTGCTGAAAATAGTGCAATATCTATTTTTTTATTTTTAATATTATCTTCACATGTTTCTTCTACTATATATTCTTGCCCCTTAAACTTTAAATAAGAACCGGCTGATCTTTTTGAAGCAAAAAGATAAAGATTCTTTATTGGGAAATTTCTTTCCTCTAGAATTTCTAAAAATTTTCTACCTACATTACCTGTACTACCAATTATTGCTACGTTATACATATTGGTTCCCCCTTTTTTATTCTTTAATCATATAAAGGTTATAAATTTTATTATATAGAATGTTCTGTTTAATAATATGATGTGAATATACTTAAATTTTAAATTTAAACTAGTATGTAATTTAAAATAACTTTTAATTTAAATATAATGTTAAAAAAACCTTGAGTTATCACTCAAGGTATATATACATCAAAATATATAAAGAATCCTTAAATGATAGCTCACCACATAAATTATGTGACAGAAATATACATATTCTGCATATCCCCAGTTATATAGCTGTAAAGCTTTAGCTATATACTTCGGCGATAAATCCTTTCTTATTATTTTAACATGCTTTAATCCATAATAATACTAATAAGTATCGCACCTCTATCCATTTATAAACTTATATGATAATGATTATACCTTTTATGTATCAAAGTTTCAAGAAATATTTATAAAATATTATTCTATATTTAATTTTATTATATGAATATAAATTGAAAGTGTAACAAAGTATTTTTTTGTATAAATATAAAGATATAGGAGAAAATATTTATATAAATTTTATAGGGGGAATTTTTATGAGTAAAACACCACTAAAGAAAATAATAAAATCAAAAATAAAAACAAATAAAGAACTTACACCAGAAGAAAAAATGCGTGAAAAGATAAAGTATGAAATTGCAGCAGAATTAGGTTTAAGTGATAAGGTAGATACATATGGATGGGGGGGATTAACAGCTGAAGAAACAGGAAGAATAGGTGGTATAATGACTAAGCGAAAAAAAGAGTTAAAGTTACCTACTAATGATCAAATTTTAGGAAGAAAATAATAGATTGACTTAATATTCTATTACATAGTATTATAAAACTTAGAAATTTATTTCAGTATAGGAAATGCTACATTAATTTGGATTTTTTCAAGGTTATAAATAAAGTAGGCTGAGGGGGAATAATATGGCGTATGGTGAATTCGCAAAAATATATGATGAGCTAATAAATGAAGATATTAACTATGATGAAATGGTAGAACGTATTTTAGATATTTGTAGCTCTTATAATGTAGAATTAAATGATTATTTAGATATTGCTTGTGGGACTGGAAATGTAACTATAAGAATTGCTAAGCATTTTAAGAACATTTATGGAGTTGATTTATCAGAGGATATGTTAAGAGAAGCTTTTGATAAATTTAAAGAAGCAAAAATAAAAGGGAAAATAATTTGTCAGGATATGACGGAGCTTTCTCTAAATAGAGAGTTTGATTTAATAACTTCAGTATTAGATTCTACTAATTATATAACAGACTTAGAAGGTCTTCAAAACTATTTCAAGGGAGTGCATACTCACTTAAAAACAAATGGATTATTTATTTTTGATGTTAATTCATATTATAAATTATCAGAGATATTAGGAAATAATATATATACATATAGTGAAGATGAAGTTTTTTATACCTGGGAAAATGTTTTTGATGATAATTTGCTTTCTATGTTCCTAACATTTTTTGTTAAGAAAGGAGAGCTTTACGAGAGATTTGAAGAAGAACATCTTGAAAGAGCGTATACTGAGCATGAATTAGAAGAGCAATTAGAAAAAGCAAATTTAGAGGTTTTAGCTAAATTTGATGGGTATACTGAAAATTATGTACAAGCAAATACTGAAAGAATAGTATATGTAATAAAGAAAAAGTAATAGTTGGAGGAAAAATATGAGCGATAAGATTATTAGAGCAGTTGCAAAAAATGGAATGGTAAGAATAATAGCAGGGATAACTACAGAATTAGTTGAGGATGCTAGAGTGATACATGAATGTACACCAGTTGCATCAGCATCACTTGGAAGAATGTTAACTGCTGGAGCTCTTTTAGGGGCTACATTGAAATCATCAAATGAAGTAATGACTTTAAGAATTAATGGTGGTGGAGATGCTAATGGAATAGTTGTTACTGCTTATGAAGGTGCTAAAGTTAAAGGGTACATTGGAAATCCTTATGGAGATATGCCACTAAATGCAAAAGGTAAATTAGATGTTGGTGGGTATATAGGTAGAGATGGTAATTTAATGGTTATAAAGGATTTAGGTATGAAGGATCCTTATGTAGGGCAAGTACCTATACATTCAGGAGAAATAGCTGAAGATTTAGCTTATTACTTTACTGTATCTGAACAAACACCATCAGCAGTATCATTAGGAGTTTTAGTTGATAAAGATTATTCAATTAAAGTAGCTGGAGGATTTATAATTCAAATGTTACCAGATGCTGATGAATTCTTAGCTGATATAATAACTTATAGATTAGAAGAAATTCCTTCTTTAACAACTATGTTAAACGAAGGAAAAAGCATGGATGATATATTAGATTACATATTTGGTGATATGGATTTAAAGATATTAGAGGAAATAAAACCAGAGTTTTCTTGTAACTGTTCAAGAGAAAAGGTTGAAAAAGCATTAATTTCTATTGGTGAAAAAGATTTAAGAGAAATTTATGAAGAAGGTAAGAATGAGGAGTTAAAATGTCATTTCTGTAATAAGACATATGTATTTACTCCAGAAGAAATTGGTGGATTATTAGCTAATTCAAGTAAATCTTAATAATAAACAAAAAAGTAGGTTATTTTAAATAGCCTACTTTTTTTGTTTATTATTATTATTTTAAGTGAAATACTAATCAACAATTACTTAATAGATACGTATTATATATGGAGTTAAAAAACAAGTAAACTTCCTCTATCTATTAGTTTTGTATTATTAAGATATATGGGTTTAATATCGTATTTATATAAGAATTTTTTTACTTCATCACCATAAGCATAATTATCTAGGGAACCAAAGAATGCCATACAATCATTTGAAATCATACCTCCAACACCACCGATAAAACCATAATTAAGTCCGCTTAATTCTATATCTCCATATGGTAATAATAAAATATCAAAATCTTCACTCTTTAGTGTGTTATATATACCATTATCGTTAGTTATAATTGCTTTTTCACGTAATGGTAATATAGAGCATTTAGTATAACCCTGCTTTACATTTATTATTTTTTTATTTTTACAATAATCTAAAATTTTTTTATCTGTAAATTTTAAATTATGTATTAAATAATTATCAGTAATATAAGCATTAAGTGGTATGTTATTAGGATATTTTTCAGAAAGAGTAGTATAACTTTCTATAAAGTTTATATTTTTTGTTTTTAAAAGTTCTTTAAAAGTTAAATTAATATTTTTATTAATAATTATAGTATTTGTATCAAGTATATTTAGTTGAATATCAGTATGCCCATCTATTGCTTTGTAAAGATTATTATCTCTAGGAATTTTTATTACGTCAAAATTAAATTTTTTTAGTGAGCTTATTTCAGTTTCTGTAGTTCTATAGTCGACAAAGCATATCATTAATCTTCTCCTTATTTAATTATATTTCTTATAACATATAAAATATTCATAAAAAAATCAATATTTTCTTAATAAGTGTACAGCCCGGGGAGTATATAGAAAAAATTTTAATACATACTAATATTAAGAAAGGAGTGAAATCCATGCTTGTGATAAGATTAGTGCATAATAATGATTTAGATTTAGTAAATGAATTACAAGAGCTTAGACAACTATTAAAAAAGAAAAATATCACTATTGGTCTTGTAGAAAGCGGTGAAGGTGACTCACATTTAATCAAGATTATGTGCGATGAAGAGTGTTATAATGAAAAAGTTAAAAGAATGATATATTTATATATAAGCAATATTTTATACAATATAGTTATTGAGAAGTATAGAAAAAAAGAACTTTTTAATTTTTTAACAGAAACTTATTTCTTTTTAAAACAGGATGAAATAATAGAAGTAGAAGATATGATTATGAAAGTTTTAAGAAGTGAAGAAAATTTAAAAGATGATAAAATGATATATTGTATAAGCAAAATAAATTCTATAATAGAAAAAGTAAAAACTTGCTTAGAAGAAAATGAAGAGATAAACATAAAAGGTTTTATAACCTTTAGAATGAAAGAACTACGAGAAGATATAGAAGAAATTATTGATAAAGTAGTAGAAGAATATATGGTTGAAAAGGAATATAAAGAATTTGTAAAATTATTAAAATATTTTGTAGACATTCAAGAAAGTAAAATTGATAAAATTAATATTTACATTCATGAGGGTGGTGGCTATATATTAAAAGATGGCTATGGAAATGATGTTTTTAGTGATTTTATGAAAGAACTATCAGAATGTAGAATTGATACAGAAGCTAAAATAGAGGATATAATAATTAGTGGATTAATAACCAATGCGCCAAAGCAAATAATAATTCACCATAAGGAGAATTGTATAAATACTGAGTTTATAGAAACCATAGTTAATGTATTTGGTGATAGAGTATTTTATTGTGCAGGATGTGCAAATTGTATGCCATCAAAAATAAAAATTTAATTTAAATAAAGGTAATAAAATTGAAAAGTTTAGGGTTGTTATAAAATTATAAGCAACCCTTTTATCATTTAAATGAAGAAGTAAAGTTTATATAAAGAAGCTAACTACCTACTTAAGCTCTTTAAATATACCTTTTGAACCTTCAAAGAACTAAATCATAGATTTTAAATATTAAGGAAAGTTTATTAACTAAATACAAGATTTAGTGTTTAACTTAAATTTTAATATGGAATATCTATGAAAAGTAATATAAAGGTGGTAAAATACATGGTGAACTTCATAATAAAAAATGAGAAAAAGAACAAAATAATATCATAATTATTTTAATTAGGAGGTGAGGTAATGAATTGGAACTTCAAAAAAAATGTTAAACTTAAAGGTGTTCAAATTTTAGCATTAGGATTTATATTAGTAATATTGACAGGAGCATTATTATTAACTTTGCCTATATCTACAACAAGTGGAGAAAGTACTAACTTCTTAGATGCATTATTTACTTCTACATCAGCAGTTTGTGTTACAGGATTAATAGTAGTAGATACAGGTACATATTGGAATGCTTTTGGACAAACGGTTATAATGATTTTAATAGAAATTGGTGGATTAGGATTTATGTCTTTTACAACATTAATTGCTATTATTTTGGGTAAAAAGATTACTTTAAGAGAAAGACTAATATTACAAGATGCTATGAATACATTCAATATACAAGGACTAGTAAAAATGGTTAGGTATGTATTAGTATTTACTGTATCTGTACAGTTTTTTGGTGCATTGTTATTTTCTACCCAATTTGTACCAGAGTATGGAGTAGGAAAAGGTATATTCTACAGTATATTTCATTCTATTTCTGCTTTTTGTAATGCAGGGTTTGATATATTTGGAAACTTCAGCAGTTTAACATCTTATAATTCTAATGTTGTTGTAATAATGGTAGCATCTGCATTAATTATTATTGGTGGATTAGGATTTACTGTATGGAGTGAATTATATAGCAATAAAAGTATAAAAAAAGTTTCTCTTCATTCAAAGATGGTCATATTAATGACTACAGTATTAGTTTTAGGTGGAACAGTATTAATGTTCTTATTTGAGCATAATAATGCTAATACTATAGCAGATATGTCTTTTCTTGATAAGGTTATGAATTCATTTTTCGCAGCAGTTACACCGAGAACAGCAGGATTTAATAGTATTCCTACAGAGGGTATGACTACAGCTGGACAATTTTTAACTATAATTCTTATGTTTATTGGTGGATCACCAGGTTCAACAGCAGGTGGAATAAAAACAACTACTATTGGTATTTTAATTGTAACTATAGTATGTGTTATAAGAGGTAGAGAAGATGCAGAAGTATTTAAGAAAAGATTCAGTAAAGATTTAGTATATAAGGCATTTACCTTAATATTTATTGGATTAAGTTTAGTAATAGTTGTTACTATGTTATTATCTTATACTGAAAAAGGTGCAAGTTTCATTGCGTTATTTTATGAAACAGTATCAGCATTCGGAACTGCAGGACTAACATTAGGATTGACTTCAGAGTTAAGTAATATAGGAAAATTATTAATAATTTTTATGATGTACTTAGGAAGAGTTGGTCCATTAACTGTAGTATTATCTATAACAAGAAAGAGAATCAATTCAGGTATTAAATATCCTGAAGGAAAAATTTTGATAGGTTAGGGGAAGAAAAATGGCAAATAATAAACAGTTTGTAGTTATTGGATTAGGTAGATTTGGAGAATCAGTTGCTAAAACATTATATTCTTTAGGGCATGATGTTTTAGCTATTGATATGGATGAAGATTCTGTACAGGAAATTTCAGATTCTGTTACTCATGCAGTTCAAATGGATGCAACAGATGAAAGTGCATTAAAAACTTTAGGTTTAAGAAATTTTGATGTTGCAGTAGTTACTATCGGATCAAATATACAAGCAAGTGTAATGATAACTTTATTAGTTAAAGAATTAGGAGTTAAATATATAATTGCAAAAGGTCAAAGTGATTTACATGCAAAAGTATTATATAAAATAGGTGCAGATAGGGTAGTATTACCTGAAAAAGATATGGGAGTAAGAGTTGCTCATAATTTAGTTTCTGCTAGTATTTTAGATTTCATTGAGTTATCACCTGATTATAGTATAATGGAACTTAAAGTTTTAAATGAGTGGAGTGGAAAAACTTTAAAAGAGCTTAAATTAAGAAGCAGTTATGGAATTAATATAATGGCAATTAAAAAAGGCGAAAGCATAAACATATCACCTAAGGCTGAAGATATATTAGAAGATGATGATATTATTGTAGCTATAGGATCAGCTGATGATTTAAGTAATTTAGAAGATATTCTAATTAGAAAAAAATAAGAGGTGAAAATTTGATAGTCATTGAAAGTAAAGACAATACATTATTTAAATATACAAAAAAGTTAAAAGAAAGAAAGCACAGAGTAAAGGAAAATAAATATATCATAGAAGGTTTTAGATTAGTTCAAGAAGCTTTTAAAGCAAAGTGTAAAATTGAGTATGTAATAGTAAATGAAAATGGGAAAGTAAAATTAGATGATTATTTAAGTGAATATATGGATAGTATTAAGATATACGAAATGAAAAATGAACTGTTTGCTCAATTATCTTCAACAGAAAATACACAAGGTATTATTGCTATAGCTAATATAAATAATTCTATAAATGATATAAATGGAGATTTTTACTTATTGTGTGATAAGGTTCAAGACCCTGGAAACTTAGGAACTATTATTAGAACAGCTCATGCTGCTGGTGTAAATGGTATAATTTTAACTAAAGGAACAGTTGATATATATAATGATAAAACAATTAGATCAACAATGGGTTCTATATTTTATACACCAATAATTTATGATAATGATTTAACTTTATTAAAAAAGTTAAAGGATGATGGGTTTAGTTTAGTTGCCACATCTTTAGAAGAGTCAAAGAACTTTTTCGAAGAAGACCTAAGCGGCAAGGTGATATTATCTGTAGGAAATGAAGGCAATGGTATAAGTGAAGAAATTTTTGAATTAGCTGATAAGAAAGTTAAAATCCCAATGCCTGGTGGAGCAGAGTCATTAAATGTTGGTGTTGCAACCTCTATAATATTATTCGAGAAAGTAAGACAAAGTTTATGTAAAATAAATTTTAAATAAGGTATTGAAAAAAATATTGGATATTTGTATAATAAATTGTAAATAAATATTGAAAGACAGTGAATGAGAAAGTAGATATAGTGGAATATGCAGGGAGAAAAGACCTTAGACTGGAAGTCTTTTTATATAAAGTTATATTGAAGTTCCCTCAGGAGTCCTAACTGTGAAGTTATAGTAGTAGTTAGCGGTTAAAACCGTTATTTAATTAAGATGGGTATTTTATTATAAAATAAAATACCAATTAGGGTGGTAACGCGGATATTCCGTCCCTGTTTGGGACTGAATATCCTTTTTTTGCGCCAAATTTTATTAATCAATAAGAAGGGAGAATAAAAATGCAAGAAAAATTATTAGCAATTAAAGAAGCTGCTTTTAATGAAATATCTGCTGCTGAAAACAGTGGAACATTAGAAGAAATAAGAGTTAAGTACCTTGGTAAAAAAGGTGAGCTTACTACAATATTAAGAGGAATGGGTTCATTAACTCCAGAAGAAAGACCTATAGTTGGTAAGTTAGTTAATGAAGCTAAAAGTGAAGTTGAACAAAAATTAGAAGAGGTTGGAACTGCAATCAAAACTAAAGAAAAAAATGCTAAGCTTGCAAGTGAAATAATTGATATATCTCTTCCTGGAAAGAAAAATGTAATAGGTAAGAGACATCCACTTGATTTAACATTAGAAAGAATGAAGGAAATATTTATTTCAATGGGATTCAGCATAGAAGATGGACCAGAAGTTGAACTAGATCATTATAATTTTGAAGCTTTAAATATTCCAAAGGATCATCCAGCTAGAAGTGAGCAAGATACTTTCTATATTAATGATAATATAGTTTTAAGAACTCAAACTTCTCCAATACAAATTAGAACAATGGAAAATCAAGAACCTCCAATAAAGATGATATCTCCAGGTAAGGTTTATAGATCAGATGCTGTAGATGCTACACATTCACCAATATTCTATCAAATGGAAGGGTTAGTAATTGATAAGGGAGTTACTTTTGCAGATTTAAAAGGGACTTTAGAATTATTTGCTAAGAAGATGTTTGGAGATAAGGTTGTAACTAAGTTTAGACCTCACCACTTCCCATTTACTGAGCCATCAGCTGAAATGGATGCAACTTGCTTCGTTTGTGAAGGGAAGGGATGCAGAGTATGTAAAGGTAGCGGTTGGATTGAAATATTAGGTTGTGGAATGGTTCATCCTAATGTTTTAAGGAATTGTGGTATAGATCCTGAAGTTTATAGCGGATTTGCTTTTGGATTTGGTGTAGATAGAATGGTTATGCTTAAGTATGGCATTGACGATATAAGAGGATTATACGAAAGTGATATGAGATTTTTAAATCAATTTTAATTAGGAGGTAAAGTAAGATGAAAGTACCATATAATTGGCTTAAGGACTACGCTGAAGTTAACGTAGATCCACATACATTAGGAGATAAATTAACTCTTTCAGGCTCGGCTTTAGAAGAGGTTATTATACAAGGTGATAACATAAAAAATATTGTTACTGGTAAAATTACTAAAATAGAAAAACACCCAGATGCAGATAGATTAAATGTTTGTCAAGTTAACATAGGGGCAGATGAAGAAATACAAATAGTAACAGCTGCAACTAATATGAAGGAGCAAGATATAGTACCAGTTGCTCTTCACAAATCAATTTTAGCTGATGGAAGTGAAATCAAAAAAGGTAAAATGAGAGGGGTAGTATCTAACGGTATGTTCTGTTCTGAAGAAGAATTAGGAATTGCTGGAGATGAACCAGTTCATGGATTAATGATTTTACCAGCTGATGCTCCACTTGGAATGGATATTAAAGAATATTTAGGATTAAACAAAGCAATATTAGATTTTGAAATAACTTCTAATAGACCAGATTGTTTAAGTATAGTTGGTATGGCTAGAGAAACAGCTGCAACTTTAAGAACAGCTTATAAAATGCCAAACTTTGAGTATGAAGCTAAATGTTCATCAAATATAAATGATGAATTAAAGGTTGAAATTAAAAGTGACTTATGTAGAAGATACATGGCTAAAGGCGTTAAGAATGTTAAAGTAATGCCATCACCAGGTTGGATGCAAGAAAGACTTTTAGAAGCTGGTGTTAGACCTATAAACAATATAGTTGATATAACTAATTTTGTTATGTTAGAACTTGGTCAACCAATGCATGCTTTTGATGCAAGACAAATAGAAAGTAAAAACATAGTTGTTGAAGCTGCTCAAGATGGAGAAAAGTTTACAACTTTAGATGAAATAGAAAGAGAATTAGATTCAAGCATCTTAATGATTAAAGATGGTTCTAAATCTGTAGCTGTAGCTGGAATTATGGGTGGATTAAACTCTGAAATTCAAGATGATACTACAGAAGTAATCTTTGAATCAGCTAACTTTGAGGGAACTAACATAAGAGTAAGTTCTAAAAAGTTAAATTTAAGATCAGAAAGTTCTTCAAGATTTGATAAAGATATTGATCCAAACTTAGCAAAACTTGCAATAGATAGAGCATGTGCTTTAATTTGTGAATTAGAATGCGGAGAAGTTATGGAAGGAACTATTGACATTTACAACTCAGTAAAAGAAGAAGGTTCTATAACTGTAGATTCTAATTGGATAAATAAATTCTTAGGAACTGAAATTTCAAAAGAAGAAATGAAGAGTGCTTTAGATTCATTAGATTTAAAGACTACTATTAATGGTGATGATTTAGTTATAACTATACCAACATTTAGAATTGATATAGCTATAAAAGAAGATATAGCTGAAGAAGTAGCTAGAATTTATGGATATGATAAAATTCCTACAACTATATTTAAGGTTTCAACAGAGAGAGAACCAAAATCTAAAACTGAATTATTAAGTGATACAGTTATAGATATAATGGTAGGTAGTGGAGTAAACCAATCTATTAGTTACTCATTTGTGTCTCCTAAGGTATTTGATAAAGTTAATATACCTCAAGACAGCGAATTAAGAAATGTAGTTAAAATTAAAAATCCATTAGGTGAAGACTATAGTGTTATGAGAACAACAACACTTCCTTCAATGATGGAATGTTTAGGAAGAAACTATTCAAGAAATAACGATTATGTAAGATTATTTGAAATTGGTAGAGTATACATTCCTAACGAAGATGAAAGACAATTACCAACTGAAAAGAATATTTTAACAATTGGTATTTATGGAGATTGTGATTATTTAGATCTTAAAGGAATAGTTGAAAATGTAGTAGAAGGACTAGGTGTTAAGGCTAAATATGCAAGAGAAAGCGAAAATCCAAGTTATCATCCAGGAAAAACAGCAGCTCTTATGGTAAGAAATAAAAAAGCAGGTGTTTTTGGAGAAATACATCCAGATGTAACTGAAAACTATGGAGTAGACGTTGATTGTTATGTTGCAGAATTAGACTTAGATGCTTTATTTGAAGCTTCAAATACAAATAAGAAATATAAGGCATTACCAAAATTCCCAGCAGTAACAAGAGATATTGCATTACTTTGTGATGATTCTATATTAGTTGCTGATATAGAAGAAACAATAAGAAAAGCTGGTGGAAACCTAGTAGAAAAAGTTCAATTATTTGATATCTACAAAGGTGCACAAATACCAGAAGGAAAGAAATCTATAGCTTATGCAATAGCATATAGAGATGAAAAGAAAACTTTAGGAGATAAAGATATAGCTAAGGTTCATGATAAGATTCTTAAAGCATTAGAACATAAATTAGGTGCTGTTTTAAGATAATAAATATAATATAAAGGAAGCTGATATATCAGCTTCCTTTATATTATTATTAATGATTTTTTTAGTAAATATAACGGGTTATATGAAAGCTTAGATTTTCTTAAGCCAGTGCTACCACAATCTTCTTGCCTATTAATAAATTTTGTTTCAGAAAAATCCTTTTTGATAAACTCTCTATTTATAAATGAATATACACCCTTATAATTAATATCACATCTTTCAATATGAATTATAGCAGTATCTCTCAGTATTTCGCCAATAGAGAATCCAACTAAAGAATTTTCAACATAAATAGCAATTGAATATAAATTTAAATAGCTTAGATTATGAAGTAAATCAGTTATTTCTTTTGTTTCTATCAGAAGTTCTTTACAAAGATTGATTCTTTTTTTGTGCCACTTGGATAATAAATCTAAGCAATCATTTATTTTTTCTTCACTATCTATTGAAGTAATTGTATATTTATAGGAATTTATAAAAGAATTATAATGGTTTTTCTTTTGATGATATTTTTTACCTTCTAAGTTTAGTAAGTCATTGGTTAAATAGACATATTCAAAGGTATTTCTATTTTCAATAATTTTAAAAGGTAAATTAGTATAGTTTTTTAAATCAGATATAAAGCTATCTTCAATATCACCTAATAAATAAATATTATCATCAGTAGATAGTGATTTTAACTTAAGGATTAATTCCTCAAGTTTTGATTTATCATATCCTAGAGGCATCATAAAAAATGGGCCATCATTAGTTTCTTTTTTTATTATTAGACAATTATCTATTATGGAGTATTTTGTATTACACAAATCTCTCCATAAATATAAAGCGGTAAATGAGTATTCATAAGATTTATTAGTATAATCCTTTAAAAAATTATTAAATAAATCTTTATCACTTATAGCTAAATCTTTGAAGTTTTCCAATTTATCATCCCCTTGTTGTATAAAAAGAAAAAAGGTATATATATTATTTTATTTTTATACTATAAAGATGTGTAATAATATATTAACAAAAATATAGGAATTAAATTTTAACTAAAGAATATAATTTTATGAATAAAACTTTAGTATTAAAGGAATGAAATAAATGAAATTAAAAAATTTAGTATTAAATTTATCAAAAGACGACATATTAAATTTACTGGCATTGCAAGATAAAACAATAATAAAAAAATTAGACTTAGGAAAGACAATTACTGCAAGTGGAATTTATAAGCTAGTTGGATTAAATATTGATTTTGATACATCCATGACAATTTCTAGTTTTAAAAATAATGTAATTTATATTGATATTAATAGTTTTCAAATTTCTAAAAAGAATTCTTCTAATCCATTAGTTAAGGGGTCTATTGCACTTTTAACAAAATCTATTAACGATATAGAGGGATTTACATTAAAAGATAAGGTTTTAAGCATTGATATAGAAAAGATAGTACAAGCTTATGGTACTGACACATATGGAATTAAATTAGATAAACTAGATATTAGTACATTAAATACAAGCAATGGATCCTTTGAATTTGGAATTAATATATTAGAAATAAATTTAAGTAATTTAAAAAATCTAAATAACTCAAAAAAATAATATTTTAAAGGCTATATAAATTTATTTTAAAAATTTAATTTAAGTAAAATAAATCAATATAGCCTTTTATTATTTAATAGATAATAAAATCTTTATACTAAAATAGAAATATGCTATTATATAACAATATTAGTATTTTCATAGGAGGTAAGGGTATGGAAAAATATATTTTAGCTTTAGATCAAGGAACTACAAGTTCAAGAGCTATAATATTTGACAAAGAACAAAATATATATGGAATAGCACAAAAAGAATTTAATCAAATATATCCTAATGAGGGATGGGTTGAACATGATCCTATGGAGATATGGGCATCACAATATGGTGTTTTACAAGAAGTCTTAGCTAAGACTAACATATCACCAGAGCAAATAGCAGCAATAGGAATTACTAATCAGAGAGAAACTGCAATAGTATGGGATAAAGAAACTGGAGAACCAGTATATAATGCAATAGTTTGGCAATGTAGAAGAACTGCAGATATATGTGAAAATTTAAAAAAAGATGGTTTTGATAAATATATTAAGGAAAATACAGGCTTATTAATAGATGCATATTTTTCAGCTACAAAAGTCAAGTGGATATTAGATAATGTGGAAGGTGCTAGAGAAAAAGCTGATAAAGGTAAATTGCTTTTTGGAACAGTTGATACATGGTTACTTTGGAAGCTTACAAATGGCAGAGTTCATGTAACTGATTACACTAATGCTTCAAGAACTATGCTTTTTAATATTAAGGAATTAAAATGGGATACAAAAATATTAAATAAATTAGATATTCCTATATCTATGTTACCAGAGGTTAAAAGCTCTTCTGAAGTATATGGATACGTTAATTTAGGAGGTAAGGATAATATTAAGGTTCCTATAGCTGGAATAGCTGGAGATCAACAAGCGGCTCTTTTTGGGCAAGCAGCCTTTAATAAAGGAGATGCTAAAAATACATATGGTACAGGATGTTTCTTGTTAATGAATACTGGGGAAGAACTAGTTGAAAGTAAAAATGGACTTTTAACAACTATAGCAATAGGATTAAATGGCAAGGTTAATTATGCTTTAGAAGGGTCTGTTTTTATGGGAGGAGCAATAATTCAATGGTTAAGAGATGAAATGGGCTTATTAGCTGATGCTCAAGATTCAGAATACTTTGCTAAAAAGGTAAAAAATAATGGTGGCGTTTATGTAGTTCCAGCTTTTGTTGGACTTGGAGCTCCTTATTGGGATATGTATGCTAGAGGATCAATTTTTGGATTAACTAGAGGTTCAAATAAAAATCATATAATTAGAGCTTCGCTTGAGGCTATTGCATATCAAGTTAAGGATTTGATTAATGCAATGGAAGAGGATGCTGGATGTAAGATTAATACTTTAAAGGTTGATGGAGGAGCTAGTAAAAATAAATTATTAATGCAATTTCAATCAGATATAACTAATATTGAAGTATGTAAGCCTATAATAACAGAAACAACAGCACTTGGAGCAGCGTATTTAGCAGGATTAGCCGTAGGATATTTTAATAATATTGATGAAATTTCAAAGGATTGGTATGTTGGTGAAAAGTATGAACCAAGAATGAGCATTGAAGATAGAGAAAAGCTATATAGCGGATGGAAGAAAGCTGTTACTAGAGCACAACATTGGGAAGAGTAATTGATAAAATTATATGAAAAATGTTATAATATAATAAGTTAAATAAGAATATAAAAAGTAGAGTCAAGTATAAAAACAGAAGATAATTCTTCGTGTTTTTATACTTGATTTTTTTATTTTAATAAAAAAAGGAGTGAGTTTTATGTATGATGTTTTAATAATTGGAGCTGGAGTTATAGGAGCATCTATTTTTAGAGAGTTAACTAAATATAATTTAAAAGTAGCAGTAGTTGAAAAAGAAAATGATGTAGCTATGGGAACTACCAAAGCTAATTCAGCAATTATTCATGCAGGATATGATCCAAAGTGTGGTACGCTAATGGCAAAATATAATGTTAGAGGGAATGATATGTTTGAAAAGATTTGTAGTGAGTTATCTGTTCCCTTCAAAAGAATAGGGTCTTTAGTTTTAGCTTTTAATAATGAAGATTTAAAAGTTATTAAGGACCTCTTCATCAATGGAAATACTAATGGTGTTAAGGGATTAGAGATATTAAATAAAGAAGAGGTATTATCACTTGAACCTAATATATCAAAAGAGGTTATAGGTGCTTTATATGCACCAACAGCAGGAATAATAGGACCCTTTGAATATACCATAGCACTTATGGAAAATGGTTATAAAAATGGAGGAGATATAATATTAGAGAGTGAAGTAGTATCAATTGATAAATTAGAAGAAATTTTTATTATTAAGATTAAAGACGGAAAAGAAATAAAAGCTAAGTATATTATAAATGCGGCAGGTATTTACGCAGATAAAATTCATAATATGATATGCAAGGAAAAGTTTAAAATAATACCAAGAAAAGGTGAATATTATGTAATGGATAAGTCACAAGGTAATATAGTTAATCATACAATATTTCCTTGCCCATCAAAAGTTGGAAAAGGTATATTAGTAACTCCTACAGTACATGGTAATATTTTAGTAGGTCCAAATGCAGTAGATTTAGAAGATAAAGAATCATTAAATACAACAAGTGAAGGTTTAAAGTATATAAGAAAATCTGTAGCTCATATAACTGAAAAAATAGACTTTAAAGAAAGTATAAGAACATTTTCAGGCTTAAGAGCAACTTCTACTATTAATGATTTTATTATAGGTGAAGATTCAGAGGTGAAGGGCTTTATAGATGTAGCAGGAATCAAGTCACCTGGCTTATCATCAGCACCTGCTATAGCAGAGGATATTATTAAATTATTAAGAAATTCTGGATTAAATTTAATGAAAAATGATAATTTTATCGAAGTGAGAACACAAGTTCGGATGTCGGAGTTATCACCACTTGAAAAGGAAGAATTAATTAAAAATCAACCTTTATATGGCAGGATGATATGCAGATGTGAAGGTATTACTGAAGGAGAAATAGTTGATATAATAAAGAACTCCTTTGGAAAAATAACATTAGATGGAGTAAAAAGAAGATGTAGACCTGGAATGGGAAGATGTCAGGGCGGTTTTTGTGGCCCAAGAGTTCAAGAAATTATTGCTAGAGAATTAAATATAAAAATGGAGGATGTATTATTAGAAAAAAATGATTCTATTATTTTGTATGGAAAAAGCAAATAGGAGGTGAATTTAAATGGTATTTGATTTAATAGTAATAGGGGGTGGACCAGCGGGACTATGTGCTGCATATGAGGCTAAAATGCAAGGTGTAGATAAAATATTAATAGTAGAAAGAGATAAGGAATTAGGCGGCATTTTAAATCAATGTATTCATAGTGGCTTTGGACTTCATACATTTAAAGAAGAACTTACAGGACCAGAATATGCGGAAAGATTTATTAATATGGTTAAAAAAACAGACATAGAAATTAAGCTTGATACAATGGTTTTAGAAATAGAAAGGGATAAAACTATACATGTAATTAATACAAAAGATGGATATATGAAATTAAAAGCAAAATCGTTAGTGCTTGCAATGGGATGTAGAGAAAGAACCAGGGGTGCTATTGCTATACCTGGAGATAGACCATCAGGAGTTTTAACAGCAGGAACAGCTCAAAGATATATAAATATGGAAGGATATATGCCTGGTAGAGAGGTATTAATACTAGGTTCTGGGGATATTGGCCTTATAATGGCAAGAAGAATGACTTTAGAAGGTGCAAAAGTAAAAGGTATTGTTGAATTAATGCCATATTCTAATGGGTTAAATAGAAATATAGTTCAGTGTTTAAATGACTATAATATACCTTTATATTTATCTCATACTGTAATAGATATAATAGGTAAAAATAGATTAGAAAAAGTTATTATAGCAAAGGTTGATGATAATAGAGTACCTATTAAGGGAACAGAAAAAGAGTTTAATGTGGATACTTTATTATTATCTATTGGTTTAATTCCTGAAAATGAATTATCTATAAAAGCTGGTATAGAAAAAGATAAAAGAACAAATGGCCTTATAGTAAACGAAAGTATGGAAACATCTATGGAAGGAGTATTTGCTTGTGGTAACGTACTTCATGTACATGATTTAGTTGATTTTGTTAGTGAAGAGGCTAAAAGAGCTGGAAAGTGTGTTTATGAATATTTAAGTGGAAAATTAAAATCTGCAAAATATGTAAATATAATTAATGGATCTAATATAACTTACACTATACCACAGAAGCTGAATGTAGAATCTATAAAAGATAAGCTTATAGTCTTTATGAGGGTAAATAATGTATACACTCACAAGAAGATAGTCGTAAAGTCTGGTAATGATATAATTTCAGAGTTTAAAAAAGAACATTTGGCTCCAGCTGAAATGGAAAAGATAGTTTTGAGTAAATCTAAATTAGATGGTATAAAAGAGGATTTAATTATATCAGTGGAGGATGACAAGTAATATGAATAGAGAGTTAATATGTATATGTTGCCCAATGGGATGTCATTTAACTGTAGATATAGATAATAAGATAGTAAAAGGTAATACATGCAGGCGTGGAGAAGAATATGGATTAAATGAGGTTATTAATCCAGTTAGAGTTATTACATCAACTGTAAAGATTAAGTCTGCCGCTTTACCAGTTTTACCAGTAAAGACAAATGGAGCTATACCTAAAGAGTTAAATTTTCAGGCTATGAAGATAATAAATAGTATTACTGTTTTAGCTCCAATAAAGCTAGGTGATATTATTATAAAGAATATATTAAATACAGGAATTGATTTAGTTGCAACTAGAAGTATGGAAAAGATATAATATCAAACCTTTCATTTTCTAAGTATATATTATGTATATCATATATTATTTAGATAATATATAATGATATATGTGATATATAAGCGAGGAGAGGATTTAATGACAAAGTTAATTAAAATACAAAATCCTAAATTTATTGATGATGTTGGAAAAATAATAGATTTAAGAGAAGAATTTATCTATAGTGAAAAAATACAAAATAAGATTATAGAAAATACAGATATTGAAGATAAGAATGATATAGGTTTAACAATAGATTCATGTATATTTGATAATATAACTTTTATAGACTGTAATTTTGAAAGAGTTGATTTAATAGATACAATATTTAAAAATTGTGATTTATCTAATGTATCATTTAGTGGTGGAAGTATACATAGAGCACAATTTATCAATTGTAAATTAATAGGTACACGCTTTGATGAATGTAGTTTTAAAAATGTATTATTTGAAAATATATTAGGAAAATATTCTAATTTTTCTTATAGTAAAATAGTAAGTGTTAATTTTATTGAATGTAATATGATAGAAAGTATATTCCAAGAGGTAAAATTAGATAAAGTAACCTTTGATAATTGTAATTTTACAAACGGATTTTTTAATAAAACATTTTTAGGTAAAATGGATTTAACTACTTGTGATATTACAGGAATTGATGTAGATATTTCTAATATATATGGAACTACAGTAACAACAATGCAAGCATTAGATTTAAGTAGATTATTAGGATTAAATATAAAGTAAAAAAAATTAAACTATCTATGAGTTTTTTCATAGATAGCTTTTTTTATAATAATATCTTGGGATAATGGGAAAAATACATCATATATTGAAATGAATTGGATGTGATATATATGAAGTTCTTAAAATATATGTTGATTTTTATTCCAATCAGCATAATAGGGAAATTTATGAATTTTTCTCCAACAGTAATGTTTATTTTGGCAGCATTATCAATTATACCTCTTGCAGGTTTAATGGGAGAAGGTACAGAAGAAATATCATTTTATGCAGGTCCTAAAATTGGAGGATTTTTAAATGCAACCTTTGGAAATGCAACAGAATTAATAATTTCATTTTTTGCATTAAAGCAAGGTTTATTTGAAGTAGTTAAATCATCTATTGCGGGATCAATTATAGGTAATATTTTATTAGTATTAGGTGCTAGTATGCTCATGGGAGGAATTAAGCATAAAAATCAAAAATTTAATAAAAATATAGTTGAAGTTACATCTAGTATGTTATTATTTGCAGTTATTGGATTATCAATACCAGCAGTATTTACTCATACTTTTCCAAATAATTTGTTAAATACTAGATATGAAGGATTGAGCTTAGTAGTAGCAGTTATAATGTTTATAATATATATATTAAGCTTAGTATTTTCATTTTTTACTCATAAAGAATTATATGCAGTAAATTATGATGAAGAAGAGGGAAAAGCAAAATGGTCTTTAAAAAAGGCTATAATTATTTTAATAGTAGCTACTGTTTTTATTGCCATAGAAAGTGAATTTTTAGTTGATGGAGTAGAAGGAATAACAGGAAAATTGGGATTAAGTGAATCATTTGTAGGAATTATATTAATTCCTATAATAGGAAATGCAGCTGAACATACTACAGCAATTACTATGGCTTTAAAAAATAAAATGGATGTTGCAATTGAAATTGCAATAGGTTCAAGTATGCAAATAATTTTATTTGTAGCCCCAGTGCTTATATTCTTAAGTCTTATGTTTACACCTATGACTATAATATTTAATCAATTTGAACTAATTGCTCTTATAGTATCAGTATTGATTGCCAATAAAGTAGCTAGTGATGGAGAATCAAATTGGTTAGAAGGAGCTCAATTAGTTGCAGTGTATTTAATAATTGCAGCTGGATTCTTTATAGTATAAATTATAGATTGCATAATACTACTAATTAGTACTGTAATTACATAGCATGATATATTTATATATGAGTAAAATAACTTTGTAATGTAAGATAAACATTATAATGTATTTTCATATAGGAGGAATTAATACTATGGGTGAAAAGCATAGCTGTTGTTGCTCAAGTCAACAAGAAAAAGAAAAGAAAGCAAATAATTGTGGATGTGAACATAGAAAAGGTAAAAAGGGTCAAAATATAAAAGAAAATTATTAAAAAATAAATGGCTAGTATATATGCTAGCCATTTATTTTTTAGAATATTTAATAAAAATTTGAATAATTCAAATTAACATATATAATTAATAATGGAAAAATGATATTATATAAATTAAAATGATATTATATTATACATAAATAAGGTGAGATACATATGGAAGAATTAAAAAAGATATTAGATGAAATGTTTAAAGATGACATAATTAAGGTTGTTATAAGTAATAAGCTTAATAAAGATGTTAAGTACAATAAAATAACAATTAATTTAAAGGAAACTAATAAGGGAAAATTTTATCAAATAGAGAAATTTACTGATAAACAAGTTTTTCATGAAAACATAGATGTAGAAAGTATAAATGAAAAAGTATGCGAGTGCATAACTGGAGCTTATAAACAACTTTCTGCATGGTCAAATAATTGTACATATGATATGAAAATATCTAAAAAGGGAAAAGTATTTTTAAGTAAGAAAAAATCTGATAATGTTAAAATAGTTAAAAAAGGTCATAATAAAGAGAAAAACTATATATTAAAAGAGGGGATGATTATAGAACCTCTTATAGACTTAGGAGTATTTACTAAGGAAGGGAAAGTTATTAACTCTAAATATGATAAATATAAGCAAATAAATAGATTTATAGAAATAATAGATGATGAAATTAAAAAGAATGATTATAAAGAGTTAACTATATTAGATTTTGGATGTGGGAAATCATATTTAACATTTGTATTATATTACTATTTCGTAGAAATAAAAAAAATAAATGTAAAGATGATTGGATTAGATTTAAAGGAAGATGTAATTAAAAAATGTAATGAAATAGCTCAAAGATATAAATATGATAATTTACATTTTGAGTTAGGTGATATTAATGGATTCAAATATAATAATAAAGTTGATATGGTAATAACTTTACATGCATGTAATACAGCAACAGATTATGCTTTATATAATGCGGTTAAATGGAATAGTAAATTTATTTTCTCTGTACCATGTTGTCAGCATGAGTTTAATGCTCAAATGAAAGCAGATGAATTATCAATATTAACTAAGTATGGAATAATTCAAGAAAGGGTAGCCGCTTTAATGACAGATAGTGTAAGAGCTAACTTATTAGAGGCTGCAGGATATAAAACACAACTATTAGAATTTATAGACATTTCTCATTCTCCTAAAAATATTTTAATAAGAGCCTCTAAAACAAATATTTCAAAAGAGAAAAAGGAAAAATCTTTAAAAGAAGTTGATAACCTAATTAATACATTTAATTTTAATCCTACACTATATAATTTATTAAAAGATGATAATTTAATTTAATACCTAAAGGCAGTAAAATATATTTTATTACTGCCTTTATTTTAAAATACATTTAAGGAGATGTTTATGAAGGCAGGCAAGAAAAAAGTTTTTAATGTTATTTATGGAAGAATATTAATGATAATTGTTATATTACTTATACAAATCACAATTTTAGGATTAGCATTTATGTGGTTAAGTGAAGATCTTCCATATATATATGGTGGATTTACAATACTTACAGCAATTTTAGTAATATATATTCTAAATAAAAATGAAAATCCATCATTTAAATTAGCTTGGATGTTACTTTTAGTTATATCACCTGTTTTTGGTGCATTATTTTATTTATTTGTGAAATTCCAAGTTGAAAGTAAACTAATTAATTATAAGCTATTAAAAATTATAGATGAAACACAACAGCATTTATCACAAGATGAAGAGGCTATTAATGAATTAGAAAAAGTAGACAAGCAGGTAGCTAATTTAGCAAAGTATATGGTTAATATAGGTGGATATCCAATTTATAAAAATACAGATGTAAAATATTTTTCCTTAGGTGAAGAAAAATTTGAAGAAATGAAAGTACAAATAAAAAATGCTAAAAAGTTTATTTTTATGGAATATTTCATTGTTGAAGAAAGCTATATGTGGAATTCAATTTTAGAATTATTAGAAGAAAAGGTTAAAGAAGGTGTTGAGGTTAGATTTATGTATGATGGTATGTGTGCATTATCATTATTACCATATGACTATCCTGAATATATTAAAAAAAAGGGAATAAAGTGTAAGATGTTTTCTCCTATTAAACCAGTTCTTTCAACAGCACAAAATAATAGAGATCATAGGAAAATACTTGTAATCGATGGGGAAGTAGCATTTAATGGTGGAATAAATTTAGGTGATGAGTATATAAATCGTATTGAAAAGTATGGTCATTGGAAGGATACTGCAGTAATGATAACTGGAGAAGCAGTAAAAAGTTTTACATTAATGTTCTTGCAAATGTGGAATATTAATGAGAAAGATCATGATGATTTTGAAAAGTACATATCTATTGAAAAGGAAGAACTTAATGCTAGTGGTTATGTAATGCCTTATGGAGATAGTCCTTTAGATAATGAGAATGTTGGTGAAAATGTATATTTAGATATATTAGCAACAGCTAAAGAATATGTTCATATTATGACGCCTTATTTAATTATTGATAATGAAATGATGACAGCTTTAACTTATGCTGCTAAAAGGGGAATAGATGTAAAATTAATATTACCAAGTATACCGGATAAAAAAAGTGCATTTATGTTAGCTAGAACCTATTATTCGGAACTTATACAAGCTGGGGTAAAGATATATGAGTACACACCAGGGTTTGTACATGCTAAAGTATTTTCTAGTGATGATGAAAAGGCTGTAGTAGGAACAATAAATTTAGATTTTAGAAGTTTATATCTTCATTTTGAATGCGCTACCTTCTTTTATAAAACTAATGTAATAAAGGATATAGAAAGTGATTTCCAAAATACATTGAAATTATGTAAGCATGTAACTATAGAAGATTACAATAAATTAAATATATTTTATAAAATTGGTGGAGGTATTTTAAAGTTAATTGCCCCATTAATGTAAATAATAAATTAGAAATAATAATGAAATGTTATATTCATTTGATTATTATTTTTTTTATTTGTCTTAAAATTAGAAATAATTACATAATAATATAATGTACAAGCCGTTTTAGAAAGAACATAAGGGGGGATAGGTTTTTGGATAAGAATAGAAAAGGTAGTATAATGTTCTCTATTATAACTACTATTTTTACTATAGTAATAATATATCTATTAATTTCTATTTATTTTAATAAGCATTTTTTTTATGGAACTTACATAAATGGTGTAAATGTATCCTTTAAAACTGTAGAAGAGGCCGATATAAAATTATTAAATGCATCATCTGATTATGTTATTGAAATTAGAGAAAGAGATGATGTTGTAGAATATATCAAGGGGGATACAATCAATTTTGAATATAAAGGAACAGATAAAATAGGAGAATTAAAGAAAAATCAAAATGGATTTTTGTGGCCTAAATTTTTATTTTCTAAGAATATATATAATATAAATAATGTTTATAATTATGAAAAAGCTTTGCTTGATGAAGAGTTTAACAAATTATCTTGTTTCAGAAAAGAAAATATTATAGAACCATTAGATGCTTGTTTTCACTTTAATGGAACTGATTATGATATAGTTGAGGAGATATACGGTAATAAGGTTAATAAAGACTATCTGTATGCATATATATTGAATTCTGTATTGATAGGAAGAAAAATAATTGATTTAGAAGAAATAAATGCTTATGAATATCCTGATTTTACTTCAACTAGTGAAAAGGTTATAGATGCGCAAAAGGAATTAAATAAATATGTATCCACTGAAATTTACTATACCTTTGATGAAGAAATAGAAATTTTAGATGGAAGTATTATTAATGAGTGGTTAGAAGTAGATCAATCTATGAATGTTGTTTTTAATGAAAAGAAAATTAAAGAGTATTTGAATGAATTAAGTAGTAAATATGATACTTATGGAAAGACACGTAGTTTTAAAACAACTACTGGAAAAACGATTGATGTAGTAGGTGGAAATTATGGTTGGAAAATTGATAAGAGCAAAGAATTTGAAGAGTTAATGGAAAATATAAAAGGTGGAGAAAAAATAAAGAAAAAGCCAGTATATATACAAGAAGCATGGGGAACTAGGGAAAATGATATTGGTAATACTTATGTAGAAATAAACTTAACTAATCAGTGTTTATGGTTTTATAAAGAGGGAAAGTTAATTGTTCAAGGGGATGTTGTAACTGGTAATATAAGTAGGGGTAATGCAACACCACAAGGAACCTATATATTAAATTATAAGCAAAAAAATGCAACTTTAAAAGGTGCTGGATATAGTTCTGATGTTAAGTATTGGATGCCATTCAATTGTAATATAGGAATACATGATGCAAGTTGGAGAGGATCATTTGGTGGGTCAATTTATAAAAGTGATGGTAGTCATGGATGTGTAAATGCACCATTATATTTAGCTAAAAAAATATACGAAAATATAGAGCCTGGAACTCCAATTGTTTGCTATAAGGAAGAGTAATAAAAAGTATATAGGAGGTAATAAAAAAATGTTGTTTACAGGAATAATTGCTTGGATAAACATAGTCTTAATACTTACTATTTCAATATTAGGTGTATATGCATTAATACTGCTGATAAAGGCATTAAATATATATATTAAGAAAAACTCTTAATGGTATAATAGTATAAACAAATTAATTTGAGGAAAAATATGTACACAAATGTAAAAAAATTTGGTTCAGCTTCAAAAGTTAATTCTAATATTTTAATATATGATAAAATGCTTATAATATAAAAGAACATCTGGATTAAATGATAAATAATGGCGTGAAATTGTGAAGAAATATTTAACTTTATACGAGTTAGTTATTTATTAAATTGCTAGATAAATAGGAAGTTGTAGGTGAGTTTAAAATGAAAAGTGAAGATTAAAAATACCTAAGGGGATTTTTTGTAATATATATTTTAATTCAGCTTTGCTAAATTTATCGAAAGTTTTCAAAAAAGTTAAAAAAACAGCCTTATATAATAATTTAACTTTATCATAGAAGGCTGTTATATATGACCTCTTACTGTTATTGCATCTAAGTTAATTTAAGTTTATGAAATATAGTTTCATTAGTCAGTATCAACAGCATAAATCAGATTAACACCCTGAAATTCATTTGCTTGATGGATTAAATTGGATTGTTGTTGTCCATAGGTGGCGTCTTGTATTGCTTCTGAAAATTCATTAGGAAAGTATTGTAATATATCGCCATTATTAAATGAACTTTCAGTAGTTTTATTAATACGTGCACAATTTCCTTTGTAGTAACAAATTTTGATGGATTTAACTCTTGATTTATACAGTATTCTAAATACTCTATTTAGGAATTTTTCAAATTATCTAAGCTCTTTTCGTCCTTTTTCATTATTTGCACCAGTTACTAAAATTCTTAACATATTATACACTCCTTATTTTTTTATCTCTCAAAATTATAATATGATTATGTAACTTAATTTGTGATTAACTTAATAACATAGTAAGCTCCTTTAAATCATTTGATGACAGTAGTGAATAAATTACAAATATCTTTTACTACATATTAGCAAGTTGAGTTATATTGCTTAACCGTATCAAATAAAGTCTTATATTTAGAGGAATAATTAGATCCAATAATAATAAAAATTAGATAAGAATAATATTTTTATGGATTATATCATAGTTTATATTGATATAATCCATTTTAGCATTATTGTAATATTTTATTAGTATACATAATAAAATATATTATACAAAATTAAATAGCTATAAGCTCAATTAAGGGGTGTAGATTTATGGGAATTAAAACAGAAACTGTAATTTTAAGATTATCAAGAAATGATGAGAGAAAGCTTAGAGATAAAGCTATAAAAGATAATAAAAGCATAACTGAATATATTAAGCAAGTTTGTATATATGATCCATGGATTGAAAATTATGAGGAGTAAAAAAATATGGATTTTATAAATAGTAGTATATTACATAAGGTATTTATTATTTTTTATATTGTTATTATAATTTATGGATTTTACTCTGATATTAAAGATAAGAATAAAGTGGAAAAAAGAATAAGAGAAAAAATAGATGGTCAATACAAAACAGAAATATTATTAGAAATAGATGAAGATGAAAAATATATGTTGAAAAGTTTAGCTTATGATTATGGATATAATACAATAGAAGAATTTATTGTTACAATATTAAACGAAGAAGTAAATGATGAAAGAGATGAGTATAATTGTTAAAATATATTATTTAATAATAATTATTATCTATTGATAGTATTAAAATATTGTAGTATATTTAAAGTAATATAAAAAAACAGTACTGGAGGACTATAAATGTTAAACATAGGATGTCACTTATCTACTACAAAGGGATTTAAAAATATGGGAAAAGAAGCTTTATCTATTGGAGCTAACACTTTTCAATTCTTTACACGTAATCCTAGAGGTGGAAAAGCTAAGGATATAGATGAAAAAGATGTTGCTGGACTTTTAGAAATTATGGAAGAAAATAATTTTGCTAAAATATTAGCTCATGCACCATATACTTTAAATGGATGTTCAGCAGATGAAAATACAAGAAGATTTGCAACTGAAATGATGGCTGATGATTTAGTTAGAATGGAGTATTTACCTAATAATCTTTATAACTTTCATCCAGGAAGCCATGTAAAACAAGGTGTTGATGTAGGGATAGATTTTATTGTAGAAATGTTAAATACAGTATTAAAACCAGAGCAAACAACTACAGTTTTACTTGAAACAATGGCTGGAAAAGGTACTGAAATAGGTAGAAGTTTTGAAGAAATAGCACAAATAATTGAAAGAGTAGAATTAAAGGATCATTTAGGAGTATGTTTAGATACGTGTCACGTTTATGATGCTGGATATGATATAGTTAATGATTTAGATAATGTTTTAGACGAATTTGATAGAATAATTGGATTAGATAGATTAAAAGCTATACATTTAAATGATAGTAAGAATCCTTTTAAAAGTCATAAAGATAGACATGAAAAAATAGGTGAAGGAAGCTTAGGACTTGAAGGAATAAGCAGAATAATAAACCATCCAAAGCTTAGACATTTACCATTTTTCTTAGAAACACCTAATGAATTAGATGGATATAAAAATGAAATAGAATTATTAAGAGAACAATATAAATAGTAGAAAAAGTGGAAGTATTTTTTGATATCATTTAGATAAAACAAGGAGTACTTCCGCTTTTTTTATATGTAATGTTAAAACTAAATATAAATTAATAAAAGAGAGTAAAATAATGTTATAAATATATTTTATTCTTTTAATAATATAAATATATTATAGGTTAAAAAAATATTAGAGGTGATTTTTTTATGAGTGAAAACAATGGTAGAGAATCTAAAGCAATAGAGGTATTATTTCAAAAGCTAATAAGTGATAGTTATAAACAAAAGCAATATAGAGATATGTACACAATCGATATATTACCTAGAAATGTTGGGAATATTCAGAAGTATAAGGATTTTGAAACTATTATATTAAAAAATAATAGCTATAATGTTTTAAATAAATTTGTTTTATCAATGAGTAAATTATATCTTTATGATAGTCATATTTTTAAATTAATACATGAAGAAGGAGAAAGTTTATCTTTTGAGCCTTATAATAATGATTTAAATAGGTTTATAGATGATGTTATTTACAATTTATCTGTTCCAGATAAGAGAATGGATATTATATTTAATGAATTAAAGATTGGAATAGAAATAAGTTCATGGTGTATAAAGGTTATGGATTTTGGTTGTACAGAGTTAAGATTTGTTATGGATATGTTTAAGTCAGAAGGGCTTTTTATAAGAAGACCATTTTTATAAGAAGACCATTTTTATAAAATAGAACCTTATTATGTAGTATTTAACAAATAGTCGTAATATACTATAATTAATATATATTGATATAGTTTACAAAAAGTATAAGGGTGAAAAATGAAGGGTGAGGGGTGAATCGATGTCTAATAAAATTTTAGGTAGCGATATAAATAGGGTTGATGCTGTTGCAAAAGTAACAGGAAAAGCTAAGTATACAGATGATTTTATTGAAAGGGATATGCTTGTTGGAAAAGTACTTAGAAGTCCTTATGCACATGCATATGTTAAAAATATAAATGTAGAGGAAGCATCTAAATTAGATGGAGTATATGCAATAATAACATCTAAAGATTTACCAAGGGTAAAATTTGCAACAGCAGGTCATCCCTATTCATTAGATCCAGGACATAGAGATGTAGAAGATAGATTAATATTGACTGATAAGGCTAGACTAGTTGGAGATGCTATTGCAGCAGTAGTAGCCAAGGATGAAATTATAGCGGACAAAGCATTAAAATTAATAAAGGTTGATTACGAAATTTTACCATCTGTATTTGTACTGGAAGAATCAGTTAAAGAAAATGCACCTAAAATTCATGAAGATAGAAAAAATAATATAATTGCCTCTTCTGTTATAGATATAGGTGATATTGATAATGAGTTTAAGAATGCAGACTTTATATTTGAAGGGGAATATGAAACTAGTATAGTACAACATTGTCAGCTTGAAAATCAAACCGCCTATGCTTATGTTGATAGTAATGACAGAATAGTGATAGTAACTTCAACTCAAATACCTCATATAGTTAGAAGAGTTGTAGGTCAAGCATTAGATATACCATGGGGACGAATTAGAGTAATTAAACCTTATGTTGGTGGTGGTTTTGGTAATAAGCAAGATGTAATAATTGAGCCATTAACTGCAGCTATGACCTTAGCGGTAAATGGTCGACCTGTTAGATTTTCACTAAGTAGGGAAGAGGTTTTTATTGATACAAGAACTAGACATGCTATGAAGTTTAATATTAAAAGCGCAGTTTCTAAGGAAGGAAAACTGCTTGGTATTTACATGGATAATATTGTTAATAATGGAGCTTATGCATCTCATGGACATTCAATTGCAATGAGTGCAGCAAGTAAATTTAGACCATTATATAATTTTAATTCTATAAGAGTTGAGCCTAAAACAGTATATACAAACTTACCAACAGCAGGTGCAATGAGAGGCTATGGAATTCCACAAGTATGCTTTGCTTTAGAAGCTCATATTGAAGATATAGCAGTAAAATTAAATATAGATTCAATAAAGTTTAGAAAGGATAACTTTATATCACTTGGACATACTGATCCTTTAAGTGGAATTAAAGTAAGATCATTTGAATTAGATAAATGCATTGAAAGAGGAAAAGAGCTTATTAAATGGGATGAAAAAAAAGAATTATATAAGAATCAGAACTCTAATAAGAGAAAAGGTTTAGGAATGGCTTGTTTTAGTTATTTTTCTGGTACCCATCCTGTAGCCTTAGAGCTTGCTGGTGCAAGAATTGTAATGAATCAAGATGGATCTGTACAATTACAAGTTGGTGCAACTGAAATTGGTCAAGGTAGTGATACTGTCTTTTCTCAAATGGTAGCTGAAGTTTTAGGCCTAGATATGAAAGATGTTCACATAGTTACAACTCAGGATACAGATATTACTCCATTTGATACAGGTGCATATGCATCAAGACAAACTTTCGTTACAGGAGCAGCGGTTAAAAAGGCTGCAGAAGAAGTAAAAGAAAAGGTGCTTTCTATAGCAAGTAAGAAGTTTGGTTTAAATGTTGAAGAGTTAGATATTGAGGATGGAAATATAATAGAGAAAAAGTTAAATGATATATTATGTCCATTATCAGAAATAGCAATGTATTCTTATTATGACAGAATAAATGCTAAACCAATAACAAGTGATACTTCTGAAAATGTAAGAATTAATGCTGTTGCATATGGTGTAACATTTGCAGAAGTTGAAGTAGATATTGAAAGTGGAAAAATAGAAGTTTTAGAAATATATAATATTCATGATTCAGGAAAGATAATGAACTATAAGCTTGCAGAAGGACAAGTTCAGGGTGGAGTAAGTATGGGACTTGGTTATGCATTATCAGAACAAATGTTATTTGATAAAAAAACAGGTAAGCCACTAAATAATAATTTATTAGATTATAAAATTCAAACAATATTAGATACTCCTAAGATTGGTGTAGACTTTGTGGAAGAGGCAGACCCAGCAGGTAGCTTTGGACAAAAATCTTTAGGAGAAAATCCAACTATTTCTCCTGCTCCAGCTATAAGAAATGCTGTATTAGATGCAACTGGAGTAGCGCTAAATAAGTTACCTATGAATCCACAAAGTGTTTTTGAAAAGTTTAGAGAAGTTGGTTTAGTTTAAAAAGGAGGGAGTATTTATGTTTGATATAAAGGAAATAAAAGAGCCTTTATCTTTAAATGAAGCTTTAAAAGAGTTAGATGATAATAAAGGCTTAAAGATAATATGTGGTGGAACTGATGTATTAATAAAATTACATCATGGAAAAATGAATGATGCAGAGCTTTTAAGTATAAAGAATATAAACTCTTTAAAAGAAATTAAGGTTTTAGAAGATAATACAATTTCTATAGGGTCAGCTGTAACATTTTCAGATATATTTAGAAATGATATAATTAATACCTGTATTCCAATATTAAGTGAAGCAGCTGTATCTATGGGAGGTCCACAAATAAGGAATATGGCAACTATAGGTGGAAATGTATGTAATGGAGCAGTTTCAGCTGATAGTGCACCAGCTTTATTTTCTCTTAATGCATTACTTAAGATTAAAAGTTTAAATGGTGAGCGAATAGTTAATATTACAGATTTTTATGAGGGACCAGGTAAAGTTAAAATTAAGGAAAATGAAATTTTGACTGAAATATTAATAAAAGAAGAAGATTATAAAGAAAAAAAAGGAAAATATATAAAATTTTCTAATAGAAAAGCTCTTGATATATCAATGTTAGGTGTAGCTGTTTTATATGAGATAGAAAATAGTATATTTAAAGATTTAAGGATTTCTTTAGGGGTAGCATCTCCAACACCTATACGATGTAAAACAGCAGAAAACTTTGCTATAGGAAAAGATATAAATAATGAAGTAATTAATAAAATTGCTGAATTAGCAAAGCTTGATTCTAATCCAAGAAACTCATGGAGAGGTTCTAGAGATTATAGGTTGCATCTGATAAGTACCTTAATCAAAAGGATTTTAAATGATGAGTATATAAAAAGTGAGGTAAAGTGATATGAGTCAATCTATTATGAAAAAAATTAATTTAATAGTAAATGATATTGAATATAATTTAGAAGTAGATATTAGAGAGTCTCTTCTTGATGTATTAAGAAATAGGTTATTTTTAACTGGAGTAAAAAGAGGTTGTTCCGTTGGTGAATGTGGGGCGTGTACTGTTTTAATAGATGGTGTTCCTATAGATTCATGTATTTATCTTGCTATATGGGCAGATAAAAAGAAAATATTAACTATTGAAGGTGTAGCTAAAGATGGAAAGCTTAGTAAAGTTCAGCAAGCTTATGTAGATGAAGGTGCTATTCAATGTGGTTTTTGTACACCAGGTCTTGTTTTAACAACAACATCATTAGTTAATAGTGGTAAGGAATATACAGATGAAGAAATTAAAAGAGAGATATCAGGTCATTTATGTAGATGTACAGGATATCAAAAAATATTTAAGGCTACTAAAAAATCTTTGCAGAAAAAATAATTAAATATTTATTAAGGGGAGATTTAAATTTGAAAAACGTTTATGGAGTAAAAGGAAATATAATATATACAAAAGAATTTGGAAAATATGAAGTTATAAGTAAAGGAATAATTATTATAGAAGATGAAAAAGTTAAAGGGATTTATAATGAATTACCATTAAATTATAAAGATATAAATGTTAAGGACTATGGTGATAAATTAATTATTCCTGGATTTGTTGATTTGCATTTACATGCACCACAATTTCCTAATATGGGATTAGGATTAGATAAGGAGTTAATTCCTTGGTTAAATAAGTATACATTTCCTGAAGAAGAAAAATATTATGATTTGCAATATGCTGAAAAAGTATATAAGAAGTTAATAAATAAGATATGGAGTGTTGGTACAACTAGATGTTGTATATTTAATACAATTCATAAGGATAGTACAAAGTTGCTTTTAGATTTATTTAATAAATCAGGATTAGGAGCTTATATAGGAAAAGTTAATATGGATAGGGAATGTCCAGATGAATTAAAAGAAGAAACTAATACATCTATTTTAGATACTCTTGAAATAGTAAATGAGTATAAAGATAAGTATAAATTAGTAAAGCCAATAATAACTCCAAGATTTGTTCCAACTTGTAGCTTTGATCTTCTAAAAAGTTTAGGTGAAATAGCAAATAAATATGATATACCAGTACAATCTCACCTTTGTGAAAATTATGGTGAAATAGAGTTAGTTAAAAGTCTTCATCCTGAATGTAAGAATTATGCCGAAGTATATAATAAGTCAAATTTATTAAAAGATAATAAGTGTATAATGGCTCATTGCGTATTAGTCAATGAATCAGAAATAGATTTATTAAAAAAGAAGAGAACATTTATAGCTCATTGTCCAACTTCTAATTTAAACTTATCTAGTGGAATAGCACCAATTAGAAGAGTAATTGAAAGAAAAGTCAATGTTGGATTAGCTTCAGATATATCAGGTGGACATACATTGTCAATACCAGAAGTAATAGCTTCTTCTGCACAAGTATCTAACTTGAAATGGCTTAATAGCAATAAGGTTGAAGAAAAACTTACAACAGCCGAATTGTTTTATTTAGCAACTAAGGGTGGAGGCAAGTTCTTTGGCAAAGTTGGTAGTTTTGAAGAAGGTTATGATTTTGATGCTTTAGTTATAGATGATAGTGATTTATTAATTGAAAATAATCTTTCTTTAGAAGAAAGATTACAAAAGTTTATTTATATAGGTAGTTCTAATAATATTGTTGAAAGATATGTTTGTGGAAATATTATTAAGGAGCCTAATATATAATAATGTAAATTTAAATATTAAATGCTTATTAAAGTAAAGAGTGGTGAGTCTTTGATTAAAATATTTAAACCAAATACTTTAGATGAAGCAAAAAAGTTATTAAAGAGTGAGAAATGTACAAATATTTTGGCTGGTGGAACAGATTTAATTATTGATATTAGAAAAAATAAAAAAACACCTAATAGTTTAATTGATATAGGTAGTATAGATGAATTAAAAAATATTAAAGAAGAAGAGGGGTTTATTTCTATTGGAGCTATGGTAACTTTTAGTGAGTTATATGAAAGTGAAATAATAAGAAGAAATTTTACTTCTTTATATGAATGTAGCAAAGCTATGGGATCTCCTCAAATAAGAAATGCTGCTACTATAGGTGGGAATGTTGCAAATGGAGCATCAGCAGCAGATTCAATTCCTTGTTTAATGTCCTTAAATAGTGAAATTGTATTGGAATCATCTAATGAAACTAGGGTAATAAAATTAGCAGAGTATTTTAAAAACTATAATATTGAACATTTAAGAAATGATGAAATAATAACAAAATTCATTATACCTAAAGATAATAGTATAAGTGGATATTATAAGCTTGGTAAGAGAAATTCATTAGCAATAGCTAGGATAAGTGTTGCTGTTAGTATATCAATGGATAATTCTATAATTAATGATATAAATGTAGTTATAGGTGCTGCAGGAAAAGTACCATTTAAAGTTGAAAGCATTAAAAATTTAGTTATAAATGAAAATAAGAGTGTTCTATTTAATGATAAGGTTTTAAATCTTTTAGAAGAAGCAGTTTATAATAGCATAAAAGGAAGAAGTACTGTGAATTTTAAAAAGGAAGCTGTTAAAGGTGCATATAAAAATGCTTTGTATAATGCATTAAAGATAGAAGGTGTTTAGTATTAAAGTTTCTATTAATGTAAATGGAGTTAATTATGATAAAGATATTGATCCATCATTAAGATTAATTGATTTCTTAAGAGAAGAATTAAAGTTAAAAGGAACTAAAGAAGGTTGTGGTGAGGGTGAATGTGGTGCGTGTACAGTTATTGTAGAGGGTAAAACCATAAACTCATGCTTAATGTTAGCCTCTTCTGTAGATGGAAAAAATGTAATAACAATTGAAGGTGTATCAGATAATAATAAGTTACATCCAATACAAGAAGCATTTATGGAGGTTGGTGCAGTTCAATGTGGATACTGTACACCAGGTATGATACTAAGTGCAAAAGCATTATTAGATAAAAATCCAAATGCTAATGAAGAGGAAATTAAGTCTTCTTTATCAGGAAACTTGTGTAGATGTACAGGATATAAGAAGATAATTCAAGCTGTTATTTTAGCAGAAGAAAAAATAAAAAGTAAATAAATCTAATGCTTTTGGAGGTGTAAGGTTGGTTGGTAAAAGTGTAATAAGGCCAGATGCATATGAAAAAGTATTAGGGAGAGCAATATTTCCAGATGATTTAGAGTTTGAAAACATGCTTTATGCAGGAGTTAAGAGAAGTTCTATTGCATATGGAAGAGTTAAATCTGTAAATATACAAGAAATTAAAATGTTAGATGGTGTAATTGATGTTATTGACTATAAAGGGATACCGGGTGAAATTAGTCATGGAGTAGTTTTTAAGGATATACCTATACTAGTTAAGGATATAATAAAAAGAATTGGTGATTGTATAGTATTAGTTATAGCTAAGGATAAGAAGAGCTTAGAAAATGCCTTAGAAAAAGTTAGTATAGAATATGAAGAATATGAAGGTATATTTACAATAGAAGATGCTTTAAAAAGTGATGCTCCTATTTTAGGTGAAAAAAGTAATATTTTATATGACATAGAAATTAAAAAAGGTAATATTGAAGAGGGATTTAAAAAATCTAAGTTTATAACTGTTAACACATATTCTACACAAATGGCTGAGCATGCCTTTATGCAGCCTGAAGTAGCTATTGCCAATTATAAAAGTGATAACACAATAGACTTATATGTTGCAACACAATATCCACATTATGATAGGGAAGAAATAGCAAGATGTCTTAATATTAAAGAAAATCAAGTTAATGTTATTAATATGACTATTGGTGGTGCATTTGGAGGCAGAGAAGATATAAATCCACAATGTCATGCAGCTATTGCATCTTATATTACTAAAAGACCTGTTAAAGTAATTTATTCTAGAGAAGAATCTACTATTTCACATAGTAAGAGACATCCAATGAAAATGTATTATAAAACAGGTGTTGATAATAATGGGAAATTAATGGTATTAAAGGCTAGAATATATGCAGATACAGGGGCTTATGCCTCTTGGGGTATGAATGTTGTGAGAAAAGCAGCAGTACATGCAACAGGACCGTATGAAATTCCAAATGTAGATATAAAAGGTTATGCTGTTTATACAAATAATCCATTTTCCGGTGCAATGAGGGGGTTTGGTGCGGCGCAAGTACCAGTAGCTCACGAGTCACAAATGGACATATTAGCAGAAAAACTTAATATTCATCCATTAAAATTTAGAAATATTAATACTTTAAAATGTGGAAGCTATACGGCAACAGGTCAAAAGCTAGAAGAAAGCATTGGAATTAGTAAATGTATAGAAAAATTAGCTTCTATTGATAAAGTTAATTTGTAAGGAGTAGTTTATATGAAAAAGAAAGGTGTGGGATATGCCTCAATTTTTTATGGTACTGGTTATGGTAATGGATTTCCTGATGAATCAAGAGCAACTGCTAAGATAAAAAGTGATGGAATCATTAACATTTATGTTGAAGTATCTGATGTAGGATCAGGTGGGAAAAGTATAATGTGGCAAATAGCGTCTAAGACTTTGAATATAGATAAAGCCTTAATTAATATAATTAATACTAATACAAAATATATGTTAGACTCAGGCACTGCAGCAGCTAGTAGACAAACTTATAATACTGGTAATGCTGTTTTAGATGCTTGCAGTAAATTAAGAAATAATATTAATAAAGTTACTAATGAAACAGAAATAATTACCTCTTCTGATATTCTTAATAAGATATTTGAGGATATGATAAAAAATAATATTTCAATATCAGAAGATGGATATTTTAAAGCAACTACATCAACTATCCATACTAAAAATGGTCAAGGAAATCCTTATTGGCCATATACCTTTGGAGCACAAAGAGCTACTGTTATAGTAGATACTGAAACTGGTAAAATAGATGTGTTAGAAATTATAGCTATTAATGATGCAGGTAAAATTATTAATCCTACCTTAGCCGAAGGTCAAGTAGAAGGTGGATGTTCAATGGGAGTTGGATATGCTCTTATGGAGGAAATAAACTTAAATAAGGGAAAAATTAAAAACACTAACTTTTCCAATTATATAATTCCAACATCTATGGATATGCCAGATGTAAAATCATATTTTGTTGAAGAAAAAGAGACTACAGGACCTTTTGGAGCAAAAGGATTAGGTGAACCAGTAATGTTACCAACTGCTCCTGCTATTTTAAATGCTATATATGATGCTATTGGTATTAGGTTTTATGAATTGCCTGTAACTTGTGAAAAAGTATTAGCAGCTTTAAAATAATAAGGATTTATAATTTGAATATAAATTTGTTTTAATATGGATTGTATCTTTATATAAAAGTATAAAGATACAATCCATATTTTGTATTTTAAGGAGATGATTAATTTGCATATGGTATAATATAGAAAATATACAATTTTATTAAGGATGGGGATTTTATGCTAATTGAAGTTAAAGAATTATCAGATAAATAAAAATTTGTGGAGGATAAAAGAATACTAGACTTATTTATGCTTATTGCAGTAATAGGCAGTGGAGTAGGTAATTAAGGTAATAATGATTTTTGAATGGTATACATTGATTAAAATCTTCTTGTGCAATATCAGTTATGATTTTTATAAGTGTAGAATTTATTTTAAAGAAAACTTTTTATAAAAAAGGTTATTAAGTTATAAAAGGTATTGGGTAACTTTAGATTAGGGTTATATTGTAAAAGATATTCAAGAGGTAAGTAAATTGATTAGATTTTATGAGAAGCATGGCTTTGTTTTAACTAAGTTTACAAATTTTAAAATATAATTATTGTATAAACCAGAAATGAAGGGGGGAATAAATGTGAGTATTATAGTTAAAGAAATTATTTCGGCTGGTTCTTGTGGAGCATTAGAGAATTTTCCGGAAAATACTTTCCTTATTCCTAAAAAAGCTTTAAGAGATGAAGGTACATCTTATCACTATATGATGCCATCACGCTATGTTGATATTAATAAATATGCATTAAGAGCAATTGAAAAAACATTAAAAGAACATTCGCTAAAATATACTGAGGTTATATCCTGGTCTACGGATGGATTTTATCGAGAAACAAAAGAAAAGGTATTATATAGAAAAGAAGAAGGTTGCTCAGTTATTGAAATGGAATGTTCTGCATTAGCTGCTTGTGCGCAAATGAGAGGAGTAATATGGGGAGAAGTTTTGTTTACAGCTGACAGTCTAGCTGATATTGAGAAATATGATCCAAGAAATTGGGGAGGAGATTCATTCCAATTATTATTAGAGTAATAATGGTGGTATTCTGTACGCTCTCCTTGGGGTCTTTGTATATTTAATATTTTTACATCCCAAAGATCAAATAAATATTCTTCTCCATAGTAATTCAAAATTGCTTTTTGTACTTGTGGAGAAATTAAGGTAACAATTATATCGTGATATAATTCCTCTTCATTTTCTTGTAAATTAATAGCAGTATCTGCTTGAATGCTAGTAGTGGAATAGTTAATGAATAATAGTATTAATATAAGTAATAATAAAATTTTCTTATTCAAATAATCACCTCATATATACTTTTTATTAGTGTTTACTAACTTTTTTAATTAATTCATATAAAGAGGTATTATTATGTATAACTAAAAAAAATACGTTTTACTATATTTATAGTGTACAGAATGAATATTAAGTTTAGCAAAACAATATATGGTATAATAAAACAAATAATACTTATGTTAGCATATTAACTAGAGAGATTTTAAGTTGCATAAATAAGTTTATTATAATTAGATTTAATACAAAAATACTGGAAATTTAATTTTAAAATCAAAGTGGCTATAAAATTAAAGAAATGGAGAAGTATATGGTAAATGGGGAATTAGAGAAACTAAGTATTGAACATATTAGAATTTATGAGAGCTTTGAAAAGAAAGAAAAGTGTGCTTTATGTAGATGTATAGAGGATTTTGAAAACCAAGTACTAAATGCTATATCTACAGATTTAGTTATGGATTTAGAATTCTTCCCTAAGTTTGGGAACGAGTATACATTTTGTGATTATCATATGAGTAAAATCGAAGATATGCAAGATAAGTTAGGAATGGCTATAATGCTTAAAAAGCTTATTACATTAGAAATAAGAAAAATGGAAAGTGGACAAATTGAAAATAAGAAAACAAAACTGTTTATGAAAAAATCAAATGACAAAAAGTGCTTTGTTTGTGAGAAGGTAAATCTTAAAGCTATGAATATGGATATTGATATTACTTTAGATTTATGGAAGAATACAAACTCTTTTAGAGAGAATTTTAGATCACAACAATGTTTTTGTTTTAAGCATAATAAGCTACTTCTTAATGGTGCTAAAGATAAATTCAATAAAAATGATTTTGAAATATTTAAAGAAGAAATAACTGCAGTTCAACTTAAATATTGTAAAGAGTTAGAAAATGATTTAGAATGGTTCATTAATAAATTTGACTATAGATATCAAAATGAACCCTGGTATAATTCTAAAGATTCTTTATATAGAGCAAGAGAAATATTAAAGAGAGATAATATTTAAAAATGATTGAATAGAAACTAAAGTAGTATATAGAGTAAACAATATTTTTAAAAATAGTAAAAAATATATTGAAAAGCAGTAATTGATAACTTATAATTAACTTAAGGAAAATTGTGGGGTGAAAATTATGAACGAAAAAATCAACTTATTTTTAGAAAATGATAATGCTTTAAAAAATATTAAGGGCTCTTGGAATATGTATGAGGTCCAAAAGAAGTGTAGTGCTTTAGAAGTTACTATTAAAAATAATAAAATTGATTCAGAGAGAATTAATTTAGCTTTACAAAAAATAAAAGAAAACACATCTGTATTTTCAAATTTTAGGGGAACAAATAGATTAACTACAGCGATAACTATTTCTTTAGAAGAGGATATGGAAAGTAGCTTAAAAGAAATAATTTCTATTTACGATAAATTAAAAGAAGAATTTTCAAGTAGTGAGTATTTAATTATAGCATCTCAAATAATTTTTAACGCTAGATATAGAGTTGATGTTGATCTTGCGGTAAGAAATACAAAAGTTGCTTATGATTATATGAGAAAAAGCCATAGGTTTTTAACTGGAAGAGAAGATATTTCTTCCGCAGCTATAATTGCTACTACATCTTCAGATATTGAAAAAACATTTACTGATATTGAAGAATGTTATGAGTTAATAAAAAGAGAAAAGATTTCTTCAAGTAATAATATTCAAGCTTTATCACATATATTATCATTAATAAATTTATCTTCAAAAGATAAGTGTGAAAAAGTAATAGAAATGTATTATGTTTTAAAGGAAAATAAAGTTCCATTAAAGGATTTTTATTTACCTCTATTAGGAATTGTTAGCTTTTTAACTGACAATAAAGAAGGCTTTACAAAGAATGTAGTTGAATTAAGTAAGGAGTTAAAAACTCATAAGGGATTTGGAAATTTTGCATTAGGAAGTCAATTAAGAAACATGCTTTCTACAGTTTTAGTATCTATGGAGTATTTAGATAATTTAGATAATGATTTAAAAGATAGTCTTATAGATAGTACAAATAATGTAGCATTAACAGTTGTTATAGCTATGCAAACAGCTATAATAGCCGCTTCTTCAGCAGCAGCTTCAAGTGCATCATCATCTTAATATATTGATAGTTTTCGGTTATTTATAAAGAGTAGATAGAATTTTAATATATATGATTCTATCTACTCTTTAAATTTTTAGAACATTTTATAGAGTTATCTGTAAAACATCGTGGTATTGTACCAAGTATATAAGTATTTTAAGTATAAAGCTATTTTTAAGAATCCTTGTATCATTATTGTCCAGATGGATTTTAAATTAAGTATATATGTTTAAAATCATATAAACCTGTTAATAATTACGATTGGTGATAATATGGATAATATTTATAAGAACTTAATTAAAAATATCTCTAAAAATAAAGTAATTAATTCTAATATAAATGATAGTAATTTTATAATGTTAAAAAATAAAACTATAGATAAATGCCCGTACTGTAAAAATAAAGAATTTATTAAATATGGTAATTATAATAAAGCCCAAAGATATAAATGTAAAAATATTAATTGTGGCAAAACTTTTACAAGTGAAACTTATAATGTATTTAGATACTCTAAAAAATTTAAACAAAAGTTTCAAGAGTATTTTTCTTTATTAAATGAAGGACTTACAATAAGGCAATGTGCAGAAAAATTAAATATAACAATTGTTACATCTTTTTTCTGGAGGCATAGGTGTTTATTTTATTTAAAAAGGAAATATTATATTGAAAAAATAAATAATCATGTTGAATTAAGTAAGATGATAATAACTGAGAATTTTAAAGGCTCTAGAGAAATTGAAAATAAAAGAAGAGATAAAATCGTAGTTGTAAATGCAATAAATAATATTTCAGATTCAATTCCCATTTTTGCAGCACGAAATATTTTTGGTATATATGAAGTGCGTGATAATATACTTCCTAGACTGGAGAAAGGTGCCTATGTTGTAGGACATTTTGATGGAAAGTTAAAAGCTTTTTCTGAAGCATTTAATGAGATTTATAAAACAAAATTAAAACCACAATGTAATACTATTATAGATAAGTGTTATTCTAATAATACAAAAAGATGGCTTGTTAAATTTAGGGGAGTTGCAACTAAATATCTGGATCATTATTTATATTTTAGATTGTTCAATTATAAAAATAATAGGGCACTAATTGAAGAAAATGATGTTGATTATAAATCAATATATGAAGTAAATAGTTATATAGCATGGAAAAATATAAAGTTAAAGAAACTAAATATATAAATTTTTAAATATATAGTAGGGTTTTAATATTATATAAAATATTAAAAATAACTTGGCCAGTATTTTAAGAGTGTAGTGGCTTGTTTATTATATCTTAATTTATATGAATATGAAATTTTATTAAAAATTTTATATTGAAATTAATTATTTCTTTATAAATACCTATTGTAAGAAGTATTAATATTGACTATTACATAAAACTGTTATATTAAATTGTTGTTACCAATATTTTAATATAACAGTTTTATATAGATAAGAATTAAACAGTTTATATAAGCATCTCAATAAAGATATCAAAATATTGTTCTTGGAAATGTACTAATTCTTGAATTTGTTTTTCAGATAGTTTAGTGCCTGTAGGTATAACAACCCATTTATCTTCAATATCATCTTTTCTATGTATTATAGCAATAACTTCTCCTTCAAATTCTTGCAAGGGGATGTCTACGCCCAGAATATAAGCATCTTGTTCTTCGAGATCACCAGCTATAGTTCCTGGAATATAGCCGTAATTTACAGTGTAGCAAATATCTTTATGAGTGGGATGATAACTCCCTAAAGGCCTATCTATAATTACTTTTGCAAATTTATTCATATAGCACTTCCTCTTAATAATATTAGATAATGTATAAATTTAAGCTTATAGTTTATAATTTTTATTTGCTCCCTCTGTTTTATAGTGCATAAGAGAAGTCAATTTTACTACTCATCTCTTTTAACTTCTTCATACTTACACCTAAATATCTCATAGTTGTTTTTATATCAGAATGATTTAGTACATGTCTAACTAATTCGATATCGTATCCTGATTCTTCATATAATGTATGAGCAAAAAGTTTTCTAAATGAGTGTGTACCAATATTTTTGTATCCTAAATAATCAGTAATTATTTTTAATTGTTGTTGCATGTTTCTTACTTTGTTTGGGTAAATAAAATCATCCTTATCTAATTTATTATTTACAGCATATTCTAATAATTTATTATACATTGCATCATTTAAATCTCTATTTTGCCACTTACCTGTTTTTATTTCTTTTATGGCAAATTTACTTCTATTAAAATCTGAAACCTTTAAATTAACTATATCTGAAGCTCTAAATCCTAACGTTGCTTGAAGTGCTAAAGCAAATGCCAAAGATGGATTAGGCCTAAATTTTTTTTCTCTCCCTGTGTTTTTATCATAATAACTAAATCCTTCTTTACATAATTTTATTATCGTTTCATATTCTTCTACCTCTAATGGTCTTGTTGCTTTATAATTTTTCTTTTTACCCTCTTCTTTTATATTTTCACCAAATTTACTTGAAATTTTATCATTTAAAATTGCTCCCTCTGTTTTTTGAGCTATTTTTTTAGAAATATTGTTTGCTCCCTCTGTTTTGGGTAGATTTTCTTTAGTTTTATTAGTAAACTCATTATTTTCTTCATGTGCTTTCATTTGTTTATAAAATTCGTAGAATTTCATCATCTCTAGCATTTCATCATTTAAATTCATTTAAAATTTCCTTTCTCGTACAAATCGATTTTTACCCAAAATAAAACTGCGCATTTTATTTTTAAAAACTGCGTATTTTGTATTTTTATATATTTATGATACCATAGAAATGGCTTAATATCAACGTTTATATAAAAAACTGCGCACATTCGGGAATGTGCGCAGTTTTTATTTCAAACAATATTGCTAAATTTTTATAGAATTTCATTTTTTTATATGTTATAATTAAAATGTAAAGTTAACCATAGTTAACTTAGTTAACTATGGTTAACTAAAGTAAAAATGAAAGAGGTTTTAGTGTGATGAAAAATAATGATAAAATTAGCGAAAATGAAGATAAAATAGATGAAAAGAATAGTGAAATAACTGTTGAGAATGAAGTGAATAATATTGACTTACCACAAGAAGATAAAGAAAAAATAGAAACTAAAGGATTAAAATTAAAAAAATCTACAAAAGAAAGACTAAATTTGCTTCAAACAAGCTTTGAAGATGCCGAAAGTATGGTAATTGCATTACTAAATCAATACGAAGTCTTTAAATTAGATAGTAATGATAAATTTTCAGATAGAAAAGCTGAAATTGAAAGATTTAATTTCCTTATGGAGTCTATAAAGGGCTGCTTTGTTAATTCTTTGGAGATGGCTACATATATAGAAGATAAATGTACAGAGAAAATTAAGAATGAAATGAAGAAAAAAGACAGAGTTATATCTTTATTGCAGGATGAAAATAATTCTTTGCTAAAAAAAATAAGGGAAAATGAAGTAGAAACTAATAATAGAAGTAAAGAATTGGAAGATACAAAAGAAAGTTTTAGTAGAGTTAACTTGGCGTTAACTACAGTTGAGAAAGAATTAAACGAAAAGGCTAAAATTATTGAAAATCTACAGTTGCATATATCATCTCTTTCAGAGGTAACTGCAGAAAATAGATCTTTTAAAGAAGAAAATGCTAATTTAAAGGAAAAGTTAAGAATATTAGAAGCCCAGTTAACTGAATCAAAAATAGATTCTCAAAGTTTTGAATATTTAAAGAAGGAGAATGAAAGATATACTGTTGAAATTGCTGAATTAAGAAAAGAAAGAAATGAGTATAAAGAATATAGTAATGGATTAAATAAACAAATACAGGAAATATTGCTTGAAAAAGCTAATGAAATAGCAAAAATTAACCTAGAAAAGGATAGGGTTTTAAAGGAATACGATGAAATTAATACTAAAGAATTAAAGGAAGCAAATGATATTATTAATAAGTTAAAAGATGAATTATATGAAATAAAGTTAACTATGAATCAAACAAAAATGGGAAAATAGTTTTAATAAAAAACACTAGGGGATTAGCCTAGTGTTTTTTTGTTAACTATACTAGAAAGTCGTAGTTCACCATTATCTAAAACTCTTATAAACCATTTAAAATCTGTATTATTTATATTATTTTCAAAGGTTATTATATTTTTTTCTGGTAATATAGGGATTAGTATTGTTTCGCTTGTACTATTTTGAGCGTTTATAAAAATAGAACCTTCGTAATCAGTAAAATAAAACCAAAGATTACTTAAATCAAGGGTTAATGTATTTGGTAAATCAGTTGAAAATGGACAAATTAATTCTTCTCTATTTTTAGTATTTTTTATTATTATCATAGAAAAGTTTAGTTTATCGTAATCCTTAGATGAAAAATAAAGAACTAATTTATTGTTATTCTTGATACATTTTTCTAATGAAATCCTTTTTATATATGATGACTTCATATAATTACTCATTGCAAAAGACAAGTTTATTCCTCCTTTTATAATTGTTATCAATAAATATATTATGCAAAAGTTTAAAAATAGACATAAAATATTAAAATTATAAAAATAATATTTATGTGGCAATTATATTGCATAATATTATGTGTAAGGAGTGATTTTTTTGCCTATTGCACTTGTTACGGCTTTAATATCCGCAGGAGGATTGGTGTTAGGTTCGGCAATTGGAGCTATTTGTAGTTGGTTTATAAGTAAATTTTCCTTGCATGAACAAAAGAGGCTTCAAAAAGAAAATTTAAATTATCAACAGCAATGTAAATGTGAAGAAAAGTATGTTAATGCAAATATTATTAGATTAGATTTTTGGAATGCAATATATCAAAGTATAAGATATTTGCAAAAAGAAGATAATTATTCTTTTTACAATTGTATACCTATTTATAAAGAATATCACAAAATAGTTGCATCTTTATGTGGAGAGTATTCTTTAAAGGAGTTAAGCTATATATATCAACTATATGGAATTTTAGAAGAATGCTCCAAGATGGTTGAATTTTATTGGCGTAATGGCTCTGTAGATATCATTACTGTTAGAAATGCCTACAAAAATGTTTTGGAAAAGATTTATGGAAGTAATTATTTAAAAGTTTTATCTAAGAATATTGATTATATCGGTTATAAGGATTTATGTAATGATTCTTTAATGAAAGAGGGATATAGAAATGTTCTTAAGTCTTTAGATGAAATTTGCAACTCGGAACATGAAAAATAAAAGATGATGAAATATACTCATCATCTTTTATTCTATTTCAACATTTCAATCATCAAATCTAAAGTGTTTTTGGTTCTTTTTAAATTATCTATATAATCAGCTATGTGATGCTTATAATAATAAACACCGTCATCGGTGATAGAATAGATTTTTTTGCTTCTTTTATTTAAGAAATCATCACCTGTCCATTTACTTATGACATAACCTTTGCTTTCAAGATCATATAGTGTTTCGTAAATTGTACTTGAGGATACTGGAAATGGTAAATTTGAACTTTGAAATACATCTTTAAATGCTTCAAGTACCTTATTACCGAATATAACTTCTCCTTTTGATAATTCCTTTAATATATAAAATGAATATAGCATTTTTGTATTAACAACATTTCTAGGTGCTATAAGTCTATTTCGATTGGTATTCATACTTGTATCACTCCTTAGATTACCATATATGATTATAATAACAAAAAATATAAATCATGTCTAATTATAAAGAATATATTCAGATTGGTGAACATAAAAAAGTAAAGTTGAATATTATATATTAAAGTACCAATGATAGGAGATGGGAAACATGTCAAAGAAGTGTTGTTGCAGAAGAAACAATTGCTGCCAAAATAATTGTTGTTGTACTTGTTGTACTCCTTGCAATTATAACAATTGCGGATGCGGCGGTTACGGAGGTTGTGGCGGCTATGGCGGCTATGGTAATTGTGGCGGCTGGGGCGGCTACGGAGGATGTGGCTGTGGCGGCTGGGCTTGGTGGATAATTTTATTATTATTCTTCGGTGGCGGTTGCTGGTAATTTATAGCTTAGTGTACCAAAAAGTGTATCAAATTTTTGGTGCACTTTTTTATTTATAATAAATTTATTTGTAATATTAGGGGAAAACTATTTTAGAAAGAAACTCTAGAGGTGTTGTATGATGAAAAAAAATACAGTTCTATTTAGCTTAATTTTAATTATTTTAATAGCTTTAAATTGTGGTATGGCATATTCGGAACCAACTGACGTTACAGAAGAAAAGAAAAGTACAGATCAGGACGAAAATATAGAAAATGAGCCATATAAAACTTTAGAAGAGTTGAAAAAGGAATTAAAAGAGGAAAGGAGACAAATAGACCAACAAAGGCTAGAGGAAATTAGAAAAAAAGAACAAGAAAAGAGAGAAGAGTTAGGAGAGAATGAAATTGAAAATGTAGAAAAAAAGGATGAGAATAATAAGGATGATAAGAAGGAGAAAAAAAGTAAAGAAAGTGAGTATATACCTTCTTTAATAGTAAGATTAAGGGGAAAGCACTCAACTAAATATTTATGCTCATATCATTTTGTTATAGAAAATGAAAATACTGAGAGTGAGCTAGACAAAACTAACTTCGACGATTATCAACTGCTTTTAAAAAAGCCTTCTTTGAAAGTTAGAGCTGGAGAAGTAATAAACTTTGAATTTAGTGAAGAGCCTATAAAAGTTAGAGCTTATATATGGGGTGATGAAATTAAAGAATTAGAAATGAAGAGAGGGACTATAAGAGTTCCAGAATTAGATAAGAAAATAGTAGTTGGAGTTGAAGGAACTTATAAAAACGGAAAAATACTTTATGCTGTTGTTTTGGATATTAGAGGGTAAGATCATATTTAAAATACAGTAAAAAAATAAATATTTATATGGAGGTAACTAAAGAATTATGAATAATGAAAATTATGAAAAAGATATTGACCAACAATTAAAATGCATGAGTGTAACTGAAGAAGAAAAACAAGAAGATAATGAGGAAGAAAAACTAAAAAAAGAACAAGCGAAAGTTTCTGAAATCAAGGAATTAGGAACAAATAATATGACTGGTCCTGATCAAAGTATTCAAATATTACCGATAATAGGTCAAATAGAAGGTCATGTAGTTTTACCACCTCAAACTAAAGCTACAAAGTATGAACATATAATACCACAATTAATTTCAATGGAGCAAAATGATAAGGTAAAAGGTATACTAATTGTATTAAATACCGTAGGTGGAGATGTTGAGGCAGGTTTAGCCATATCAGAAATGATATGTTCTTTATCAAAACCAACAGTTTCAATTGTAATTGGAGGAGGCCATTCTATAGGGGTTCCATTAGCAACCTCTGCAGATTATTCATTTATTACTCCGTCAGCTACAATGATAGTTCATCCTGTTAGAATGAATGGTTTTGTTATCGGTGTTGCTCAAACATTCCATTATTTTAAAAAAATGCAAGAACGTATAAATAATTTTATTGTGAGAACATCAAAAATAGATAGAGATGAGTTAGAGCGTATGATGTTAAAATCAGATGAATTACTAAATGATATGGGAACAATTTTAATTGGTCAACAAGCTGTTGAATGTGGCTTAATAGACAATGTTGGTGGCATAAAAGATGCTTTGGATAAATTAGATGAGCTTATAAGAGAAAAACAAGAAAAAAATAAATAAAATAAAAGAAAAAGAAATTCCTGTAAAGGAGTTTCTTTTTTAGTTGAAATGTGTTTAAAATATTTATAAGCTATAATATAATAAAATTTGCTAAAAATGATGTTTTTTTAATATAGAGGTGATTTGATGGGAACAGGGAGTAAAAAAAGAAATTCAAAAAAGAAAGGTAGTGAATCTATTGAAAAGAAGGGGGATGTTAAAGCGGTATTATATATAGCTATAGGAATATTATTAGCATTTTCAACTTATACAGATTTAGCAGGTATTTTATCTGTATTATCTAGAAGAACCATGTATAACATGTTTGGGGTAGTGGTATATCTTATACCGGTGTATCTTATTTATTTCGGAATAGATACAATAAGGTCTAAGGGAACAATAAAATATTCTAGAAGATTTTTTAGTATTACCTTATTAGCTATTGTTATTTGGCTATTTTGCAGTACAATGTCTATTCAGTTTATGAGCGGATCTGCATATAATAATGAAGGTTTTTTAGAAATGATTAAAAAAATGCATTTTTCAGATAATTATTCTCTTCATGGAGGATTTTTTGGTTTTTTAATTACATATCCGTTATCAAAGCTTATTGGATATATAGGAAGCTATATATTGTATAGCACTTTAGTTTTGATTGGTATGATATTGTTAATGGATATAACTTTATATGATATTTATATAAAGGTTAAGAATATGATAACTGCATTTATAGGCATTGGATTTTCGAAAAATGAAAATAAGAAAGTAAATCCTAAAAAGAAAAGAGAAAAAGTTATTAGTAATGACACTATTGAAGTTGTTGTTCCGGATGTTGCAAATGAAAAGGAAGAATTTATAAAGGGAATAAACAATAAAATACAAATACTAGACTTTATGAAAAATTCAGAGCTTCAAGATTCTAATCCTCTTCAAGATTTTAATTTAGAGAATACTGAAGTGTATAGTAAAGAGAATTTCGTAGAAAATGAAAAAAATAATTTAAAGAAGCATAATAAAAATTTATCTCATGAAGATAAAGAAGTTTTAAGTAAAGAGATAGAACATTCAATAAATCAAGTAGGTGAAAGTGTAAAAAAAGATTATTTATTTCCTACTATGGATTTATTAAATGTAAATTCTAAACTTAAATTAAAAAATGAAGATAAAAAAGATTTAATTGAAAATGCAAATAAATTAGAAGAAACTCTTTCTAATTTCGGGGTTGAAGCTAAAGTAGTACAAGTTACTAAAGGGCCTTCTGTAACAAGATTTGAATTACAACCAAGTCCTGGAGTTAAAGTATCTAAAATAGTAAATTTACAAGATGATATTGCTTTAGGGTTAGCAGCTGATGGAGTTAGAATGGAAGCGCCAATTCCAGGGAAAGCAGCTATTGGTATTGAAGTGCCTAATAAGAAGCAATCTCCAGTATTTTTAAGGGAAGTTCTTGATTCTAAGGAATTTACAAGTACTAATAAAAATTTAGCTTTTGCATTAGGTAAAGATATCACTGGAAAGTGTATTGTTGGTGATTTAAGTAAAATGCCACATATGTTAATAGCTGGGGCAACGGGATCGGGAAAATCTGTTTGTATAAACTCTCTTATAATAAGTTTGTTATATAAATATTCACCTGAACAAGTTAAGCTTCTTATGGTTGATCCAAAAGTTGTTGAGTTAAGTGTTTATAATGGAATACCACATTTATTAATTCCTGTAGTAACAGATCCTAAAAAAGCTGCTGGAGCTTTAAATTGGGCAGTTAATGAGATGAATAAAAGATACAACTTATTCTCGCAAATGAAAGTTAAAAATATAGGATCTTATAATAATTTATTTGAAAAAGGTGAAATACAAGAAAAGTTACCTTATATAGTAGTTATTGTAGATGAGCTTGCAGATTTAATGATGGCATGTCCAAATGATGTGGAAGATTATATTTGTAGATTAGCACAGATGGCTAGAGCGGCAGGTATGCATTTGATTATAGCTACTCAAAGACCATCAGTAGATGTAATAACAGGTGTTATAAAGGCTAATATACCATCAAGAGTTTCCTTTGCTGTTTCTTCTGGAACAGACTCAAGAACTATACTTGATCAAGTTGGAGCAGAAAAACTACTAGGAAGAGGGGATATGCTTTATTATCCTATTGGTGAAAATAAGCCAGTTAGAGTTCAAGGAGCGTTTATCTCTGAAGAAGAGGTAGAAAATGTAGTTGAATTTATAAAACAGGCTGATGAAGATATGGATTATTCAGAAGATATATTAAATCATATAAATAATGAAGTTAGTAGTGAAGCTGTAACAACTAGTGATGGTGATGAGTTATTAGAAGAGGCTATGAAAATAGTTATTGAATATCAACAAGCATCAACATCCTTTATACAAAGAAAGTTGAGAGTTGGATTTAATAGAGCATCCAGGATAATGGATGAATTGGAAGAGCGTGGAGTTATTTCTGAGAAGGATGGAAGCAAACCAAGACAAGTATTGATTGAAAAAGAAGATGTGTATGATAATCAATAGTATAAAATACTTGTAAATATAATGTAGTTAAATTACAATAAATATTATTATTTGAACTTAGGAGGAAATTATTTTGGAAAAATATAAAGTTGGAATGGTTAGCTTAGGGTGCGATAAAAATAGAGTTGATTCTGAATTAATATTAGGATCTATAAACAAACATTATGAGATAACTAATGATGCAAAAAAAGCTGACATAATTATTGTTAATACATGTGGATTTATAGAAAGTGCAAAACAAGAATCTATAGATACAATTTTAGAGATGGCAGAATATAAAAATAAACATAACTGCAAGATGCTTATTGCTACAGGATGCTTAACTCAAAGATATGGAGATGAATTATTAGATTTAATCCCAGAGATAGATATATTAATGGGTGTTAATGATTATATGAAATTGCATAAATTAATATTAGATTTTATAAAGGATCATAAAAGAATCTCATCTGCGTCATACAGTGATGAGGGAATTAATGAAGGCCTTAGATTATTAACAACTAAACAACATACAGCTTATGTTAGAATTGCAGAAGGATGTAATAATTTCTGTACTTACTGTATAATTCCTAAAATTAGAGGAAAGTTTAGAAGTAGATTAGAAAAAAATATTTTAGATGAAATAAAGATGTTAGCGGATAATGGGGTTAAGGAAATAATTTTAATTGCTCAAGATTTAACTGATTATGGTGTTGATATTTATGGAAAAAGAATGCTTCATGATTTAGTATCTAAGATATCTAAAATTGAAGGTGTTGAATGGATAAGACTTTTATATTGTTACCCTGAAGAAATTACTGATGAATTAATTGAAGAAATAGCAAATAATAAAAAAGTTGTTAAATATTTAGATTTACCAATTCAACATATCAGTAGTAGTGTTTTAAAACAAATGGGAAGAAGAACTAATAAAGAAGCTATTATAAATAAAATAGAGACTTTAAGAGCTAAAGTTCCAGGGATAGCATTAAGAACATCTTTAATTGTTGGATTCCCAGGAGAAACAGATGAAAACTTTGAAGAATTAGAAAAGTTCTTAGAAGAATATAAATTAGAAAATGTTGGAGTTTTTGCTTATTCTCAAGAAGAGGATACTCCAGCAGCTAAAATGGAAGGTCAAGTTGATGAAAAGGTTAAAATAAATCGTCAAAAGAAGCTTATGGCCCTTCAAAGAAAAGTTGTTAAAGCACAAAATCAATTGAAAATAGGAAATATTTATGATATTATTATAGATGGAAATAATGGAGAATATTACACTGGAAGAAGCTACGAAATGGCTCCTGAGATTGATGGTCTTATTTACATAAAAAAAGAAAAATCATTAAATTTAGGTGATATAGTAAAAGTTAAGATTCATGATGTTATGGAGTACGATTTAATAGGAGAGGTTTTAGATGAATTTAGCAAATAAATTGACAATGATTAGAATATTTTTAGTTCCTGTCTTTTTGATTTTTATAACGCTAGAAGATATTCCTTATGGATCAATAATAGCTACTGTTGTGTTTATCATAGCATCATTAACTGATCAATTAGATGGTCATATAGCTAGAAGTAGAAATCAAATAACTAATTTCGGAAAATTTATGGATCCGTTAGCAGATAAATTATTAGTAACAGCAGCATTGGTTTCTTTAGTCGAACTTAATTTAGTACCAGGTTGGGCTGTAGTTGTTATTCTTGCAAGAGAGTTTGCGGTATCTGGATTAAGAACATTAGCTGCTTCAGATGGTATAGTTATAGCAGCTAGCTGGTGGGGAAAAATTAAAACAGTAACACAGATGATAGCAATATTACTATTATTAATAAAAGTAAATATTAATTCTTCTGTAAGTGCAATTAATTTTGTAAATAATAATAGCTTCTTAAGTGGTTTCTTTGCTTATGTACCAGAAACTATGATGTTTATAGCTGTTTTAATAACAATTATTTCAGGTATTGATTATTTTGTAAAAAATAAAAATGCTATTTCTATGAAATAGATGTTTAAAAGCGGAGTAAATGGATATAATTTTAAAAAAAGGTTCCTTCTATATTTTATAGTAGGAACTTTTAATATATAAAAAAAGATAATAAATGTTGACTATGAATTAAATATAAATTATAATTTATTCATAGAAGAACAAATGTTCATGAAAGGGTGGTTATTTTATGGCAAATATAGATGAAAATAAGTTAAAAGCAATTGAGAATGCAATGAGTCAAATTGAAAAGCAATTTGGTAAAGGTTCTATAATGAAATTAGGTGAGCACAGCACTTTGAATATAGATTCAATTTCAACTGGGTGCCTTGATTTAGATATAGCTTTAGGAATTGGTGGAGTTCCTAGAGGAAGAATAATAGAAGTTTACGGTCCAGAGAGTTCAGGTAAGACAACAGTTGCATTACACATTGCTGCAGAAGCTCAAAAATTAGGTGGAGCAGTAGCTTTTGTAGATGCTGAACATGCATTAGATCCTAGCTATGCAAGAAATTTAGGAGTAGATACAGAAAGTCTTATTGTATCTCAACCAGATACAGGAGAACAAGGTCTTGAGATTGCTGAGGCACTAGTTAGATCAGGAGCTATAGATGTTCTTGTAGTTGACTCAGTTGCAGCTTTAGTTCCAAGAGCTGAAATAGAAGGTGAAATGGGAGATTCTCATGTTGGTTTACAAGCTAGATTAATGTCTCAAGCATTAAGAAAATTAACAGGTACAATTAATAAATCTAAATGTGTAGTTATCTTTATAAACCAATTAAGAGAAAAAGTTGGAGTTATGTTTGGAAATCCAGAAACAACTACTGGTGGTAGAGCTCTTAAGTTCTATTCAAGTGTAAGAATGGATGTTAGAAGAATAGATTCAATAAAACAAGGTGATGAAATTGTTGGTAACAGAACAAGAGTTAAGATAATGAAAAATAAAGTTGCACCTCCATTTAAGCAAGCTGAATTTGATATTATGTACAACGAGGGGATTTCTAGAACTGGTAATATTGTTGATGTTGGTGTTAAAGAAAATATTGTTCAAAAGAGCGGAGCTTGGTTCTCTTATGGTGATATAAGATTAGGTCAAGGTAGAGAAAATGCTAAACAATATTTAAAAGAAAATCCAGAAGTTGCATTAGAAATTGAAAATAAGATAAGAGCAAAGCATGAATTACCTTTAATGGAAGATAAAAGCAAAAAAATAGATAAAAAAGAAAATAAATAAGTACTAATAAAGGACTATATAATTAACATTAATTATATAGTCCTTTAATAGTACTTATTTAAATAGGGAATACTAAAAATGAAGTATATAGCTATAATTTCTTATATCTATATACCAATCAACTAATCTTGACATAATTTTGTTTTTAAGGTAAAATAATAACAAATACTGGTTTATCATATTCATAGGGACAGTGAGAATAATATGGCACCTAGACGTTCTCTATTCAAATATAAATAGAGATTTTACGAGGAGGTGTTAGTTTGGATAATATATTACCAATGATATTGGTCGATATTTTATTATTAGTAGTATTCGGTTTTATCGTATACAAAGCTATACAAAAAGCCACACAAAAGAAAGTTTTATTTTTAGAAAAAGAAGCAGATGATTTAGTGGAAAAAGCTAAAAAAGAAGCTGAATCAACTAAAAAAGAAGCTATTTTAGAGGCTAAAGAAGAGGTTCACAGACTAAGAAATGATTTAGACAGAGATTCTCGAGAGAGAAGAAATGAAATTCAAAGGCTTGAAAGAAGAATTCTTCAAAGAGAAGAATCTTTAGACAAAAAGAGTGATCTTTTAGAAAAGAAAGAAGAAACTATCAATAAGAGATTGCAAGAAATTGATCAAATGGAAGAAAACGTTCAGCAGTTATATGTAAAAAGAAGAGAAGAATTAGAAAGAATTTCTAATTTAACATCAGAAGAAGCGAAAGAGATTCTTCTAGGAGAAGTTAGAAAAGAAGTTTCTCACGATGCGGCTTTATTGATTAAAGAAATTGAATCAAAAGCTAAAGAAGAGGCTGATAAAAAGTCTAGAGAAATTATAACTACTGCGATTCAAAGATGTGCAGCTGATCATGTATCTGAATCAACAGTTCATGTTGTTGCATTGCCAAATGATGAAATGAAAGGCAGAATTATTGGAAGAGAAGGTAGAAACATAAGAACACTCGAAACATTAACAGGAGTAGATTTAATAATTGATGATACTCCAGAAGCTGTTATTTTATCTAGCTTTGATCCTATAAGAAGAGAAGTAGCTAGAATAGCACTTGAAAAATTAATTGTAGATGGAAGAATACATCCAGCTAGAATTGAAGAAATGGTTGAAAGAGCCAAAAAAGATGTTGAAAATGATATTAAAGAAGAAGGCGAACAAGCGACTTTAGAAACAGGAGTACATGGTTTACATCCTGAAATTATAAGACTTTTAGGAAGATTAAAGTATAGAACTAGCTATGGTCAAAATGTTTTAAAACATTCAATAGAAGTTGCATACTTAGCAAGCGTTATGGCTTCAGAGCTAGGTCTTGATGTGAATTTAGCTAAAAGAGCAGGTTTATTGCATGACATTGGTAAGGCAATAGATCAAGAGCAAGAAGGTCCTCATGCTTTGATCGGAGGAGATTTTGCTAAAAAGTATCACGAATCACCTTTAGTGGTAAATGCTATTGCAGCTCACCATGGGGATGTGGAAATGATGTCTTTAGAAGCTGTTTTAGTTCAAGCAGCTGATGCAATATCAGCAGCAAGACCAGGAGCAAGAAGAGAAACGCTAGAAGCTTATATTAAGAGATTAGAGAAACTTGAAGAAATTGCAAATTCTTATGAGGGCGTAGATAAGTCATATGCCATTCAAGCTGGAAGAGAAATTAGAATTATGGTTAAACCAGAACAATTAGACGATGCTGGTTCAATAGAGTTAGCTCGTAATTTAGCTAAAAGTGTTGAAGAACAATTAGAGTATCCAGGGCAAATTAAGATCAATGTAATAAGAGAAATAAGAGCTGTGGATTTTGCTAAATAAATAAATAAAAATACATTTTGTATTAACACAAAATGTATTTTTTTTATTTTATAATTTTTTTAAATTAAAGAAGGAAATTTAAGTATTTTGTAGAATATATAATCATATAAGTAACTATACGTTATTAGATGTAAACGATTTTAAAATCAGGAGGTAGAAATACAAATGGAAGTATTAAAAGTATCAACAAAATCTAATCCAAATTCAGTGGCAGGTGCGTTAGCAGCAATAATTAAAGAAAAAAATATTGTAGAAATACAAGCTGTAGGTGCAGGTGCAATAAATCAAGCGGTAAAGGCTATAGCAATTGCAAGGGGCTTTGTAGCACCAAGCGGAAGAGACATAGTATGTGTGCCTGCCTTTACAGATATAGAAATTGATGGAGAGGAAAGAACTGCTATAAAACTAATAGTTCAACCTAGATAAACATGTAAGAAAATGATTCGAGAATAAAAAAATGCTTAACTTTTTTATTAAAAAGCATTTTGGTCTTGAAATTCTTCGAAATACGTTATATAATGTAATCGTTAGATATATAATATATTATACGTAAAGAGGTGTGTTTAATGGTATCTAAAGAAGTAATAGTAAACAATGGAACTGGTTTACATGCAAGACCAGCGACTTTATTAGTTAAAAAGGCTTCATCTTTCAAATCAGATGTAAGCATTGAATTTAACGGAAAGAAAGCTAATGTTAAAAGCTTAATCGGTGTTTTATCATTAGGAGTTACTAAAGGAGCTAACATCACAGTTACAGCTAGTGGTGATGATGAAACTTTAGCAGCTGAAGAAATCGCTAAATTAATCGAAACTTTAGAAGACTAAGATAAAAAAAGTGCTTTATGCACTTTTTTTATTTTGCTAATTTTTATGTAGTGGAATTAATTATTATTTATTGTTTTAAATATATTACATCTAAATAGAAGGGAAATTAGATCAATTGCGCCAACTAAGATTAAAATATATATTATTCTAAAAATAATAACGTTATTACCTACTAAAGAAGCGATAATATTAGTACTGAAAAGACCAATGCCGCCAGAATTAAATGCACCTAATAAAACAAGAATAGCAGAGAGTTTGTCAAAGAAATTTAATTTACACATAATAATTCCTCCGTATTATATATTTATATAAAATAATATGAAAATTTTTTTGGAATTATAACTGACAAACTAAATAAAAATATGTTATAATACGAATTATATTAAATACATAATAAAAAATATTCGGAGGTATTCAAATGACAAACTTATACAATTCGCCATTAAACTCAAGATATGCATCAAAGGAAATGAGTTATGTATTTTCTGATGATATGAAATTTTCAACTTGGAGAAAGCTATGGGTTGCATTAGCTGAAGGTGAAAAGGAGTTAGGCTTAAATATTACTGATGAACAAATAAATGAATTAAAGTCTAATATAGATAATATAAATTATGAAGAAGCTATTAAGAAGGAAAAAGAAGTTAGACATGATGTTATGAGTCATGTTTATGCTTATGGATTACAATGTCCAAATGCAAAGGGAATAATACATTTGGGAGCTACAAGCTGCTATGTTGGTGACAATACTGATATAATAATAATGAGAGATGCTTTATTATTAACTAAGAAGAAAATAGTAACTGTATTATATCACCTTTCTAACTTTGCAATGAAATATAAAGATATGCCAACTTTAGGTTTTACACATTTCCAACCTGCTCAATTAACTACAGTAGGTAAAAGAGCTTCATTATGGATGCAAGATTTAGTTTTAGATATAGAGAATATTGATTTCTTATTAACTAAATTAAAATTAAGAGGAGTAAAAGGAACAACTGGTACTCAAGCTAGTTTTATGAATTTATTTGAAGGTGATGAATCAAAAGTTAAAGCATTAGATACATATGTTGCTGAAAAAATGGGATTCGATAAGAATTATGGAGTAACTGGTCAAACATATCCTAGAAAAGTAGATTCTATAGTTTTAAATACATTATCTGAAGTTGCTCAAAGTGCATATAAGTTTAGTAATGATTTAAGATTATTACAAAGTATGAAGGAAGTTGAAGAACCATTTGAAAAACATCAAATAGGATCATCTGCAATGGCATATAAAAGAAATCCTATGAGAAGTGAAAGAATTGGTGCCTTAGCTAGAACTGTAATTGTAAATGCGTTAAATCCTGCTATAACAGCTTCTACACAATGGTTTGAAAGAACTTTAGATGATTCAGCTAATAAGAGAATATCTGTTGCAGAAGCATTCTTAGCTTTAGATGGAGTATTAAACTTATATATTAATATAGCTGAAAATATGGTTGTATATGATAAAGTAATTGCTAGTCATGTTAATAACGAATTACCTTTCATGGCTACAGAAAACATAATGATGGAATCTGTTAAAAAAGGCGGAGATAGACAAGAATTACATGAAAGAGTAAGAGTTCATTCTATGGCTGCATCTCAAAGAGTTAAAGGCGAAGGCTTAAACAATGATTTAATAGAGAGAATTATAGCAGATGAATCATTTAATTTAAGTAAAGAAGAAATTTTAGCTATTATAGATCCACAAAAGTTTGTTGGAAGAGCTCCAAGTCAAGTTGTTGAATTTATAGAAGAGTATGTTGAACCTATTATAAGAGATAATAAAGATGCTCTTGATATAAAAAGTGAAATAAATGTTTAGATATTAATATAAAACTCGTTCAGGGCATAGTTACATGTCAGGGACGAGTTTTTTTATTAAAATCATATTCGTAGTAATCTAATTAATTTAGAAAACATATTTATATAGTAATAAGGGGATGAGGAGAATATTACTATGAATAGTGTATATAGACTTATGTTAAATAATAAAGCTTTTGATGATATAGTAGAAAATTTAATAAACAATAAAAAGGTTGCAATAATTAAACAGGGTAATGAATTAGAGGAACTTATTATATATTTTAAAGAATTTATAATTAATAATTTTGATAAAGATAGTTTGATTATAGAAATTAATAAAATTATGAGTGATACTAATGATAAGAATTTAGAAATAAAAAAGATAATAGTTCTTAGAAGGCAAATTGTTAATAATGCAGAAAATATTATTAAAATATTCTCTGGATTTATTGATAAAGATTCTAAAAAATACTCTTTAAATGATTTATATTCAATAACTCAGAAAATTATTGAATTTAAAGATAAAGAGTTTGAGTATTATTCTTTATTAAGTAAGGCTTCTATTATAATTGAAAATGATAGTTCAATTATAATAAAAAAAGTAAAAGAATTAATAAAAAATAATTATGTAAATACTTTTATAAGATATAAAAAATTTAAAAGTAATAAGAGATTTGATGTGCTTAGAGATGATATTCAAGCAAATTGTATTGATGATATAATTAGAAAGCTAAGTGGAGTGTTAAACAATACTTTTGCCTTTATACCACCAATTTATTTTAATGATTATACTAGTGATTTCCAAGAGGATAAAGTTTATTATAAAAATTATAGTAATGATCAGATTAAAGAGATAGCTAGAAATGTGAACTATAAGCATAATAAGAATATATTAGATGATATAGAAAAGTTAAAATGGTATAAGTACATTGGAATAAAAAGATATAAGGAAATGATTAATAAGAAAAAGAAAAGATATGAGGAATATAATGAAAAGGAAGAATTAATATATAATCAATATATAGAAAACATAGAAAATTTAAAGTTTTTTTCTAATTCATTCTCATTTGTAAAAAAAGTATTTAAAAATGAAGTTTTGGACAAGATAAATAATTGTATTATAAATGAGGAAGAATTATATAATTATATTTTATATATAAAAGAAACCTTATCTATTTATAAGGATTATTTAACATTAGAAAAGAAAGTTAAGAGTTTAGATGAGGATTTAATTAAACTTTTAGAATATATATATGAAAAAATAGATGATAAGGGTGAGTTAATAAATATATTAGAATTTATAGAAAACTACTATTTTTATAAACAAATAGAATATGTGGAAAACGAAAGAATAGATATTATAAATTCTTATAATAAAGTATATGAAAAGATAAATAAATTAAATGAATCATTAAAATCATATAATAAAATTCTAATACAAGCTTTAAGAGAAGGCTGTATTAAAGGAATGAAAGAGTTTTGTGAAAGTAAAAATATAAAACTTGATGGTGTTGATGTAGATAAGTTATGTGATAATAGATATGATGAAGAAAATAATGAATTATTATTAAATATATTTCCTATATTAATTTTAGATGAAAATCAATATAAACAATATAAAGATAAGATAGATAGAAGTTTTGATTTAATTGTAAGTCAGTCAGACTTTAATGAGAAAATAGAAGAGAAAAGTGTTAAAGAAAATAAGAGATGCAATGAAAGATTAGATAGAAATATTTTCAAAATGCTAAATAATTTAGGGTATACTATTTTTAGAAAAGATGATGATATTTCAGTGATATATGTTAATTTTAATAAAGAAAAAGATAAAGTTATATATATAAATAATAAAGAGCTTTTTGATTATGAAGAACTTATTAAAATAATAGATTTAATGAATTCAGAGGATAAAATAATTTTTGTTTGGTATAGAAATTGGTGGTTAAATAAAAATGATGAGGTAGAGAAAATACACAAATTAATAAATGAATAATAGAAATAAGAGATATCTAAAATAAGATATCTCTTATTTTTTTTATTAAATTTGAACTATATCATTAAAATATGATAAAATTAGTGAATGAAATGAATAATCAAAGGAGAAAAAAATGAATTTATTAAACATTGAAAATATTAGTAAAACTTATAGTGAAAAAATACTATTAAATAATGTATCTTTTGGTATAAATGAAGGAGATAAGATTGGAGTTATAGGTTTAAATGGTAGTGGAAAATCTACTTTATTAAAAATTATAACTGGTAAGGATGAATTTTTTGAAGGAACCTTAACTAAAGGTAAAGGTGTTAGGATAGAGTATTTAGAACAAAACTCACCATTTGATTCAGATGCAACTGTGCTTCAACAAATATTTAAAGGTGATACTCCTGAAATGAAATTGTTAATGGAGTATGAAGAGTTATTGGAAAAAATGAATTCTAATGGTTTTAATGAAGAGGATAATAATAGACTGATTAAAATTCAAGAAAAAATAGATGCTTTAAATTTATGGAATTTAGAGAGTGAAGTAAAGGTGATACTAAATAAACTTGGAATAAAGGATTATACACTGAAAATGGGCTCTTTATCAGGTGGTCAAAAGAAAAGAGTATTTTTAGCTTCTGCATTAATTAAACCTTGCGAATTATTAGTTTTAGATGAGCCTACAAACCACTTAGACTCAGATTCTATAGAGTGGTTAGAAGAATATTTAAATAATAGAAAAGGAGCTCTATTAATGATTACTCATGATAGATACTTCTTAGATAGAGTATCTAATAGGATATTAGAGTTAGATAGAGGAAGTATCTATCAATATGTAGGTAATTATAGTGACTTCTTAGAGAAAAAGGCTGAAAGGTTGGAATTAGAATCTGTATCAGAGGAGAAAAGACAAAAGTTAATTCAAAAAGAATTACAATGGGTTAGAAGAGGGGCTAAAGCTAGAACAACAAAACAAAAGGCTAGACTTCAAAGATTTGATGATTTAGTTAATCAAGATTATATAGCACAAAAGCCAAATGTTGAAATGTCTTTCATAGGTACTAGATTAGGTAAGAAGATTATTGAGATGCATAACATATGTAAGGGGTATGGAGATAAAAATCTTATAAATGATTTTAACTATACCATTTTAAAGGAAGATAGAATAGGTATAATAGGAAATAATGGTGTTGGTAAGACAACTCTATTAAGTTTAATAAGAGGTTCAATTAATCCTGATAAGGGAGAAGTTGAAGTTGGAGAAACTGTAAAAATAGCAACATTTACTCAAGATGATTCTCATATGGATTTAACTATGAAGGCTATTGATTATATAAGAGAAGGTGGAGAGTGGATACCAACAGAGGGTGGTAGTAAAATAAGTGCTTCTCAACTAGCGGAAAGATTCTTATTTGATGGAACAATGCAGTATACTATGATTGAAAAACTATCAGGAGGAGAGAGAAGAAGATTACACCTAATGAGAGTTCTAATGGAGGCTCCTAATGTTCTTATACTAGATGAGCCTACAAATGATCTTGATATAGAAACTCTAAAAATATTAGAGGATTTTATTGATGAGTTTGTTGGTGTTGTAATAGTTGTATCTCATGATAGATATTTCTTAGATAGAATTTGTAATAAGATTTTTTCTTTTGAAAATAAAGGATTAATTAATATATATAACGGAAACTATAGTGATTATTTAATAAATAAAGAAATAAAGTTCTTAAAGGAAAAAGAGGAGCAGGGTAATAAGGTAGAAGCTACTAAGAAAAAAGAGTACGTTAAGAATAAAGATGAAAGACCTAAGTTTACTTTTAAGGAACAAAAAGAATTTGAAAATATTTATAGTGATATTGAGGCTATAGAATTAAAAATAGCAGGGATAGAAGAGGAAATGGAGAAAAACTCTAGTAGTTATGGTTTGTTAAATGAATTAGATCAGGAAAAGGGGAAATTAGAAGAGGAACTGTTAGAAAAATATGAGCGCCAAGAATATTTAGAGGAGATTGCTAAAAGAATAGAGGAATATAATAATAATAGATTATAAAGCGTTGACAAGATAAGCAGTTTCTGATAATCTTGATTAGGTCATAATAAATGTTTCTTAGGAGGAAAAAATGGAAAACACGCAAAAGATAAAAATTGTTACTGCTGATCCGTCAGCATTAGGTTTATTTGGACTAGCTATAATTACTTTAGTTGCTTCATCTCAAAAATTAGGGTGGACTTCAGGAGTATCTTTAGTATTGCCATGGGCTATATTCTTAGGAGCAACAGCTCAATTATTTGCTTGTATCAACGATTTTAAACATGATAATACTTTTGGAGCAACAGCATTTGGTGCTTATGCATTCTTCTGGTATTCAATGGGATTCACATGGTTAATTCAAAATGGAGTATTTGGAGAAAAGTTAGCTCAAGCTACAGATACTAAGCAATTAGGGTTTGCTTTCTTAGGATACTTAATATTTACTGCATTTATGACAATAGGTGCAATGGAAACTCACAAAGTATTATTTATAATATTTGTTTTAATTGATTTCTTATTCATAGGCTTATCATTAAATTCTTTTGGTATTATGCCAGAGTTTTCACATGGGTTAGCTGCATGGTCTGAATTATTAATAGCAATAATGTCATTCTATGGTTCTGCAGCAGCTGTATTAAATAAGCATTTTGGAAGAGTATTTTTACCAGTAGGAAAACCATTTGGGATTTTCAAAAAGTAAATTAAATTTATAAAGAGAAGGAAAGGTTTGTATAAACTTTTCCTTTTTTTCTTTATAAATTTAAAATCATGATGTATACTAAAAGTATAATTGAAACAAAGGAGTAAGTTATGAAGATTAAGATTAATATTAAAGGGCAAAAGGATCCTATAATATATAGTGGTGATCGTATTGATGTTCTTGATTTTGAAATGAATGGAGAAAAATATAAACAAATAAGATATTTTAGAAAGGGTTTTTCTAAATCAGAATTATTAAAGGCTGATTTGATTGTTAAAATTGTAGAGATTGAAAAATAAAACGTATTTTTATATACGTTTTATTTTTTTTGTTTAGAAATACACATGGCTCTTGAAAAAAATATAAAATTTTTATTTTTTTATTAAAGTGAAAATGATAAAGTTAATAAAAAGTTGAAATTTAAAATTTGTAGAAATCAAAGTGTTAAATAAAGATAAATTTAAATAATAATGGAAGTTTAAAAGCGATAGATATAAATAGGTGTATATGTAAGAAGTTTTTATAATTTAGGTAAGAATAATATACAATATAATAAAAATAAGAGTAAAAACTCAAAAAAACACCGAAAAAACTCTAAAATTTATTTCGCTAAATAACCATTTAGCGAAATAAAGTGTATTGTTAGCATAAAATACCTATGATATAATGAAATTAATGTTAAAGTAACATTTTAGGGGGATTTAAATGACTGAAATAGAAGGTTCAAATAATAAAAAAACAAAAAGTAAAATTGATATAAATTCAATTATAAATGATGATGAAAAATATATTAATAATATGAAAAATAGATTTGGTATTGAAGTTCAACAAATAAATAAATTGCCTAAGGTTATAATGGATTTTTTAAATTATTTAGAAACTATTAAAGGTAAGTCAAATAATACTATTGAAGCATATAAAATTGATTTATGTTTATTGTTCAAATATTTAAAGGTCTATAAAGGTTATAATATACCAGATGATATAGAGTTTAAAGATATACCTATAAATGATTTAGGTGAGGAATTTGTAAGGAGTATTGTTTTGACAGATCTTTATGCATTTTTATCTTTTGTTGAAAAACAAAGGGGTAATGGGAACTATGCTAGAGCTAGGAAGGTAGCTACTTTTAAGTCATTCTTTAATTATTTACAAGGAAAGGCTAAAATAGTAACATCTAATCCAGCAGCTGAATTGGAATCACCTAAGATAAATAAAAGACATCCAATATATCTTACATTAGATGAAAGTGTTTCACTACTCTCCTCCTTAGATCCAAGTAATTGTAATTATTTAAGAGATTATTGTATATTAACTTTATTTTTAAACTGTGGAATGCGTTTATCAGAGTTATGTTCAATAAAAATAGATAAAATTAAGGAGGATACTTTAACTATAATAGGAAAAGGTAATAAGGAACGAACTGTATATTTAAATGAAGCGTGTATATCGGCTATAAGTAATTACTTATCTAAACGAAACGACTCTAAAGCTACAGATGAAAATAAAAAGTATTTGTTCTTATCATCTAGAAATACACCAATAAACAAGAGAACTGTAGAATTGTTAGTTAAAAAGCATGTTAAAAATGCAGGATTAACCAATGCTAAGTATACGCCTCATAAACTTAGGCATACTGCTGCTACTTTAATGTATAAGCATGGAAATGTTGATATCAGAAGTTTACAAAGTATTTTAGGTCATGAGAATATATCTACAACTCAGATTTATACCCATGTAGATGAAGAAATTTTAAGAGAAGCTGCTAATGCAAACCCTTTAGCTAATATAAAAAACGATTAAAGAACATATGTTCATAACTCGTAAAAATAGCATTTTGTTATTAAAAATGCAAAAAAATATATAAAAAATTAAAAGAAACTCAAAAATTACATGAGTTTCTTTTAATTTTTTATATTTGCTATTTTTTCATTTTTCTTATACCTGGATAAATTTCTTCTGTTAATTCTTCTAATTCAGTATCATTATCTACTCCAAGTTCATCAAAATAAACTATATTATCAAAGGCATCAACATAATCTTCGTTATTATCTAAGTTATTTAAAATATCGTTATAATTTTCTAAAGTAAGTTCTTCTTCTGAAGAGTTTTCAGAATCCTGTTCCTCTTCTTTTAAAGCTTCTAAAGCATTTTTTAACTCTTCTTCAATAAATGCATTTTCTTCAACGGTTTTAGCTATATCATCAATGTTGATGGCTCTAATATCAATACCATCTTCTTCTAAACATTTTCCACAATTATCACAGATTTTTTTAGAAAATAAATCACAATAATCGTCTTCAGTATATTTATAAGTCATAAAATCACCACCTAGTTTTATTAACCTTATTATTCTATCAGTTATTTAATAATATTTCAATAATAAATATTATTATTATAAAGAACATAAGTTTGATATTGTATTTTGTATATGGTATAATATATTTAAATAAGTGAGGTGTTGAAAATGCGTGAAGTAAGCGAAAAACAAAATGAAATATATGAATTCTTAAAAACTTACACCGATAACAAAGGATACCCTCCTTCAGTAAGAGAAATTTGCGAAGCTGTAGGATTAAAATCTACATCATCAGTTCATGGCCATCTTAAACGTTTAGAAAGTAGAGGTTTAATAAAAAGAGATCCTACTAAACCAAGGGCGTTAGAGATAATAGATAATTCAGTAAAAAAAGAGATGGTTAACATTCCTATTATAGGAAAAGTAACTGCTGGTTTACCGATATTAGCAAATGAAAATGTAGAGGATATATTCCCTATTCCACTTGATTATGTTAGTCATAATAAAGAGTTATTTATGCTTAATATAAGTGGTGATAGTATGATTAATGCTGGAATATTTGATGGAGATTTAGCTATAATAGAAGAATGTAAAACGGCAAATAATGGTGAAATAGTTGTTGCATTAATAGAAAATGAAGCTACTATTAAAAGGTTTTATAAAGAAAAAAATAATATTAGATTACAACCTGAAAATGATAACATGGAAGCTATCATAGTTGATGATTGCAAAATTTTAGGTAAATTAGTTGGGTTATTTAGGACATATTAATATTTAAGGAGTCATACAATATTGTATGACTCTTTTTATTTTAATTTAAGGTGTGTGATTATATGAGAATAGATTTAGGTAGATTCATAAAAAGAAAGGAAGACTATGATAGTGAAAATATAATATCCCCTATAAAAGATTACAATAGAGACAAATATTTAAATAGAAGGGTTTTTATAAGAATACTCTTTACATTAATTTATGGTTATGGATTTGGATATATATTAGCTATAGAAGCTACTACTATACAAGAAATTAAAATAACTATCATAAATTTTATTGTTTTTTATATTCTAAGTTTTTATTTAATTCAAATTCCACATGAATTTATTCATACTTTGTTTTATAAGAAGCCATTTAAAAATAGTGGTAATACTTTAGTTTTTTTTAATAAGAAAAGAATTGTAACTTCTGAATTAAATGAAGAAATTCACTCTACTCTTCTATGTCTTAGTTTAATTATGCCATTTATATTATTTTCTATTATGCCATTAATAATAATTCAATATTTAGGATACGTTGATTTATACTTATATTCACTTTCATTTGCTAATGCAATACTATCATCAGATGATTTGCTTAATATAATTTTACAACTTTTTGTTAAACCTAATGAAAAGGGTTTTAAAAGATTATATGTTATACCTAATAATTATGATTATCTTATTGAAGTTAGTGATAACTTAGAGGTTGATTTTAAGGAAGAAAAGTTACCTGAAAGTATTGTAGAAAGTGATATAGGTATTATTATAAATGATAATAATGATAATGTTGTGGGTGAAAAAGAAACTATTATGGATACAACTTATAATGAATTAGTTGATGTTAATGAAAATGATAATAAAGAGTCTATTGATAACACTCTTAAAGAGGAAATAAAAGATCTTGATGTTACTGAAATAGACAATAAGGATATTTCTATTGAAGTGAATAACTTACAAACAGATAATACAGCTGAAATAAATGATTTGCAAATAAATAATATAGATAATGATGATAACTCTACAAATATTAATGATGTTGATTTAGATCCAAGTAATAATAGTATTTAAAAATAGGCTATATTAAAAAATATAGCCTATTTTTAATAATTAAAGTATGTTATTTAATGAAATTAATATACCTATTTTAGCATGATCGAATGTTAAACCACCTTGTAGATATGCTATATAAGGCTCTCTTATAGGAGCATCAGCAGATAATTCAATAGATGAACCTTGAATAAAAGCACCTGCTGCCATTATAACTTCATCATTATATCCAGGCATTGCCCATGGTTCACATTCAACATAAGAATCAATTGGAGATCCTTTTTGAATTCCCTTACAGAATTTTATTAAGTTTTCTCTATCATTAAACTTAATAGCTTGAATTATATCGCTTCTCTTATCGTTATACTTAGGTAAAACTTCAAAACCTGCAATTTCCATTATTCTAGAACAGAATATAGCTCCTTTAAGGGCTTCTATAACTATATGAGGTGCTAGGAATAGTCCTTGATAAAGTTGTCTCATAACGCCAAATGTAGAGCCACACTCCCCTCCTATTCCTGGAGTTGTTAATCTGTATGCAGCTTGTTCTACATATTTTGCTTTACCAGCTACATAACCACCAGTTGGTGCTATTCCACCACCTAGGTTTTTAATAAGAGATCCAGCAACTAAATCAGCGCCAACATCTGTAGGTTCAATTTTATCTATTAATTCTCCATAACAGTTATCAACAAAAACACAAACATCGCTTCTAATTTCTTTTATTTTAGAAATTACTTCTCCAATTTCAGAAACTAAGAATGATTTTCTCCAACCGTATCCAGTACTTCTTTGTATATGTACTAATTTAATTGTTAAATCTTCTTTAAGAACTTCAATAATTTTTTCAGTATCAAAAGTACCATTTTTTAAATCTACTTGTTTATAGTTAACACCATACTCTTTTAATGAGCCTATGTTTTCTTTACTACTTATACCAATTATGTTATGTAAAGTATCATAAGGAGCACCAGTAATACATACCATAGTATCTCCAGTTTTTAAATTACCCATTAGAGCACAACCAATAGCATGAGTACCATTTACGAAGTGAGGTCTAACTAATGCACTTTCAGTATTGAAAATTCTTGCATATACTTTATCTAAAGTATCTCTACCAATATCATCATATCCATATCCAGATGAATTTGTAAAATGCATATCACTTATTCTTTCTTCTTGGAATGCACTTAGTACTTTTAATTGATTGTATTCTCTTATTTCATCATAAATTTTAAATTGTTCTTCTACATCATTTAAAGCCTTTTTATATAATTCAAATACGTGTGGCTTAATGTTGTATGACTCCATCATTAACTTTTCTGTTTCTTTTAACATTAAAGTTCCTCCATTATATAATATTTCATAATTATTATATATAATTATATATTAAATATAAAGTTTTTTTATATTTAAAAATTAGAAAATTAATAAAACTAGAGAAAAGGAACTGCTATATGCAGTTCCTAAAATGATTCATTATCTGTAAAAGATATAGGTTTTGATGGGGTTATTGTTGTAATTGAATGTTTATATACTAGCATTTGTTTTCCTTCACAATCTAAAACAACAGTAAAGTTATCAAAGCATTTAACTGTTCCTCGTAGTTGAAAACCGTTAACTAAATAAATAGAGACTAATGTTTTACTTTTTCTAGCGTTATTTAAGAAAATGTCTTGGATATTATTGCTTTGTTTATTCATAATAACCACCTCCATGGCTAATAATTTATTTTAATATAATTATAAACCTATTATTTATTTAAATCATCCATTATTATTTGGAGTATTTCATCATCAGATAATATATCTTTATTTAAAAATTTAGCTCTTGGATCCTTTCTAAACCACGTTAATTGACGCTTTGCATAATTCCTAGATCCCTGCTTTATCATTTCTGTAGCCTCTTCTAATGTTATTGAGTTTTCAAGATATAAAAGAACTTCTTTATAGCCTATTCCTTGCATTGCCTGCATAGAAGAATTATACCCATTTTCCTTTAATTTAATACATTCCTCTAGTAGTCCATTTTCAAACATTATATCTACTCTTCTGTTTATTCGTTCATAAAGCTTTTCTCTATTCATATCTAAAACATAATAGTGAACGTCGTATTTACTTTTATAAAAGTCTTCACCAGCATTAAAAGAACTAAAAGGTTTATTAGTTACTTTGTATACTTCAAGAGCTCTAATTACCCTCTTCCTATTATTAGGATGAATTGAATTGTAACTGATTGGATCAATTTCTTTTAACATATTATGAATATAGTTATCACCATTAGATATTGCAAGTTCCTCTAATTCTTTTCTATACTCTTCATCATTTGTTGCATCAGTAAAGTTCATATTGCAAGTTAACGAATTAATATAAAGTCCTGTACCACCAGTTAAAATAGGAAGTTTATCGTCCAATAATAAATTATCTATTATCGGCATTGCTAAATCCTTAAAATCTACAACTGAAAATGGTTTATCAGGTGTTGTTACATCTAACATGTGATGTTTTACTCCATCCATTTCAGCAGGAGTTATTTTTGCTGAACCAATATCCATATATTTATATATTTGCATAGAATCAGTTGATACTATTTCTCCATTTAATTTCTTAGCTAATTCTATAGATAAAGCTGTTTTTCCTACTGCTGTAGGCCCAGCTAAAACTAGTATTTTATTTTTCATATTATAAACCTTTCTACACTATTCTTCTAAACTTTTTATCTAATTCATATTCAGTAAATTTAATTATTATAGGTCTTCCATGTGGACAGTTAAAAGGATTATCTATATATCTTAAATCAGAGATAAGTTTCTCCATTTCTATTTGTGTTAAATAATCATTTGCTTTTACAGCAGCTTTACAAGCCATTGTAGCAATTTTATTTAACTTAACTTCTACAGTTTTACCACTACCTAAGTTTTTTAAGTTATCAATTATACTTAATAAGAAGTTCTTAGCATCAAGTTTTCCTAAAAAATAAGGAACTTCTTTTAATGCTATTGTATTACCTCCGAATTCTTCTATAACAAAACCAGAATTAGTAAATACATCGATATTTTCTTTATAACATTCATAGTCATCTAAAGATAAATCAATTATACAAGGAATAAGTAATTGTTGTACTATTATCTCTTTAGTTTCAATATCTTTTACATACTTTTCATATAGTATTTTTTCATGAGCAGCATGCTGATCTATTATATAAAGTGTATCTAAATATTCAGCTAATATATAGGTTTTGCTAAATTGGCCAATAACTCGTAAGTCAGGGAATTTAGCCTTTTTTATTTCAGTTTCTTCTACAATTTCATTGGTTGAATTTATGATATTTGTAGATGAGTTTGAATTGCTAATATTTTCTGAAATAGGTATATTAGCTTTAGTTGAAGTAAAAGTATTTATTGAGTAAGACTCTGTATTATTAGTATTTTCATTTATACTTGTATTATTTAATGATTGTAAATTACTATATTTTAAATCTTCTTTAGTTGTAGTATCCTTAGAAGAGGCAGTAAATTTGTTTTTATTTAATTCTTTTAATCTATTGTATAAATCCTCTTCTTTAGCTACATCCTGTATAGTAACATTGTTATATATATCATTTATAGATGGTTCAATCTTGTTAGAAATAATCGGTTCATCTATAGTTTTACTTTGAGAAGGAGTATCTAAATCTAATTTTATTTCTTCTACTATATCTTCAACTACAAATTTATCTTCAACTGCAAATGAATTAAAAATATCTTCTTTTAAGGCACCATGAACAGCATCAAATACTCTCTTATAAATAACCCTTTCATCTTTAAATTTTATCTCTGCTTTTGTAGGATGTATATTTACATCTATAGAGTCAGGTGATAAATCTATAAAAAGTACAAAGAAAGGGAATTTATTTACTGTAGAGAATGATTTAAATGCATTTTCTACGGCTGCTACGATTGTTTTATTTTTTATATATCTATTATTAACAAATATGCTTTCGTTGTTTCTAGATCCTCTAGCTATGATTTCTTTACCTATATATCCATGAACCTTTAAAGTTTCATCTTCATATTCAAAGGGTAATACATGTTCAGATATATTTTTCCCATAAATAGTTCTTATTACATTATTTAAATTACCATCTCCATATGTATGAAGTGTCTTTTTACCATTGTTAAATAGTTTAAAAGATATATTAGGATTTGATAAGGCTATTCTTAAAATAATATCATTAATTAAGCTACCTTCTCTTGAAATAGATTTTAAAAATTTTCTTCTAGCTGGAACATTAAAAAATAAATCTTTAACTTCCATCACAGAACCGTTATTCATACCTATATCACTTAAAGATATTTTTTCTCCTGCCTCTAAAATTATTTCCTTACCAAAGTCACAATCTGAAGGTTTACTTCTAAATGTTAATTTAGATACAGAAGCTATAGATGGAAGAGCTTCCCCTCTAAAGCCTAGGGTGTTTATTGAATATATATCTTCAACAGTACTAATTTTAGAGGTAGCATGAGGTAGAAAAGCTTTTTCTATATCTAAATTGTGTACTCCAGATCCATCATCAATAACTCTTATAAGAGCTATTCCACCTTCTTCTATCTCAATAGTTATATTTTTAGAGACAGCATCTATAGAGTTTTCTACAAGCTCTTTAACTACAGAGGAAGGACGCTCTACAACTTCCCCTGCAGCTATTTTATTAGATGTATGTTCATCTAATAGATTAATTCTTTTCATAGAGCACCTCCTATTTTAGTTTTTTTGCATCTTGGACTATTTTAAATAGTTTATTCATTGCATCTAAAGGTGTCATTGTCATAACTTCAATATCAGCAATTTCGTTAAGTAAAGATTCTTTTTCAAGCATAGTGAAATCCATTTGTAAAATTTCATTGCTTTCTTTAACTTGTATAGGCTCATTAACTACTTTAACTTCTTCTTTAACTTTTTCTTCAATAACAGGTTCAGTTATTGGTTCTTCTTTTATTTCAACGACTTTACTTTTACTTTGTTCTGTTACTGCAGCTTCAATAACTTTTTCACTTTCTTTATAATTATTAAATAATTTATCTATTTCAATTGATTTTTCATTTTCTAATTTAGCTAAAATATGCTTTGCTCTCTCTATTACTTCTAACGGTAATCCAGCAAGTTTAGCAACTTCAATACCATACGATTGATCTGCTCCACCTTCAACTATTTTTCTTAAGAATATAACTTGTTCATCAGTTTCTTTAACTGCAACTGAATAGTTTTTTACACCTTCAATAATTCCTTCTAACTTAGTTAATTCATGATAGTGAGTAGCAAATAAAGTTTTGCATTTTAAATCCTTATTTTTAGAAATATATTCTATAACAGACCAAGCAATACTTAATCCATCATAAGTTGAAGTACCTCTTCCTACTTCATCTAATAAAACTAAACTATTAGGTGTAGCATTTTTTAATATATTTGATACTTCCCACATTTCAACCATAAATGTTGATTTACCACCAGCTAAATCATCTGATGCACCTATTCTTGTAAATATTTTATCACAAACAGAGATATTAGCCTTTCTAGCGGGTACAAATGAACCTATTTGAGCCATAAGTGTTATTAAAGCAACCTGTCTCATATAAGTTGATTTACCAGCCATATTAGGACCTGTTATTAAAAGTAATCTATTATCTTGTTTATTAATACAAGTATTATTAGATACAAATTCACCGTTACCTATTACTTTTTCTACTACAGGGTGTCTACCATCATCTATTTCTATTACACCTTCATTATTTATATTAGGTCTAATATAATCATTATCAACAGCAACCTTAGCTAAAGTAGTAATAGCATCTAATGATGATATTATATTAGCACTGTTTTTTAATCTTGGAATTTGAGCTTCTACCTTATCTCTTAATTCTACGAATAGTTCATATTCAAGAGCCATTAAGTGTTCATCAGCACCAAGAATCTTTTCTTCTACTACTTTAAGTTCTTCTGTAATATAACGTTCTGCATTAGCTAAAGTTTGTTTTCTTATATATCTTCCTTCTGGTATTAGATTATAATTTGCTTTAGATATTTCTATATAGTATCCAAATACCTTATTGTAGCCTATTTTTAAAGATTTAATTCCAGTAAACTCTCTTTCTTTACTTTCTAGAGAAGCAATCCATTGTTTACCGTTTAATTTGGCCTCTCTTAGCTCATCTACTTTGTCAGAATAACCAGTTCTTATGATATTACCTTCTTTAATAGAAGTAGCAGGATCGTCTAATAATGACTTTGAAAGCAATGTACTTATATCTTCTAATACATCTAAGTTTTTATACCAATTACTTAATAAATTAGATTTACAAACAGATAATCTTTCTTTTATTTCGGGTAATTTTTTTAATGATATATTTAAAGATACTAAATCTTTAGCATTTACATTTTTATTAGATATTTTACCTACTATTCTTTCAATGTCATAAATATCTCTTAAAGCTTCACGTAATTCCTCTGTAAAGTAAATATTATTAAATAATTCATCTACAGAATTTAATCTATTATCTATTTCATCAATATTTATTAATGGTTCTTCTATCCACTTTCTTAATGCTCTTCCACCCATTGTAGTAGATGTTTTATCTAAAACCCAAATTAAACTACCCTTTTTAGATTTTTCTTTAAGGTTTTCTGTTAATTCTAAGTTTCTTCTAGAACTACTATCTATAGTCATATAATTAACTATGTCATAAGTTTCAAGAACATTTATATTAGAAAGGCTCATTTTTTGAGTGTCTAATATGTATTTTAATAATATAGAAGAGGCTACTTTACTTCTTAAATCTAACCCAGCAACTTCTACTTCACTAAATTGATTTATAAGCTCTTCATCAGTGCAATTGAAATTAAGAACATTTTTCTTAGTTATTAAAGCATTGCTTATATTATGAATTTCATTTAGTAACTCTTCATCAAAGTTAGTATCAACAATTACTTCCTTAGGTAATATTTTAGACACTTCATCTAAAAGTGTTGTTTTTAGGTCCTTAAAGAAAGTTGTTTTGAATTCACCAGTTGAAATATCTGATGATGCAATTCCATAATATCCATCTTGGTTATATATAGCCATTATATATGTATTTTTATATTCTTCATCACCATTCCCTTCAGCAAATGTTCCAGGAGTAACAACTTTTATTACGTCTCTTTTAACTATTCCTTTTGCTTGAGCAGGATCTTCAACTTGCTCACATATTCCAACTTTATATCCTTTAGAAACTAATCTAGATATGTAGTTTGCAGCTGCGTGAAAGGGAATTCCGCACATAGGGGCTCTTTCTTCTAAGCCACATTCTCTACCTGTTAAAACTAATTCTAACTCCTTTGAAGCAGTTTTAGCATCTTCAAAGAACATTTCATAAAAATCACCTAATCTATAGAAAAGGATACAATCTTGATATTTATCCTTTATCTCCATATATTGTCTCATCATTGGAGTTAAAGCCATTTACATCACCTCATTTGTATTTTTTATCTAACAATATAGCATTTTAGCCACTTTAAAGCATTTTTTTAATAATATACTATGAAAATATAGGAAATAAAACGAATATAATTTTTGACGATTTCAAAAATATAAGAACCAAGAAATAGCCTTAGTTCTTGATTCTTAATAATAATATAAAAACAATTGTTATATATCCATTCTAATAAAACTATATGCTATAAAATAGCCAATGCCTAAATTTAAATCTATTATAGCAAAAAATATGCTACTAATAAATAAAAATAATAAACTATGAGTAATGGTTCTATGTTTAATTTTAAATTTAGGCTCTGTTTTAAATCACAATAGTTTAAATCTATTGTTAATTTAGTTTTTTCATACCATTGTTTATTTCCTTTTAATACTTTCTCCTTGTGCTTTTCTCTATATTTTTTACCTTCTATACTTGCACATTCTTTTATAAAAAATCCTTTATAATAAACAGCTATACTTTTTAAAACTGTTTATTATAAAGGATAGATATAAAATAGATAATTAGTTTTTTTAATAGGTATTAAAACTATAAAATATCAGCTTCGCTAACTGTGATATCACTTTCTTCAGGATTAATTTCATCAAATCTCACAACAGTAAATGTAACATTTATAGTTATATCATTATCTAAAGTAAAATTTATATTTGAGCTTTCTAATAATTCTTCATAAGATATAAAATCAGTAATATCATAACCACATAAATCATTAATCTTATTAATTAACTCTACTAACGTTATTTCTTCATCAGTTAAGTTTCGTATTGTTTTTAATTCTTCCATTTTAAATACCCCCAAATCTATTATAATTTGATTTGCTCTATATTTTTATTATATATACTTTAATACATTTCATTCATAGATAAGTTAAATTATAAACTATGTTGTTATAGTTAATATAGGAATATTATAAATATTAATATAAAAAGGATAACTCCTATATAGAAGTTATCCTAAAAAATTATTTAATTGCTTCACCAATTAGAGAGAAGTTTTGAGCTTTAGTAACTTTAACATTTACTATGTCACCAACATTTACTCCTTCTCCAGAGAAGTTAACTAATCTACCATTTCTAGTTCTACCTGAAAGCTTACTTTCATCATTTTTGCTAGTACCTTCAACTAATACTTCAACAACTTTGCCATCATAAGCTTTATTCTTAGCTATAACACCATTATTAACAGCTTCTACTAATCTATTAAATCTATGATGTTTATCCTCTTCAGAAACTTGATTTAACATCATATCAGCAGGTGTATTATTTCTTCTAGAATATATAAATGTAAAGGCTGAATCGTATTGAACTTCTTTTACTAGATTTAAAGTATCTAAGAAATCTTCTTCAGTTTCTCCAGGGAATCCAACAATTATATCTGTTGTTATTGCAACATCTGGAATTTCTTGCTTAATTTTATTTACTAAAGACATGTAGTATTCTCTTGTATAATGTCTATTCATTTTCTTTAATATTCTATCAGAGCCACTTTGTACAGGTAAGTGAATTTGCTCACATAGTTTACCACATTCTTTAATAGCTTTAATAACATCATCATTTAAATCCTTAGGATGAGATGTCATAAATCTAACTCTTTCTAAACCTTCTATTTCATTAATCATTCTTAAAAGCTCTGCAAATGAAACTTCTTTTTCAAGACCTTTTCCATAAGAGTTTACATTTTGACCTAAAAGAGTTATTTCTTTATACCCAGTTGAAACTAATTCTTTTATTTCATTTATTATATCTTCAGGTTTTCTTGATCTTTCTCTACCTCTTACAAATGGTACTATACAATAAGTACAGAAATTGTTACATCCATACATTATAGTAACAAATGCTTTTACATCACTTTGTCTATCTATAGGTAGACCTTCAACTATTTCTTCTTCCTTATTGAATATTTCTTTTATTTGAACACCCTCTGTTCTTACTCTGTTTAAATATTCAGGGAATTTGTATGCATTATGAGTTCCGAATATAATATTAACATATGGGAATTGCTTTAATATTTTATCTGCCATTCCCTCTTGTTGCATCATACAACCGCATATACCAATTATTAAATCAGGATTTTTTTCTTTTAATTTTTTTAATTGTCCTAAGTTACCAAATACTTTATTTTCAGCATTTTCTCTAACACAACAAGTGTTGTATAAAATTATTCCAGCTTCATTTTTTTCTTCAGTTCTTGTATATCCAAGTCTTTTAAGCATACCTGAAAGTTTTTCTGAATCCTCTTCATTCATTTGGCAGCCCCAAGTTTCTATATAATACTTTAATGATTTACTATTTAATTCGTTAGCCATAACTATTTCCTCCATTGTTATCCATATAATATAAAATTCTCAATGTATTATACCATATTATTTTGTAAAAAATAAAGTGTTAAGAGTTATCTATCTACATTATTTAAATTATTAATAAAAAATACCCTATTATTCAAAAACGAATAATAAGGCATTTTAATAATTAATCATTTAATTTACCTATTAGGATTTTCAAATGAAGGAGGTGTAGGATTTGGAGCTTCATGAGAAGGTCCTGGACTTGATAAATCAAAGTATAATTTTGAGTCCTCTGTAACTCCAAAATCTTTATTTGAACCGCTCTTTTGTACTTTGTTTAAAGCTTCTCTAAATAATGCATTATGAGCTTCTTCTCTATTAAGAAGAAAATCTATTGTTGCTCTTACCTCTTTATCTTCTATTTGTCTATAAAGATATTCATAAACAACTTTTGCTCTTTGTTCAGATGCTATATTAGATAATAAATCGGCTACCAAATCACCAGTAACGGTTACATAATCTGCAGTCCAAGGTGCACCTGATGAGTTTATAAGTACTGGAGATAAACCACATTGTACATGAGTTTGAATTTCTCCATTACAAACCTCAGTATTATTAACATCATGACCATTTAATAAATTAATAGTTTGGGCAACCATTTCCATGTGACTTAATTCTTCTGCCCCAATATCTAAAAATAAATCTTTAATTTCAGGGTCTTTTATTCTGAAACTTTGAGAAATATATTGCATAGCAGCTTTAAGTTCTCCATTTCCACCACCTAATTGTTCTTGCATTAACACTGCATATTGTGGATTAGGTTTTTCAACTTTTACTTCATGTAATAATTGCTTTTTGTGTTCAAACATTATTATTTTCCTCCAAAAGAATTTTATTTATCAATTTTATTATTAAACCTTTTAGATTTTAATATTCATTTTTATAAATTAATATAAAAAAAGGATAGGTTTACTATCCTTTGGTTAATATTTTACAAATAATGAAATTTTATATATAAATAATTTATTATCTTTCCCATCTATTAATTATAGATTTAGGGGTGAAGCCTATCCAATTATATAGTTTTAACGCACTATAATTAGTTTCTTCAACTCTTATAAATAATTCATCAATATTCATATCCTTTGCTTTATCAATTAAAGAATTTAATAAAATTTTACCAAAGCCAAAATTTCTAAACTCTTTAATAATTCCAAAATTAACAACAGTATACATAGCCCTATTGTAAATTATTTGACCATATCCAATAGCTACATTATTTATTTTAATAAAAATAGATAAATCTTCTATATAATAATCTTGTTGTATATCATTTTCTATATCTTCAATTTCTAATGGAATTCTAGTAGATGCTGAAAAAATAGAGTTTTGTAATTTACATCGTAATTCTTCATCTTTATTTAAAACCACTTTTTCTAGAGAAATTTTGATGTTATCAATATTACAATTATATAATATGTTTATTTTCTCTAATAAATAAGAATTATCTTTTAGTGAAGACAATAGCTTATCTGTTTGTTGTGCTTTAGTATAGTTCTTTAAATTCATACTCATCAAAATTGAAGGCTTAACTTTTTTAAATCCTAATTTTGAAAGCATTTCATTATTAGTTTCATCATCACAAGTTTCATAAGAGAGAACGCTATTATTAAAGCTATTTAAAATATTAGATGATAATAAGTTTAAATATTCTGGTTTAACATATAATGACCAGACACGTACTGGAATTTCCACAGGAACTTCATACCATATATAACCTATAACTTTTTTATTATAAATAAATAGTTTAACAAATTTTTTAAGAAAAATTTTTAAAAAGAATTTTTCATTTTCATAGTATTCAAAAAAGTTTTTATCATAGCTTTCCTTGCTGAATCTCTCTAAATTTAAAGTTTTAAAATTCTCAAAATTATTACTAGACAACCTTTCTAACAATACCATATATAACCCCTAATTTTAATTTTCTCATAACCCTTTTATAAAAATAATAACCCTTAATATATAAAAAGATTACACTTATATATATGTGTAATCTTTTTGTTTATTGCTAAATATTATTGAGCATCTTTAATACTTAATGCAATTCTTTTGTTTTCTTTATCAATACTTAATATTATACATTTAACTTCTTCATCTATTTTTAATACTTCAGATGGGTGTTTAATGTGATCATGGCTTATTTTAGAAATATGAACTAATCCATCAATTCCTGGTTCTAACTCTATAAAAGCACCAAAATCGTTAATTCTAACTACTTTACCTAAAACAGCTGAGTTAACAGCATATTTTTCTTCTACAACGCTCCATGGTTCTGGAGTTAAAGCTTTTATGCTTAAAGATAATTTCTTTTGTTCTTTATCTAAGCTTAAGATTTTAACATCAACAATTTCACCAATTTTTAATATTTCATCACAAGAATTAACATGTTTCCATGAAAGTTGTGATAAGTGAATTAAACCATCAATACCATTGATTTCTGCAAAAGCACCAAATTTAGTGAATCTTTTAATTTCAGCTTTTACAACATCGCCTTCATTTAATGATTCCCAAGCTAATTTTTCCTTAGCTTCTTTAGCTTCTTCTAATATTATTCTTCTTGATGCAACTATTTTTGAAAGATTATCTCTAGAAAAATCGATTAATCTTACATTTAAAGTAGTTCCTACTAAACTTTCTTTATTTTCAACATATTTTGTGTCTATTTGAGATGCTGGAACAAATATTCTTACACCATTATAGTATGCTACTAAGCCTTTTTCTTTAGCATCTTTAATAACAACATCAAATTCAGCTTTAGTATTGAAGAAATCTTCTAATTTAGCTAAAGTTTCTTCTTTTTCATATTCTAATCTAGATAATACTACATAATTATCTTCATTTTTTAATTTAATTACTTTAGCTTTTATTGTATCTCCAACTTTTAAATTTTCTAATACTGAACTAAGTCTATCTTCAGATGTTAATTCTTTAAAAGGAATAATTCCATCAGATTTATATCCAACTAAAGATATTTGTAATTGGCCATCTTTTATTGAAAGTATTTCTCCTTCAATTTCATCACCAATCTTAAATCTTCTATCCATTTCATTCATTAATAATAATTGTTCTTCCATTTTATAATCCCTCCATAATTTTGACTACTTCCTTTATAATCCAATCTGGAGTTGAAGCTCCAGCTGTTATACCAATGTTTTTTATGTTTTTATTTTCTAATAAATCCTTAGGTAATTCACTAGCGTTTTCAATATGAATTGTATTAGGGCAGTTTTCTTTAGCTATTTGATATAGTTTAGTTGTATTAGAACTATGTTTACCACCTACAACAATCATAAAATCAACATTTTTAGATAAATCATATACGCTTTTTTGTCTTTCTTCTGTTGCAGCGCAAATTGTATTAAAAGATTTTAATTCATCAATTGATTCTTTTGATAAATTATCTATTGTTTTGTCCCAGTTTTCTTCTTTTTCTGTAGTTTGAGAAACTACACAAATTTTATTAGGAAGATTTTCATTAAAGCTTCCATCTTTAGTGATAATAGCATCATTATTACACCAACCATTGATTCCAACGACTTCAGGATGTTTTTCATCACCAAGAATAACAATTTTATATCCTTCATGAGAAAACTTATTAACCTTTTGTTGGATATTAGTTACAAATGGACATGTTGCATTTATAATAATTAAACCTTTTTCGTTTAAATCATCAAAAGTTTTTTTAGATACTCCATGAGATCTTATTAGTATAACATCACCTTTATTTAAAGTATCTAAGTTATTCATGTCTATTGCAAATATATTATTATCTTCTAAATATTTTACTACATCACCATTATGTATTAATGGACCTAATGTATATATTTTTTTGTTATATTGTTTTTGAGTTTTTATTGCTTCATCTACTGCTCGTTTAACTCCAAAACAAAAACCAGCATTTTCCGCTAAGAATACGTTCATAAATTTTCTCCTATATCTTTAGTTTTAAAAGCTATCTCTTAATCTATTGTAAAGCATTTTCTATAAAATTACAAATTATTTCAGTTACTTCGTTAATATTATAGTTTGAACTATCTATTTCTATAGCGTCATCAGCTTTTCTTAATGGATCAACAGCACGAGTACTATCAATATGATCTCTTTTTATTATATCTTCTAAAAGTTTATCATAATTAACATCTAACCCTCTATTTAAAAGCTCTGTATATCTTCTTCTAGCTCTTTCTTCTGGCGTTGCTGTTAAGAAAAATTTAAATTTAGAATTTTTTAAAACTACTGTACCAATGTCTCTACCATCCATAATTACGTTGTATTTTTCAGACATTTTTCTTTGTAAACTAACAAGCTTACTTCTTACTTCTGGAATAGAAGCATAATTAGAAACTATCTCACTTATTTCTGGCATTGTTATTTCATTTTGAATATTAACACCATCTAATATTAAATCATCATTTTCAAAATGCATTTCCATATTATCTATCATAGTCATTAATGCTTCAATATTAGTAGTGCTAATATCATTTTTTTTGGCTAATAAAGCTACAGCTCTATACATTGCTCCAGTATTAATATACATTAAATCAAATTTTTTCCCTACTAATTTAGCTATTGTGCTTTTACCCGCACCTGCTGGTCCATCTATCGCTACAGATATTCTCATAATAATTTTTCCACCTTTCAAATAAAACCTCTATCTTATGTTCTTATTAATTATATAATTAAATTTAATTTATAACAATATTATAGAAACTTACTATTTATATTTACTAAATAGTAGTAAGTTATATTAACTAAATTTTAAATTTAGATTATATATTGCTTCCTGCAATATATCCAGTTGATAATGCTATTTGCACGTTGTAACCACCAGTAAAAGCATCTACATCTATGACTTCACCAGCAAATGATAAATTTGCAATTAGCTTAGATTTCATAGTAGATGAATCAATTTCTAAAGTATTAACGCCCCCAGCAGTTACTATTGCTTCAGCTATTGGTCTTAATCCTTTAATCTCCATTTTAATATTTTTAATTAAATTAACAAGGTTTTTTCTCTCATCTTTAGTTATTACATTTACTTTTTTTTCTTCTGGAATGCCACTTAATCTAATTATTAAAGGAATTATCTTTTGAGGCAATAAATCATTTAAAGAGTTTTTAAATGATTTATTTTGATACTTTAAAAAATCCTTTTGTATTCTTTTATCAAGTTCATGAGTTTCAAGAGCTGGCTTTAAATCAAGTAAAGCTACATATTTTGAGTCGTTTTTTACAAACCTAGAACCTTTTAATACCAATGGTCCAGACATTCCATAGCTTGTAAATAACATTTCTCCTTGTTCTTTATAAAGAGTTTTATTATTTTTTAAAATACTTAATGAAATATTTTTAAGAGATAATCCCATTAACTCTTTTAGCCAGTTTTCATTTAATTCTATTGGAACTAATGATGGCTTCAAATCTATTATTGAATGTCCAAGTTTTTCAGCAAATTTTTGCCCTTCTCCCCTAGAACCTGTTAAAGGATAAGAAGCTCCACCAGTAGCCATAATAAAATGATCACCCATTATTTTTTCACTATCATTTATTATAACACCAGATATTTTATTGTTTTCAGATATTATATTAGTAACTTTTGAATTAAGTTTTACTTGAACTCTATTCTCTTTTAATCCGTTAGAAAGACCTTTTATAATATCAGAAGATTTGTCAGATGATGGGAATATTCTTCCGCCACGTTCTGTTTTTAACTTAATACCTTGATTTTCAAAGAAATTTATAGTATCTTCATTTGTAAATGAATAAAGAGAACTATATAAGAAATGAGGATTTCCATAAATATAATCGAAAAACTCACTTATATCCTTGGCATTTGTGACATTACATCTTCCTTTTCCTGTTATAAATAATTTTTTACCAACTCTATCATTTCCGTCTAAAAGAATAACTTCATGATTTTTAGAGGCGGTAATTGCGGCCATTATTCCTGCAGGGCCAGCGCCTATTACAATGACTTTTGCCATTTAAAATCCTCCTAAAACTTTATTTATAATAACTAAAGGAATTAACAAATGTTAATTCCTTTTTTGAATAAAATATCCTAATCATCTCCAACATTTCTATTATTATAGGAGTAGACATTGTATTCTTGCCATATTTCTTCAAGACTATTAAATGTAGAAGAAATATTTTCTTTTTCTCTCATTCCAACTGCTATTATTAAAGCATTTATTACTGATAAAGGTGCTACTAAAGAGTCAACGAATGAAGCCATATTACTTTGAGCAATTAGTGCATAATCAGCTCTTGTTGCAAGTGGTGATAAAAAGCTATCAGTTACAGCTACCACTCTTGCTCCTCTATCTTGAGCAAAAGCTAAAGCATCTATAGTTCTACTTGCATAACGTGGGAAACCAATCCCAATTACTAAATCTCCTTCACCAACATTTATCATTTGCTCAAATATATCAGAAATACCATATCCTACAGTTTTTACATTTTGTAAAATAATATTTAAATAGAAGCCTAAAAATTCAGCTAATGCCATTGAACTTCTAAGACCTATGATATATATTCTTTTAGCAGCAAAAATATTATTTACAACATCTTCAAAAGTGTTGTAGTCAATTTTTTCCATAGTAGATCTTATATTTTCCATATCTGCCTTTAAAACACCTTTTAAAGCATGACCTTCAGTAATATAATCACTAGATAATTCTAATCTTTGAACTGTTGTTAGTTTATTTTTTATTAACTCTTGAAGAGATTTTTGAAGTTTAGGATATCCTGAAAAACCTAATTCTATTGCAAATCTTACTACAGTTGATTCTGATACTCCAACTGAAACACCAAGTTTAGCAGCGGTCATAAATGCTGCTTTATCATAGTTTTTTAATATGTATTCAGCAATTAATTTTTGGCCCTTACTTAACCTAGGAAATCTCATTTGAATTAATTTCATTAAATCCTTTGATTCATCATTGATACTTCGTTCCATTATTGTATTCTCCTAATTTAATTAACTTCAATTATTTTAGCATTATTTATAAATTTAATCAATGTTAGCATAATAAAAAATGCAAGATTTATAAATAGTAATTCAAACAGTTGTTATTTTTTCTCGACTATTACTAATAGAGGAGAGGTATTAGATCTATTTATACATTCATGTAACATAACACCGAACTTATTTTTAGGTAAACCTCTTAAATACTGAAGAATGCAACTTTCCTCTTCTTTACCTTCATTATGACCTCTATAAATAGCTATAGCCATTATTCCGTTTTGGCATAATAAATCTAAAGAAAGTTGTATACTTTTAAGACTAGTTTCTGCTAGTGTTGTTACTTCTTTATTCCCGCCTGGTAGATATCCCAGGTTATAACATATGCAATTAATTTCTTCTTTAACAAATTCGTCTATTTTATGATGTGATTCATTTATTATTATTACGTTATTATTTTTATCTATGTATTTTTCACAAGCTTCTTTTTGAATTTCAAAAGCATATACTTTTTTAAAACAAGAAGATAAAAAGTCACAATCATATCCATTTCCTAGGGTTGCATCTACTGCAATATTTTTATCTTTAACATATTCTTTTATAATATTATGTGATAATATACTAACATCTGAAACATATTTAAACATGCTTTACCTCACTATAAACTTCTAATATAGTTTAATTCGCTATCAGTTAGGTTTCTCCATTCTCCTTTTTTTAGATAGCCTAATTTTATATTACCTATTGAAACTCTTTTAAGACTTATAACTTCATGATTTAAAGAAGAGCACATTCTTCTAATTTGTCTGTTCTTACCTTCATGAATAGAAATTTCAACAGTTGATAAAATTTCATCCTTATTAGTTCTTCTATTAAATCTTTTTTCTTCAGATATTACTTCAATATCTGCTTCGGCAGTAACATAACCACCAATATCTATCCCCTTTTTAAAATGTTTAATATCATTTTCAGTGAACTTGCCTCTACACACAGCAATATAGTTTTTCTTAATTGCTACTCTTGGGTGAATTATATTATTATAAATACTACCATCGTTTGTTAATAATAATAATCCTGAACTATCGTAATCCAATCTACCTATTGGATATATTCTTTCTTCAACATTAACTATATCTAAGACAGTTTTTCTTCCTTTTTCATCCTTAGCAGAAGTTATGTAACCTTCAGGCTTATTAAGCATTATATAAATCTTTTTTTCTTCTACTTTTATAATGTTATCATTGTATTTTACAATATCCTTTTCAGGATCAATTTTAGTTCCAACTTCTTTTACTATATTGCCATTTACTTTAATTTTTCCTTCTAAAATTATTTCTTCACACTTTCTTCTAGAAGCCACACCACATCTAGCCATATACTTTTGTAATCTTTCTTCCATTTTATTCACTCCGTCTCTTAATATTCAAAGTAATTATATAGTTTATATTTCATTAATACAACTAAATATTTATAGGTTTATTATATTAATATAAATTATTTGTATTTAATATTTTAAATTTTAGAAAGCAAATATAAAATTAAAATCGATAACTGTATATTTATGTGATAAAATATATATATTAGAAAATTTGCTTAAAGTTACACATTAAAAAGGGAGGCTATAATTATGTATCTAGAAAAAATAAAGGAAGCAAGGGAAAATATAAAAGATGTTGTTACTAAAACACCATTATTATATAGTAACGTATTTAGCAAAAGTAGTAATAATGAAGTATATATGAAGTGTGAAAATCTACAATTAACTGGTGCTTATAAGCTTAGAGGTGCTTTGAATAAAATTATTTCTTTGTCTGAAGAGGAAAAAGCTAAAGGGGTTATTTGCTCATCTGCTGGGAATCACGCTCAAGGAGTTGCATATGCATCTTCTTTAATGGGCGTAGAGTCAAGTATTGTAATGCCTGAAACTACTCCATATCTAAAGGTTGAGTCAACTAAAAATTATGGGGGAAATATAATACTTCATGGAAAGTGTTATGATGATGCTTTTCTTAAAGCAAAAACTATAGAAGAAGAGGAAGGAAAGGTTTTTATACATCCTTTTAACGATATTGATGTAATTTGTGGACAAGGAACAATTGCATTAGAAATTTTTGAAGAAATTAATGATTTGGATTATATACTTGTTCCTATTGGTGGCGGAGGATTAATTTCAGGTATAAGTGTTGCCGCTAAATCTCTAAATCCAAATATAAAAATAATAGGAGTTCAAGCTGAAGGTGCACCTTCAATGGCTTTAAGTATAAAGAAGGATAAAATTTGTACATTAGATAGTGTTAATACAATTGCTGATGGTATTTCAGTTAAAACACCTGGTAGTAAAACTTTTGAAATTGTTAGAGAATACGTGGATGATATTATAACAGTTTCAGAAAATGATATTGTAAATGCATTCCTTTTACTTGTTGAAAAACATAAATTAGTGGCTGAAGCATCAGGAGTTGTAACTTTAGCTGCATTAAAGAAGTTAAGGGTGAAAAATAAAAAGGTATGTTGCATATTAAGTGGTGGAAATATTGATATGCTTACAATTTCAACATTAATAAATAATGGACTTGTTTCAAAAGGTAGACTATTTTGTTTCTCAATTGAACTTAAAAATGTACCTGGTGAGTTGTTAAAAATATCAGAAATTTTAGCAAAAGAAACTGCTAATGTAGTGAAACTTGAACATAATCAGTTTAAGGCAATAAATAGAATTCATAATGTACTATTAGAGGTTACAGTAGAAACTAATGGTCATGAACATATTGAAAAAGTAATTAATTCATTTGAAAGAGAAAAGTATTCTATTAGAGTTATGTATTAAAATAATATTAAAAGTCGGCAAGTTAAATTGCCGACTTTTAATATTATTTTATTAAACACCATATTTTGTATAATAATCAGCTATAGCAGCTTTTATTTTATCATCAATATAAATAGTTCCATCAATTTCCCTATTATATAAATATTCAACAACTTCAGCCATTGTAACTATAGGATAAGTTGTAATTCCAAATGCTTCTTTTATTTCGGCTTGTGCAGATTGCTCTCCTCTACCCTTTTCCATTCTATCTACAGATATTACTAATCCAGCAATTTCAACATCTCCTTGAGCTTTTAAAATTGGTGCTGTTTCGTAAATTGAAGTTCCTGCAGTCATAACATCTTCAACTATAACCACTTTCTTTGTACTATCAAGTTTAGCACCAAGTAAAATTCCACCTTCACCATGATCCTTAACTTCTTTTCTATTTGAACAATATTCAACATTTGCTCCATATAGCTTATTCATAGATATAGCTGTAGTAACAGTTAATGGAATTCCTTTGTAAGCTGGTCCGAATAATACGTCTACATCAGATCCAATACGCTCATTTATAGTTTTAGCATAAAACTCACCTAATTTTTCAAGTTGTTCTCCTGTAGTATAGTTTCCTGTATTAATAAAAAATGGTGTTTGACGTCCGCTTTTTGTAACAAATTCTCCAAATCTTAAAACATTACTTCTTACCATAAATTCAATAAATTCTTCTTTATATTTTTGCATAGAAAACAACTCCTCTAAATATGTATATTTTTCTTAAATATTGTAACATTATTCGGTAAAAAAAGCTAATAAATATTTCAAATTATTATTTATATTTATGGTTATTATACTTTTAATGTGTCAATAATTTAAAAATATAAGTTTTATTATATAAAATAATAATTTATTGCTTTATTTTAGGAGGTAACTATGAAGAAAAGAAAAAAGTTAGGAATTATTATATGTACTATTGTGTTAATATTAATTATTTCACTTACTCAAGCAAAAAAATTAAAATTTTTCTTTGAAATTATAAAATTAAGTAGTAGTTTACCTACTGTATCAAGTGATTTTTATAATGATCCAATTAAAGATATAACATATAAAGATATAGTATATAAAAAAAGAGGCAATAAGGAGTTAAAGTTAGATATATATACAAGTAAAGATTCAGGTAAACCTACTCCAGTAATTATATATGTATTCGGAAATGGATGGATGTATGGAGATAAGGTAATTCCTTCTGCTATTGAGTCTATTATTGAGTTGCTAATGGATGAAGGATATGCAGTAATAAGTACGTCATATGAGCTAATGGATGATGAAGTAATTTTAGAGGAGCAAATATCAGATGTTAAGGATACAATAAGATGGATTTATAAAAATAAAGATAAGTATAATTTTGATGTAAATAATATAGGAATGATAGGTCCTTCAGCTGGGGCTCAACTTTCTATGATGGCAGCTTTTTCAGATGACGAGGAATTTATTGGTGATAAAACACTAAAAAATTATTCTTCTAAAGTGAAATATATAATTGATCTATTTGGTCCCGCTAGATTAAGTAAAGTAAATTTATCTGCTGGTCCAGAAGAGGTTGTTAAAAAGTTTACTGATAATGATATAGAAAGGATATCAAATGAATTTAGTCCTATTGAATACATAAGAAGTGATTTGCCAGATACACTTATAATTCATAGCTTAAAGGATGATATAGTACCCTATGAAACTTCTGTGGAATTATATGAAACTGCATTAAAATATGAAAATAACTTTGAGTTATATACCTTACAAAATTGTACTCATTATTTAGAGAACCTATCAAGCACAGAGGCTTTAAATTTATATATGAAAATTGTTGATTACATATTAAAAGAAACTTCTTGAAAAGAGTTTTAAAAAACAGGATGACTTACAAAGTCTATAAGTAAACATAATAACTAAATTGCGAACCAAAGCTTAAATGCCGTGATGCCGAAAATTAATAATATAACCTCCATTAAGTAATATAATTTCTTCTGGTGATATCATTAAATTTTCTCTATCACTGGCTTTAAAGCTTAAGTCTGCAATTTAAGCAGAATTCCCCTAAAGTTAACGACTTGTAATACAAATTTGTAGCAGGTGTCATTAACTATAAGTCGGGGAACTAAGAAAAACAGTGAAGAGAAAAAATGAAATATTAATTTGGAGTGAAGCATTGAAATTAAGCTGTAGAATTTAATAATTGATGTAGTAAAATTTGCGTTAAGAAGATTTTACTGTTTGACGCGCTAGCTAGTTTAAAATCTTTAGGAAATTTTACGGAATCAATTATATAAATTCAAAGTGAAAATTTCACCGCTTCCTGGAAAAGTAATATTCCATTTTTCGGTCTCACTGTAGTTCGCAGTTTTATTCAATTATTTTAATTCTCTTTTCATTAGCATCTAGAATAACCTTTGAACCTAAAGGAAGTGTTAAAGTTGGAAGACAATGTCCGCAAACTAATTTGCTTATAGTTGGCTTTTTTAATGGTAAAATAATTTCATTAAAAACTTCTTCTAATGATAAGCTTTTTTTGTTAGAGGATGCAATGCAATCGGTGAATGCGCCTAAAATAATACCGGTTGCATCTTTAAATTTACCAGATTGTTTTAGTTGAAGTAGCATTCTATCAACTTTGTAGGGAGTTTCGTCTACCTCTTCTAAAAATAGTATTTTATTTTTTGTATTTATTTCATATTTAGTTCCTAATGAAGAACAAACTAATGATAAATTTCCACCTATAAGTTGTCCGCTAGCTATACCATCATTAATAATTTCAAGATTACACCCAACAGGATTAAATATTTCATTTATTTTTTCCTTTGAAAAAAGAAACCTTTTATAATAATCAGCACTATACTCATCTAATCCTTTTATTAGTTCTGTTGAAACCATTGGACCATGATATGTTATAAGTTTGCTTTTTTGATTAATAGCAATATGAAGTGCTGTAATATCACTATATCCTACAAAAATCTTTGGATTTTTTTTTATTATCTTAAAATCTATAAGATCTAATAATCTAGCGCATCCGTATCCCCCTCTAATTGCAAATATTCCTTTTATATTCTTATCTGCGAACATACGATTTATATCATTAGCTCTTATATCATCAGTACCAGATAAAAACCCATGTTCTGATAGACAACTAGTTCCAACTACAACTTCTAATCCTAGATCTTTTAACGAACCAACACATTTATCTATTAAAGTTTTATCAACAGGACTTGCTGGTGCTATTATAGCAACGCTATCACCTTGTTGTAATGGTTTTGGTTTAATCATTATTATCATCCTTTTATAAGTAATATACTTTAGTATATTATTTATAGTTATTATTTTAGAATAAATTTAAATTAACATACTTATTGGAATTAAAAGCAATGCCTCTCCTGGAATTTTAAATCGAGGTTGTTCAGGTAAATAAATACCTGAACTTGACAGTTTTTCCATAAGGGGAGAACAACAATTAAGAAAGTTTTCATAAAAATTAGGTTGTCCGGATTTTCTTAATAAATGAATGTGTTGATTTGAATCACATTTTCTAATGACTTTCCCTATTATTGTACAAGGACAATCTGCACTATCATAAATATTTGCATAGGTACTGATAAAATTACTATTGTTTACAGTTAATACAACATCCATATCGCCACATTTTACAATCATATCTTGACTATTATTATTTGTTAAAAGTGATTGCAAGTAACTAACTTGTTTATACATCATATCATAATTTATAAATGAACTATTAGTACTTTTTATAGATTGACAATATGAGTTTAAATTATCTATTCCAATACATGATAATAAATTTGATAAACTATCTATATAAGAAACCATAGATTCGTTAGAAATTTGCCCACTAAGTTTTACATAGTCACCAGAATTTACATTAGAGCCTAAATAACTACTACCATCAAATTCTTTGATTAAGTTTGATTCACCTAGTCCTTGAAGTAATTGTTTATGGATTTCAAAAGTTGTATATATACGAGTTAATTCTTCTTCACGTCTTACAAATCTCCTACCTTCTATAGATTGATTATCTCTATTTATTGTTGTTACAGTATCAGCTTCTGTAAAGTTTTTAGCCTTATAACCATCACGTTCATCTCTTACACATCTATCTTCACCATATTTTTGGTTAGTTCCTTCATTTCCTGTTTTGGCATTTAAGGTTCTATCTTCTATAAATCTAGAGGTTCTTTTTTCAATATATCCATCTATAACTAAAGAATTTAAGTTCTTAGTTAGAGCTTCATCAAGATAAATAAGTAAATCAAGAGCATCACTCAAAAGATATTACCTCCTTATAGCGTTTTAGACAATATCATAATGCCTTATATTATATAGTTAATAAATTTTAGAAAGCTATAATACTTATATATAGTATTCTAAATACACAAATTAATTACTTTTTATTAGAGAAAATAAAATACTACTCAATAAAATAATTGCAATAATTAACAATGATACTACTGTTGAGATATTAATACCCCAAAATGCAATAAAAAGCTTTATACCAGTAAAAATTAAAATAAAAGCTACTCCATATTTTATACAACTAAACATGCTATTTAATTTTGCTAGAAGAAAATAAAGACTTCTTAGTCCTAATATAGCAAAAATATTTGATGTATATACAATATAGGGATTGGTAGTTATAGAAAATATAGCAGGAATAGAATCCAAAGCAAAAATTATATCTGAACTTTCAATTAATACTAAAATTAATAATAATGGAGTTGCATGTAGAATTCCATTAATTTTAACAAAGAATTTTTCATGATGTAGTTCGTTTGTAACTGGAATTAAACGCTTCATTATATTTAGAATTTTACTTTTTGAAAAATCAACCGCTTCCTCTTTATTAAACAATATTTTTAATCCACTACAGAATAAGAAAAAACCAAAAATATATAAAATCCAACTGAATTTACTTATTATTGCAACTCCTAGAAAAATAAATATAAATCTTAATATTACAGCACCTATGATACCATATGTAAGTACTCTTTTTTGATATTCCATAGGTATATTAAAAGATGTAAATATAATTAAAAATAAAAATAAGTTATCAACACTCAAACTTAATTCAATTATGTATCCACCTAAAAATTCAAGGCCATAATCTGCTCCAAAAATAAAATAAATTAAGATATTAACCATAAAGGCTAGGCTTGCCCACAGTATAAAATTTCTTAATGCACTTCTTGCTCTCAAAATACTTCTCCTTATATTAAATTAATTCACAGAATAATTATATGATTTGATATATAAATTTATTTATAGTTAATGATAATAAAAAAAGTAAGATTAAATTTAAAATTTAATCTTACTAGTAAAATTAGTATAAAGAATCATTTTGAGTAATTTTAACAACTAGTTTTGCTAATACATGCTTATCATGAGAATTTGCCACATTCCAAAGTTCTTTTAATAAATTTTCTTCGTTGTTAGAATTTATAATACTATTAGATAAAAAATAATCTACACTTTCAGTAATTGTATTAATTGGATTATTTAACATACCCATATTTCCATTAGTATTTAGTTCTTTGTTTAATGCTTCCTTCAAGGTATCGAAATTAGTATTATTCATTTAAAAATCCTCCTCTTAACTATATATTTAGTATTTAATTAACTAAATTTTATATTCATAAATAAATAATTTATATTAATGAATTAACTTTCCAGAATCATTAACTAATACTAAATCTTCAGGATATGGCATGAAAAATGTTTGATCAACTAAATGATTAAGGTCAAATCTAATAATATAGCTTTTAACTAAATATAAAGGAACAGAAAATGGTACATATCCATTTTTATATTTGTCTATAGTACTCCAAATAAATTTCATTTCATCTGAAGTTATTTTATCGTTAAACTGATCTAAAGATTTTAGTAGAACATTAATATTAGATGTATATCGAGGAGCTTTTTCTAATAACCTATGAAGATAAAATTCATATTCTTTAAATAATGTTTCTAAATTTTCAATATTATCTTTATAAATAAGATCATCAAGGGCTCTAGAATATTTTTGACTATATGATAAAAATAACAAAGTATTTTTTAAATGAAATTTTCTTAAACTTTCAAAATTAAGGTTGCTTTTTGCTATTCTAAAATCACATAATATAAAAATTCTAGCTAAAAAATGTTCACGTATTTTAAAGTTTGTTAATCTACCATCATCTTCAATAGGAAGATATGGGAAATGTTCCATAACAGCTTCTGCAAAAATTCCCTTTTCTCTTCTTATAGCTCTCCCTTTTTCAACTGTAGTATAAACCTTTGCATCTTTAACTCCACAGGATGGAGATTTACATTTTAATATAAAACCATCTACAGACTCTAATTTATTTAGAAATTTTTCAGAGAAATTTATCATATCATTTGTTATATATTTATTTTCTTTAGGCTGAATTAGCTCCTTTTTATTATCTATTTCAACTATTCTAACAGGATTTCTTGGAATACTTAGTCCACATTCTACTTCTGGACAAATTGGAATAACCTCCACATATTTTTTTAGTTTATCTATAAATTCATTTTCTTCTATACTTCCGTTATATTTACAACTTTCAAACCCTAAACATTTACTTATTACTATAATCGGTTTATCGGTATTCAGCATTATTATCTATCCTTTCTAGTGCTTGTATAATTATTTTTTGTTTAATCTATATTATTTATACAAAAGAACATTAGAAAGAAAAGAGCACTATAAAATATTTTATAGTGCTGCTAATAAAAAAACATTACATATCCGTTTTATTGCATAAAATCATTATAGAAAATGATTTTAATTTAGGAACTTCATTTAATTTAACTTTTTTTAATATATCTAATCCAGCAGTTTTATCATTAGCGATAATATTCCAATAGCCAGTTTTTGAAGGTGGTATATATGCATTAACATCATAATCATCAATGCTTGTAGCATTATAAATAACAACCACTTCTCCTTTATCATACTCACTTAGGTCAATATGATTTATTATAACACCACTACTTTCATTATTAACAAAAACAAATTTTGCTTTGTTTTTTATAATATCTGAATTTCCTATATTAAAATATGGTAAGTTTTTTCTTATAGATATTAATCCTTTAACATAGTTAAATACATCTATAAATTTATTTTTATCACTCCATTTTATGGAGTTTATTTCATCATTGCTTTTGTAACTATTATGATCACCTTGTTTTGTTTTTAATAATTCAGCTCCGTATTGGATAAATGGAATTCCTTGAGCTGTAAATAGGATTGATAATCCTAAAATGTTTTGTCTTACATAGGAATTATTAAATGGATAAATATTTAAATTTTTTCTGTAATTGCCTCTAGTTAGAGCTTGATTTTGGCTTTTTTCTATTTGATCCCAAAGAGTATAGTTATCATGGGCATCAGCATAGTTTATACTTTCATTTGGGTTTGAAGTTAAGGTATAAATAGAACCCTTTAATCCCTCAATTATATTCCAATTACAAATTGCATTATGTTGATTTCCATTTATAAATCCATTTGATGGATTATTATCTCCTCTAATTGCATCCCTAAATGTATCATTAAAAACAGAGAAATTTTCATTTCTTTGTGAGCCTTTAAATGTACCATTCATTAAAGGTGAACTTCCACCCTTCCATGGTTCACCATAAATCAAAAAGTTTGAATCAAATTTACGAGATTTACGAACTATTTCTTTAGTAGTATTTATATCTAATAATTCCATTAAATCAAAACGCATTCCATCAATTTTATAATTTTTTATCCAATGAATACATGAATCAATTATAAATTTTCTTACCATTGGTCTTTCAGTTGCTAGTTCATTTCCACAACCAGAGCCATTAGTAAATCTTCCAAGATAATCAGTTCTAAAGTAATATCCTGGCACAATGTTATCCATATTCATAGTCCCCATCATATGATTATAGACCATATCCATAACAACCCTTATTCCTTTTTCATGGAATTTCATAATCATTTCTCTTAATTCAATAATTCTTGTTATTGGATTATATGGATTTGTTGAATAACTTCCTTCAGGTACATTAAAATTTTTAGGGTCATATCCCCAGTTTCTATTGTTTGAACTTGGAAAACGCTCATCTACTGATCCAAAATCAAAAACTGGCATTAAATGAACATGGGTTACTCCTAGTTCTATTAAATGATCTAGTCCCGTTTTTACAGTTTTACCAGTATAAACATCTTTGTATATTGTATTTTCCTGTACAGCACCTAAATAAGTACCTTTTAAGCTATCATTTACTCCAGAGCTTTCATCAATTGTAAAGTCTCTAATATGCATTTCATATATAATAGAATCATCTTTGCTTTTTAATTCAGGAATATTATGATTAATAAATCCATAAGGCTTTGTAAGCTTATCATTTATATCTACTACATATCCTTTATCGCCATTTACACAAACAGAAGTTGCATAAGGATCTATTGCATATGTTATTTTATCACATATATTTCCATACATATCTACATCTTTAAAGTATATCTTATATAGATAATACATTTCATTTGCATCATCTTTATTTATAACAGTAGTATACACTCCTGTTTTATAGTCATATATCATAGGATAACTAATATACTCATCCTCTTCTTTAATATACCACTCCTTATATAGTAACAGTTCAACTTTATAACTAGTTGGAGCCCAAAGCTTAAAGGAAATTGCATTATTTAAATAAACTATTCCTAAGTCTTCTTTTGAATAATAAAATTTATCTAAATAGTTTCTAAATAAAACTTTATATGGTCTATAAGTATTAGATGCAGAAACTAAAAGTAAATCATTTGCACGTATATGTCTAGGTATATTAGTTATTATTACTTCTTTTCCCCTGATTATAGAAGAGGTACCTTCAATCTTTTCACCATTTAGATATAATTCAAAATCAAGTCCTAATAAAGGCTCACTTGAAAGATAAACTTTTACTTTGTTATGGTCGTCTATAACGGCAAATTTTATATTTGTTTGATTTGCTATTATGGCTGATTTTAAAGAAGTATATCTTCGTTGATCTCCATATATTATATATACGTCTTTGTATAGACCTTTTAAATCATAAGTATTAGTTTGTTCAGCCCAATAGTTTATCCAGTTATTTCCCCATTGTTTTTTTCTAATAATTAAATAATCTTCTTTTACATATGATGCAAAGCCATAATCTGTATTTAAATTAAAATCTCTTTCTTCACCAGAACAATTTTCTCCAAATAACCAACAATTCCAAATATAATCATGACCTTGATAATTATTATCTTCTAAATAAAAATGTACTAATGTACCAATATATTTATTATCCTCTACTATTATTTTCTTTGTTGCAATTAAATCTTTATCAATAGCTTTTCCACAAATAATTATTTCAGTACCTTGTGGTACATTATTATTTACTATTAAATATCCATTTTCAATTTTTGCTCCATCAATTTCATTTTCTAAATACCATGTCATTTCTGGTAGTGACATTCTTCCATATAATCCTGTACATACACCTATTAACTCAACAGGTCTTTTGTAAGTCACTATATTATTTGATGAGTAAATTTTTAATGTATCATTTATCTTTTCCCACATGAAACTGAAGCTATTTTTTTCACTTCCTTCCGAATCTATCCATATTTCATTTCCGTTACAGTCAATTAATATATATTTATATCTATACTTCCCGGGTTTCAGCCCATTTGGAAATTTAATTTCTTTTATCATTTTTAAGGAACCATCATTTGTATCTACTTGCCAGTTTAATTTATATGCTTCAGATTTTTCCCAAGCATTAAAATCTCCAACAACATATGCATAAATACAGCCATCATATTTTGCTGTGAATCGTATTGTGTTAGATATAGGACATAAATCTACAGAATAAATGCCCTTATCATTATTATTTATTTCAAATTTCTCAATAAAATCTGTACTTTTCATATAAACACCCCGTCATATAATTCTAGCCTAAAATTAAATTTATAATACATTAAAAGCAAGAAAATAATATATATTTAACCATAGTATACATTTATTGTAACATTTTTTTGAGTATTTTTCATATTAAAAATCACAAAAAAACAAGATAAGACACTAAAGGAAGTGTTTATCTTGTTTTATTTTAAAAAAGTTTTTTTAGAAATTTAAGGAAAATACGTTTATCTTTAATTTCTATATCTATAATTTCATTTTTAATTTTATCTAGAGAATATTTAAAGTCATGTTCATAAAAAAGGTTTATTATGTCATTATTATTACATAAAGCAGCATAATGAATAGCCATTAAATTTCTATCATCTTTTATATAAAGATTAGCACCTTCTTCTATAAGCAAACTACATAAATCAATATTGTGTTCTAAAACAGCATAAAATAAAGCAGTTTTACCATCCTTATCTCTATAGTCAATATTAGAAACCTTTATAAGGCCTTCTACCACTTTATAATCATTATTTTGTGTTGCTTTAATAATATCACTTGTTTTCAATTTAAACACTTTTAAACATTACTTTAATTATTTAATATATTTTATTTACTCAACTTGAGTTAATAATCTTCTCATTACATCTTTAAGCTTATTATATCCTAGCTCTTCGTTAGCCATTACTAAAACAGCTTTTATATCATTATCAGAAGGTTCCCACTTATAAGCTTTAAAATCTATTATAGAGTCCTCTGGTAGATATTCTTCAAGTTCAAAGCCTAATTCCTCTGTAGATGCCATATATTCATCAAATAAAGCATCTTCATCTAATTCATTAATATCAACACTTTCTTCTATTTCTTCATTTAATGTATCGATGCTTACACTTAAATTAAAAGCAACTATATCTTCTCTTTTAGAACCTTTACTCATATCTTTTACAACTTTAAATTCAGTGTTTTCTTCAATTATATTTTTTATATCATTACTATCTAAAACTCTATTTCCAAATGCAATATACATTATTATGTTTCCTCCTGGGTTTTAATTTACCTTCTACAAAAATCAAATTGATTTTGTAGAAGGTATTAAATTTAAAAATCTTATTTATAATTTAACAAAATAAATGATAAATATCAACAACAAATGTTAATATTATCATTAATAAAAGTATAACCTGTATTTAGTGCAAGTTTATTTAGGTCATAATATTTAGGTTTTCCATGTAACTTAATAGAATTTATTAGTGAATCTAAAGGAACTAAATTAGTTAAATTAATCAAGCTTCCTAATAAAATCATATTAGCTAGTGATTTATTTCCTATGCTAGTAGCAATATCATCACAAGGAACTTTTATTATTTTAACATCATTTCTATTAGTATTTATAGTAACTAAATTACTATCTATAATTAGGAGCCCATCTTTTTTTAAATATGATTGAAATTTTTCTAATGAAGGATTATTCATTACGATAACAGCGTCAGCATGAGTTATTATTGGAGATGCTACTTCATCTTTACCTAATATTACAGAACAGTTAGATGTACCACCTCTCATTTCTGGCCCATAAGAAGGCAACCATGAAACATTTAAATTATTGTCCATAGCTGAATAAGCTAAGAATTTACTCATAGTTTGTATACCTTGACCACCAAATCCTGCAAAAATGATTTTATACATAGGATTTATTTACCTCCACTATTAAATATCTTTTTTTATTCCTAAAGGATAAAAAGGAATCATGTTATCAGTCTGCCATTTCATTGAATCTATAGGGGTTAACCCCCAATTGGTTGGACAAATAGAAAGAACCTCTATAAATGAAAATCCTTTTTTGTTTATTGAGTTTTGAAAGGCTTTTTTTATTGCCTTTTTAGTTTTATTTATATTTACTATACTATTTATTGCAGTTCTTTCTACATAGCAAACTCCATCAATAACTGATATTATTTCTGACATCTTCAATGGGTTTCCTTGTGTTTTAATATCTCTTCCATAAGGACTTGTTTCTGTAATTTGCCCAGGAAGAGATGTTGGTGCCATTTGTCCTCCTGTCATGCCATAAATACAATTATTAATAAATATTGTTACTATGTTTTCACCTCTTGCGGCAGCATGGATTATTTCAGCGGTTCCTATAGCAGCTAAATCACCATCCCCTTGGTAGGTAAATACTACTTTGTCAGGATTAGCTCTCTTTATTCCTGTTGCAACGGCAGGAGCTCGTCCGTGAGCTGCCTCAAAAACATCACATGCAAAATAATTATATGCAAGAACAGAACAACCAACAGGTGCAACTGCAATAGTTGTATCTAAAATATTTAATTCTTCTAGTACTTCTCCAATTAATTTATGAACTATTCCATGTCCACAACCAGGACAATAATGTGTTTTTACATCTATTAAGCCTTTAGTTGGTGCATAAACTTTATTCATTTATTACTCCCCCAATTACAATTAATATATTTTATTATTTCTTCTGGAGTAGGAACTATTCCACCTGTTCGACCATAAAAGCTTACATTAGATTTTCCGTTTACAGCTAATTTTACATCTTCAACCATTTGACCACAGGACATTTCAATACACAAAAAGCCATTTTTTGTTTTAGTTACTGCATTTTTTATTATTTCACTTGGAAATGGCCATAATGTAATTGGGCGGATTAAACCTAGATTTATTCCAAGTTCCTTAGCTTCTTTAATAACTGTTTTACATATTCTTGATGTTGTTCCATAAGCTATTAGTATTAAATCGCAAATTTCATCACAATTATATAATTCAAATTTAACTTCTTTTTCTTTTATAATATTATAAGTCTTTTGAAGTTCACTGTTTAAGTTCTCAAGCTCTAAAGGATCTAAATAAAGGGAATTTATTATATTATGAGATTTTCTCCCATTTAAACCATTAGCCTTCCATGTTTTTTCAGGAAGAGGTCTTTTAACTCTTTCCTTAAATTCTATTGGTTCCATTATTTGTCCTAGCATACCATCAGCCATAACCATAACGGGAGTTCGATAAATATATGCTACATCAAATGCTTCTTGAATTAAATCATAAATTTCTTGTACACTATTTGGAGCATAAACAGGAAGATTAAAATCACCATGACTTAAACCTTTAGTTGCTTGAAAATAGTCACTTTGAGCAGGTTGAATTCCTCCTAATCCTGGACCACCTCTAACTACATCTATAATTACACAAGGTAACCTTGCACCAACTAAATAGGATATTCCTTCAGACATTAAGCTTATACCAGGGCTAGAAGATGAGGTCATACATCTTACACCAGTTCCTGCAGCTCCATATATCATATTGATTGCAGCTATTTCACTTTCTGCTTGTAAAAACACACGTCCTCTATTAGGCATTTCTTTAGATAAGTAAGCTAAAACTTCGGTTTGAGGAGTTATAGGATATCCAAAGAAGCATTTACAGCCAGCTTTTAAAGCAGCTTCGCCTATAACTTCATTACCTTTCATAAGAAACTTTTCACTCATTGTTATCTATCCTCCTGAATTTTTTCTATACTTATAGCTGAATCTGGACAAACTTTAGCACAGCAAGAACAACCAATACACATATTTTTATTTTCTTCTGAAATTATTGGAGTATAATAACCACTTTCGTTAACTTTTTTATCCATATCAATTATCTTTTTAGGGCAAAAATTAACACAAAGCTCACAACCTTTGCATCTATCTTTTCTAAAAGTAACCTTAAACATTAAATAACCTCCTATATAATTAATCCCATGGAAATTTTACTTTTCTATCAATTTCAAAAATATCAGCAATGATAAGGTTTTCAATAAGTGGTGTAAATTCTTTTAAACAAAGTAAATATGAATAACTTATATTTAATGCTTGTGAAAGTAATTTAGATTGAGAATCACCGTAAATAATGTCAGTTATTTTAGTATTTGAACCATAATGAGTATTAGAAACTATATCTGTTATCTTCATATTACACAAACTTTCAAATGATTTTATTTGATAAATAGCATTATTATAGTTTTTAGTTTGAGGTCTTGCGGTATTAAAAATATAATACATTTTATAGTTATCTTTTAGTTCGTTTTTTAATTGAATTAGAGCTTTAACTCCATCAAGATCTCCTCCAACGTCTATAATAATAGAATCAAAATTAGATTTTAAAGAAGTCATTATATTAAAAGGTATTATCATAAGTTCAGCATTATTTAACTTTGGATTTGGTGCTATAACTGTAATATTATATAAAGATGTGAGCATTTCGATATATTCTCTAGAGCAAAAATAAGGATTAACAATATCTATGTCAATAAGAGCTGTCTTTTTGTTTGAAAGGGATTCTTTAATTGCTAAATTAATAGAAAATTCTGTTTTGCCGCTTCCAAAATTTCCTGTAACTATATGAATTGTACTCATAAATCACCTCACCTTATAGAAATAGTTAAGACAAAATATGTTTATATAAAATATTATATGCTTAAGTTTTTATAGTGTATTTTTATGTATTTTTTATGTTGATAATACATTGTAGCAAATTTTATCTAATTAAATAAATAGTACCATTATTATTAAAAATATTAGATTTAATATATAAAAAAACACAGAATATAATAATTTTACATTCTGTGTTTTGAAATTTTAGGCTCTTATAACTCTTTTTAATGATATATTTATTGTTTGATAAAGAATAAATCCACCAATTGTATTTATTATTAAAGCTGGAATTACTATAGTAACAAATAGTATTGAAAATTTAGCAGGTAATCCAACTATATATTGAGCTGATAGTAAAAAGGTAGTTCCGCTTATTAATGTTCCAAGTGGAAAACTGATTAATACTAATAAGTTTTTCTTAATACTTTCATTAATTTTTATAGAATCTGTTATTTTATTTATAGATAGTAAAATAACATACATTAAATTTACAGTAACCATCTTATCTATAATATTAGGAAGCTGACCTCCAGGAAATTTAGTTGTTAATGCAGTAAATACACCTGTAATTATTGCAGCAATTATTGATGTTTTATAATCATTGTTATTAATTATCATTATTATAAAAAGCATGGCTAATGCAAAATCTGGTTGCATTGGTAACCCTAGCGCTGGAGTAATTTGATGTAATATAGCACCTATAGCTAAAAGAAGAGCGTTAATAACCATTTTTTTTGTATTCATATTTCTTTTCATTTTTATTCCCCCTGAATTTAAATAATAATTATGAGTTTTAAATTTTATATTTGATTTAGCTATTGTTCATACCATATTAATCACCTCCTTAAATATTGATTTATTATTATAAATAAAAAAACTCCGTCCTATAATATAGGACGGAGTAAATAATCCGCGGTACCACCTAATTTATGAAAAATAAATAATAAATTTCATCACTTAAAACCAAGTACTATCATACTTGTCCTACTATAACGTGTAGGTTACGGTTTCCGGTACTAAGATATCTTTTCCCTTTACTTCTCTAAGGCCCATTCATATAAAGTCTTCTTGTTAAGATCCCACCATCCTTAACTCTCTTTAATAAAGCTACAATATACTACTATCCCTTGTCTAAGAATTTAAATTTCTTTTATTAATAATATAATATCCATAAATTAGGTAAAAGTCAACATTATTTTTTTATATTATTAATTGTTATATTTGATACTTGTGGAAATAAGTTTTCATAAAATTTATCAAACCCATCATCTTCTAATAATACTTCTTGTTTATCATCAACATAAAATTTATTCATAGTACTAATTACTAAGTCAAACTTTTTTAGATTATTTTCTTCAAGTAATACTGTATAAAGATAAGCTAAATGATTTTGCATATATGCTTGAATAGTATTCATGTCCTCTTCAGAAATTTTACCATCTTTACATAAGTCTTTTATAGGACCGTTCTTTAATGCAAAGTAAGATGATGCTTTTGCTATATTTGCTATATATTCTTGTGGTTTTTGGTTATTCATATGGTGTATTTCCTTTCATTCGTAAAATAATTAGATTTTCATATAAAATATTTTATATTACTATTAATTTACTTACAATAGTTTCAGTGTATAAAAGCTTTATTTAAAAGTTTAAATTTTCTTCTATTTCTTTTATATGATTTTCTATTATATATTTAAACCAAAAAGTATAATTGTCAGGATTAGTTTTAAGATCAACTTTTATATTATCTAAGGATATCCATTTATAATCTTCAACTTCTAAAGGATTTATTGATATTTCATTAGAGTATCTACCAAAGTATACATGATCAAATTCATGTTCAATAAGATCATTATCAAACTTTATATAGTACATAAAAGAAAATACTTCTTTTAAATCACAAGAAAATCCCATTTCTTCTTGTAATCTTCTTATAGCTGCATCATCAGTACTTTCATCTTTATTTGGGTGTGTACAACAAGTATTTGTCCAAAGACCTGGAGAGTGATACTTTCCACTATATCTTTTTTGTAATAACAGTTCATTCTTTTCATTAAAAATAAATATTGATAAGGCTCTATGAAGTAGTCCTTTTATATGAGCATCCATCTTTTCTATATGCCCTACTTCATTGTCGTTTTTATCAACACAAATTATAATTTCCTTCATTTAAAAATCTCCTTAATAACCTTTTAAAATAAATAGATTTATAGGGTTAAGTATATTTAGATAAAATAAGCGTCGTAATTTTTTAACGACGCTTATTTTAAAATATTTATAAATATTTTATCTTCTTTTAAGCAATTTATACAAACCAATAAATCCTATTAAAGCTCCTACTCCAGCCATAATAACAACTTTAGAATCAATGTTTTTTATTTTATCCATAAATAAATCAGAACATCCGCATGCACATTCTGAATTACTATCCATAGATTCATTATAATCATCATCTAAATAATCAAAATCATTATCATTAGTATAATCACTGTTATTATCATCACAATTATATTTATAAAGATTAATATATTCTTCTTCGCAATTATCTGAATCCTTATAATATGATCTTTGAGTAATAGCAGGAACTTTTATTCTTTTTGTAGCTGCATCTAAATTTTTGCTTAAGTTTATTCCTATACTTTGGTACATAAGTATCACCTCAACCTTAGTATAATCACTTTTTTTAAACTTAATTCAAAATTATAATTTTTCTATTTCTTTTATTTCGTTTATGTATGTTTCATTAGTGCTGTCTGCATCATGTACTATATTTAAATAACTTAAAGCATCTTCATATTGTTTTAATGCCTTATAGCACATTGCAATACCAAAGTAAACATCTATTGTTCCTTCTTGTAAATCTATTGCTTTTTCGTAGTTTATTAGTGCGTTAGTGTATTCTCCTATATTAAAGTAGTATTCAGCTAATCCAATATAAGCTCTACCTATATTTTCATCAATTTCAATAGCTTTATTAAAGTATTTTAATGCTTCATCATTATTATTTAAGTATTTTAAATTAATCCATCCTAGATTAACTAATATATATGCAGTATCATTACTATTTAGTACATTTGAATTTAAAATATTTTCTCCTAATTTAATAGCTTCTGAGTATTTATTTAAATTGATATTTATATCAATTAAGTAAGCAGTAACAAAAAAGCTATTTGGATTTTCTAATTTTAAGTTTTCAAATATAGATTTACTTTCTTCAAATTTATTTAAATAAAATAAAGATTCACCTAATAAACTTTTAGCATATGTACTGTTAGTACAATTATTAGATAATGATTTTTCTAATATATTTACAGCTTTATCAAATTCATCTAATGACATATAGCAATCAGCAATATAAGCATAGAAATCTGAGTTGTTACTTTCTTTTAGTGCATTTAATGAAAAGTCTAAAGCTAATTCAACATCTTCATTCATTAAATCATTATATTTTTCTAAAAACTCTTTATTTAATTCCATTAGAGTACCTCTTCTTATTAAATTTTAGTAAACATTATTAAATTTATTCAAATAACCTTAGTATTTCATCTTTTGATAATTCAAAAATATTATTAATATCTAGAGAATTATTATCTAGAATTTTATTTATTAATTGTTTTTTCTCATTTTGTAACTTAATAACTTTTTCTTCAACTGTATCTTTAGCTATAAGTTTTATAACTTCAACAATATTTTTTTGTCCTATTCTATGAGCTCTATCACTAGCCTGTGCTTCAACAGATGGATTCCACCATGGATCAAAGTGTATGACAATATCTGCACTTTGCAAATTCAAGCCAGTACCTCCCGCTTTTAAGCTTATTAGAAATATAGGTATATCACTTTCATTAAATTTGTTTACCTCTTCACTTCTTTTCTTCTGTGACAGTGTACCATCTAAATAACAATATTTCAAACCTTCTATTTCCAATCGCCTTTTTATATTACTTAAAACAGATGTAAATTGAGAAAAAACTAGTATTTTATGTCCTTCATCATTTGCCTGATTTAATATTTCTATTAGAGCATCTATTTTACCACTATCTCCTTCATAATTATCTAAAACAACACTTGGATCAAGTGCTATTTGTCTTAGTTTTGTTATATATGATAGTATTTCTATTTTCCCATTTGAAAACTCATCATCACGTATTTTCTTTTCAATTAAATCAATAACTTTATTATTATAAATACTATATATTTTTTGTTGAGACTTAGGAAGTTCTACTTCAATAATTTTTTCAATTTTAGCTGGAAGCTCTTTAAGAACATCTTTTTTTAATCTTCTTAATATAAAAGGTTTTATCAAATTCTTAAATTCTGTTGATAATTCATTATTATCCATAAAACGTCTATAATACTTTACTATAAAAGTATCCCTATCAAATAAGTATCCAGGCATTATAAAATCAAATATAGACCATAACTCTAATAAGGAATTTTCTATTGGAGTACCTGTAAGGGCAAATCTGCTTTTACATTTAAGCTTTTTTACATATACTGCATTTTGAGATGCGTAATTCTTTATATTTTGAGCTTCATCTAATATGACACAATTAAAATCAATATTTAAATATGTTTCTATATCATTTTTAAACGTTGAATAAGTAGTTATTAGAACATCCAAGTTATCAATATTATTAAGTAGTTTCTTTCTATCATCCTTATGACCTGTAATTAGTTTTACATTCAATTCAGGAGCAAATTTACTAAACTCTTGTTTCCAGTTTAATACTAATGAAGAGGGTGCAATAATTAATGATGGTTTATCTTTAATAGAGGCTATAAATGAAATAGTTTGTATAGTTTTACCTAACCCCATTTCATCACCTAATATTCCACCAAAACCTAGTTCGTATAAAGTTTTTAAAAAACAGTATCCTGTATATTGATATTTTCTAAGTTCTCCAATAAATTCTTTTGGAATATCATACTTTAACTTATTAATATTATTAAATTGGGTCTTTAAAGTTCTTAAATAACCTAGACCTTTTAAAAACTTAATGTTATTTTCTTTTATAAATTCATTTGCATATAATCCTTTGCTTTTATGAAAATCAATAGTGTTATTTTCTATATAATTACAAGAATTAAGGTTATCTATTAGTTTTAAAAAGTTATTCAATTCTATTGATTCTAGATCAAGATAATCTCCATTTTCAAGTTTATAATATTTTAAATTATCTCTAAAAGCTCTTAAAATATTGCTTATTTCAAAAGCAGGTATATCTTTTATATCAAATTTTAATTCAAAATAGTCATATTTTCCTGCAGATATATTTCCTATTATGCCTTTAGAATCTATTTTACGAATACCTTTAAAATTCTCTGAATAATAAACTTCACCAAAGTTTTGCAGTTCATGAATTTTGTTTTTAAAGAAATTATATATGTAATCATCACCTAATGTTAAATAATATTTATTGTTAACATAATCAAAGCCAAGAGCTTTTAAAGCAGACATAATTTCTTGCTCTTTATTAAAATCCCTATATATTATTTTTTCATCAAATTCATTAAATATATTGAATTCATATTTATCATATTGAACTTTTAAGGTCATTAAGACAAAGTTATTTTCTCTATCAAAATAAAAGTTGAACTTTGGTTTAGCTAAAACAACTTTATTTTTGATATTTGAAGATAATATTAAATTATCACTTATATTATTAAGTGTTGGGATAAGTTCTTTTAACACTCTCTCTTCTTCAGTTTTAGGAATAATAACCTTATTATCTTTTTTGAAAATTTCGTAATAGGGTTTTATTTTATTAATAAAGTTTTTTTGTGGTAGATATACAGTAGCACCATTAAATAAGATATTATAATTGTTGTTTAAAATCATAGGCAAATCAGACATAAGTTGTAGCTTATATTCTTTATCTATATATTCTAAATTCATTTCTATATATGGATTACCAATTACAATTTCACAATCAACAGGTCTACTATAGAAGCCTTCATTAAAATAAGTACGATGATCTTTTATAGTATAAAAAAAATCCTTTATTAGAAATTTAGGTGGATATATGTATTTTCCTTCTATTAATCTATCATTTGATTTTAAATACTTAGGTTTATTACCTTCCATTTCATAAAGTTCATAAATAAAATCAATTAAAGCAATGTCCTTGCTAGAGAAATACTGCTTGCTCATATCAAAGGTAAAGTCATTGCTATATTTTAATGTTATATTATTTTCGTAATAAACTAAAAATTGTCTTATATCTCTAATTATATTTAGTTTATTAGATGAAGTATTTTTTAAACCAATTTTAAATTCTATAGAAAGTTGTCCTTTATAATCTATTTTATTTAAATAGATTTCTATTTTTAACTCTTCTTTATTTCTATCTTTAAGAAGAACATCTAAAACATTTGGATTTTTATTAGTGTACATATTCCCTCTCCTTTACAATTTTTTATTATATCATAGATAAATAAGTATTTAGAAGTAGCATAAATGTAAAAAAAAGCTGTGCTTTCAACTAAGCACAGCTTTTATGTTATTTATTTTCGATTTTATCTAATTTTTTATTATATAAAAACATATATAATGATACAGCAAATATAATTATATAACCAATTACACTTAAGTAATCTGGTAAAACACCAAACATAACTATACTTATTATTGCTGAGAATATAATATTGCTATAATCAAATATAGATATTTCTTTTGCTTTAGCATATTTATATGCAATAGTAATACCAAACTGACCAATACTAGCAAAAATACCCGCTAGAATTAAGTAAATAAACTGAATTAGGGACATTTCCTTATATACCATTAACATAAATGGTAATATTACTATTGTAGAGAAGAATGAGAAATAGAATACTATAGTATAATATTTTTCTTTGCCTCCTAATACCCTTAAACAAGTATAAGCCGCTGCTGCACATATAGCACCACAAACCCCTATAAGAGATGGAATTATATCTAAATTAAATTGTGGCTTTATTATAAATAAAGCTCCTATAAAGGCAACTAGAATAGCTAGTCCTTGTTTTAGGTTTATTTTCTCTTTTAAGAAAATAGCACAGAATATTATAACAAAAAATGGACTTAATTTATTTAACATATTTGCATCTGATAATACTAATTTATCTATTGCATAAAAGTTAAATACTATTCCTAATGTACCAAATAGTGAGCGTAAAATTAGAGTTTTTTGATTTTCCAACTTTCCAAAGAAGCTTTCTTTATTAATAAGTATTAATACAAATGCAATTACACAGGATGTTATATTTCTAAAAAATGTTTTTTGAAATGAAGGTAAATCACCTGAAAGCTTAACGAATGCAGACATCATTGCAAAGCCAAATGCAGACATTATTATAAATAAAACACCTTTTGTTCTATTACTTAACTTTATATTTTTCATATATCCTCCTAAATTATTTTTTCTTTTTATAGCTTACCATAAATAATAATTATCATCTATATATAATTATAACTTATATAATTATTTACTTTAAAATAAAAAAAGACCTATAGTAAATAGATCTTTTTATTGTGATTTAGAATTTTATACTGGAAACTTGTCTAACCATATTTAATTCATTTTCAGATTCAACTTGAACTAATGTCTCATTCCAATCTTTATCAAATGCTATTTTAAATATTTCTACATCACTTTTGTTGTTTACTGGAGCCATTGCAACATATTCAGTTTTATTAATTAATTTTTGTTCTAATATAGCATATTCAACTTTATTTCCAGATTCATCAGTAAATTTCATAGTCTTTTCAGTCATATGTAATCTCTCCTTATAAAATTAATATTATTAGTATTATAAAAAGAAGAGGAAATTATTACAGTTTTTAATAAAAATATGATTAAAGAACATATGTTCATTAGCAACGAAAGTATCATTTACTTATTAAATTAATAATAAATAGCATATAATATTAAAAAAATATTTATAAAAAACTTATTATTATGCCATTTCACTTTTATTGCAATAAATATGCTTATCAATAATTATGCCAGAATCCATAGATACAATTTTATTTGAAACAAGTTTAGCAAATTCCATATCATGTGTAATTATAAGCATAGACATTCCATTTTTACTTAAACTTTTAATTAAGTTTGCAATATCTTTAGTTAAAGATGGATCTAAAGCTGAAGTTGGCTCATCAAAGCACATTAGCTTTGGATTTAATGCTAAGGCTCTACCTATAGCTACTCTTTGCTTTTGTCCTCCTGATAATTCACAAGGATAATTATTAGCTTTGTCTTTTAAACCTAAAAATGATAGAATTTCTTTTGCATTATTAATAGCATTTTCCTTTTTTTCACCTAATACTCTTATAGGAGCCTCAATAATATTTTCTATGACAGACTTATGAGGAAAAAGGTTAAAGCTTTGAAAAACAAGGCCAATATTTTTTCTAATATCATTAATTGATTTTTTATCTGCATATTTTCCATCTTTAAAGAATAGTTTCCCATTAATCTCAATACTACCTTCTTCACATTTTTCTAAGCCAGTTATTGATCTAAGTAAAGTTGTTTTACCTCCTCCTGATGGACCTACTATTACAGTAATTTCTCCTTCATTAATATCTAAATTTACACCTTTCAATACAGTAGTATCACCAAATGATTTTTTTAATCCTCTAACCTTTAGCATAATTTCACCTCTTAATTATAGTATTGATATTTTTTTTCGAGCTTGTCTAATAATTTAGTTAGTATTCCTATAAGAATTAAATAAACTATTCCAATAACTACTAATGGTAATAAAGATGAATCTCTATTACAAGCTATCTTACCTACTCTTAATAGATCATCTAAGCCTATAACATATACTAAAGCAGTATCTTTTACTAATGTTACTACTTCGTTTGCTACCGGAGGTAATACTCTTTTAAATGCCTGTGGAAGTATTATTCTAAAAAATGTATCTTTTTTTGATAATCCTAATACGTGAGAAGCTTCATATTGACCGAATTCAATAGAAGATATTCCAGCTCTGAATATTTCTCCAAAATAAGCACCATAGTTTAATGTAAATGCAATTATAGCAGCTGGGAATCTATCAATTACAATATTTAGACTAGGAAGTCCAAAAAATATAAATACTATTTGTAAAAGAAGAGGAGTTCCTCTAATTATTAAAACATAAAAACTTGTTAATTTATTAATAACCTTTATTTTTGATAATCTACATAATGCTACTATAATTCCTAATGGTATAGATAGTATTAAAGTTAAAATAAATAGTTCAATTGTTACCTTTAATCCTTCAAAAATTTGAGGTAATAAAGTAAGAATATAATTTAAAAGTGTATTAATTTCAGCCATTATATTTTCCAAGTTAGTTACTCCTCTCTTTTAATTATTGAACTTTAATAGTAATATCTTCACCAAACCATTTTTCAGATATTTTTTTCAATGTACCATCTAGTTGCATTTCAGTATAAGCATTATTAAAAGCATCTACCATTTCTGTATCACCTTTTCTAATACCAACACCATATTCTTCTTCACCAAAGTTATCAGACAATATTTTAAATTTATCTTCGTCTTTTAAACTTATATAGTATCTTACAAGGATTTCATCTGCTACTACAGCATCAATTCTACCAGCTTCTAAATCCATTAATGCTTGATTATTATCTTCAAAAGTAACAGCACTTCCTCCAGCAAAGTTATTATATAAATCCTCTTCTTTTTCCATTGCAGTAACAGCTGGCGACTCACTTTGTGCACCAACTTTTTTACCGTATAAGTCCGACTTTGAATTAATACTACTATCAGATAGTGTTACTATTACTTGTTTGTTTTTTAAATATGGAACTGAAAAATCAACTTTATTTTTTCTTTCATTTGTGATTGTATATCCATTCCATATAAAATCTATATTTCCTGCTTTTAATTCTGATTCTTTCATAGTCCAGTCAATTGGTTGAAAAACAATTTCTTTATTTAACCTTTTACCTAATTCTTTTGCTAAATCAACATCGAATCCAGTTATTTCACCACTTTCATCTTTAAATCCCATTGGAGCAAATGCATCATCCATACCAACTATAAGTGTATCTTTTTTTAATGTACCTTCTGAAGAAGATGCCTTTGAGCAACTAATAAGAGCCATTGATAGCGATAAAAGACTAACCCCTAAAGTTATTTTTTTTATTAATTTACAGTAATTCATAAATATATCCCCTTTATATAAAAATTCAAAAACGCTTTTCTTATTTAAAACTTTATCACGTTAAAGTGTTAAAAGCAATACTTTTCCAACTTTTTTATAAAAAAAGAACAATGAATAATATATTCATTGTTCCTAAATTTTTAACTTAATATTTCTGTTAAATATTTTCTAAGTTCCATATTTAAAGAATTATCTCTTAAATATACTAATTTACTATTTATTTCTTCATCTTTATTGTGTAAAGAATAAAAACTTAATGCAGCTTTAAGTCTTAAGTCTTCAGCTACTGAAGATAAATCAAATTCACCCTTTTCATTCTTTAAAATTAAAGATAAGTCCAACACTTCATCGCTAAGAGCAACTGCTTTTAAAAATATTAATTGTTCTCTTGTAAATGTACCTACGTTATTAATTATACTTAATGTAACATCATATGCAGATTCAATATTATTATCGTAAATATATTTTTTAAAATATACTTCTAGCGTTTTTAAAACTTTTGCATTATTTTTAACTTGTGATAAAAAGCCTAGTGTTGAAATTATATTCTCTTCACTGAAGTTTTCCATTATATAAATAATAGAATCTATAATTTTATTTTCTTCAATGCCTTTAGCAGCCATTTTACATAATAAATTTACAGCTTTTATACTATTGCTTGATTTATCATTAGAAATCTTTAATAATTCATCAACACTATTTTCATTAAATGAATATAGTATAGTTAATACAGCATTTTTTACAGCATTTGGCCATGCACCTAAACCATTATATCTTCCTTTTAAAGCAGTTGGTTTAGAAATCCCACCATATAAATATTCTGTTAAGGCTGTTATATTTTCTATACCTATTGCTTTTGCAGCTTCTTTTGCATATATCTCCATAGAATCAAAGTTTTGAGACTTATCAACTACCTTTAATATTTCACCAGTTATTAATGTTTTTAATTCTTCAGGTGTAAGCTCTGCCATGTTATGAAACTCTTCAATATTATCTATTACAAAATTATAATTAAAACTATCATTTTCATTATTTGTAACAGTATTACTTTCTTCTTCTTTTATTTCTTTTATCTCTAAAGCTTCCTCTAAATCTATATTATCTTCATTTTCTTTTTTTCGCTTGAAAAAATCAAATATCCCCATTTATATTACCTCCTAATTCAATTTCACTTACTACATCTATAAACGATTCTTTCAATAATTGTGCTGTTAATCCCATACCTTTAATTTTAGTTCCATTAAAATTACCATCATATATATAATTAACACCACATGATGGGCTACCCTCTTTTAATATTGCCTTTGTTATGTTAAGTTTTTTAGCAATTTTTAATGTTTCTTGTGCGCCTTTAATAAATTGTGGTGTTACGTCTCTACCGTTTTTATCAATTACTAACCCATTATTATTTAATATATCTAAAGACTTACCTATAATTTCACTTGGTATTCTTGGTGTGGGCAGTCCCCCTAATTGTTCTGGACAAACTAATATTGCCTTTCCAGAAGCAAATAAATTATCACATATTTCATTATAATTGTTTAAACCATTGTATTTACAATTTACTCCACATAAACATGCGCTTATTAAATACATAAAACCCCTCCTTAGTATGCTTTAATTATAGCATACTGGGAAAGGGTTTCAAATGAATTTAATTTATTAATTTAGCTCTATTTTAATTCTACAATCGTTACTCCATCTCCACCTTCTCCATATACACCAAGTCTATATGATTTTACGTGAGGATGTCTTTTTAACATATCATTAATAGCTTTTCTTAAAATACCTGTTCCTTTACCGTGAACTATTGTAACTTCACCTAAGTTTCCTAAGTATGCTTCATCTAAATATTTATCTGTTCTATAACAAGCTTCTTCAGAATCCATTCCTCTTAAGTCTATTCTACTATCCACAGATTTCATATTTAGTTTAACTTCTCTTTTTTTCTTTTCCTTTTTCTTTGGTTCTTCTGGAACTTTTCTTAAATCTTTTAATTTAACATTAATTTTTATTATTCCAGCTTCTACTTGCACTTCTCCTTTATTATCTGGAGTTGATACAATTATTACTCTTTGATTTAAAGAAGGTAAAAATGCTTCCATACCAAGAGTAACTTTAGTAATTGTTTCACCAGTGTTTTCTCTTGATTTAACCATAGCAGCTTCTTTTTCTTCAAGACTAGCTTTAAGTTTGCGTCTTTCTTCTTCTAATCTATTTCTACCACCTGAAGATATTCCCATCTTTTCTAATTCACGCATTGCTTTAACAATTTCATCTGCTTCATCTTTGGCATTAGAAATAATTTGTTTAGCTTCCTGACGAGCTTCATCATAAACTTTATCTCTAACAGTATCTAATTTCTTTAGTTTTTCATCATATTTCTTTTTTAAATTTTCAGCCTCATCTTTGATTCTTTTGGCTTCTCTTGCATCACGATTAGCAATTATACTTTTTTCTTGAAGATCTCTAATTAAATCTTCAAATTGTAGATTTTCTTCAGACATAAAATCTTTAGCTTTAATTATAACATCTTCACTTAAACCAAGTCTTTTTGATATTTCAAAAGCATTAGATTTACCAGGAACACCTATTAATAATCTATAGGTAGGTCTTAATGTTTCCACATCAAATTCAACAGATGCATTTTCAACTCCAGGAGTTTTTAATGCATATCCTTTTAATTCACTATAATGTGTTGTTGCTATAATTCTAGCTCCTCTTTTATTTAAAGTTTCTATAATTGCAACTGCCAATGCAGCACCTTCAGTAGGATCAGTTCCAGAACCTAATTCATCAAATAATACTAGTGAATCAAAAGAAGCCTCTTCTAAAATTGACACTATATTAGTCATATGTGATGAGAAAGTTGATAGAGATTGTTCTATACTTTGTTCATCCCCTATATCTGCAAAGATATCTCTAAAGAAGCCAATTGATGAACTATCTTTAGCTGGAATTAGTAATCCACTTAATCCCATTAAATGTAGTAGGCCTACAGTTTTTAATGTTACAGTTTTACCACCGGTATTAGGTCCTGTAATCATTAAGGTATTAAAATCCTTACCTAAATAAATATCAGAAGGAACAACTACTTTAGGATCTATTAATGGATGCTTTCCTCCTAATATATCAAAGCTTCTATCATTTCTAACATTAGGCTTTATTGCATTTAGTGAAGATGCATATTTACCTTTAGCAAATATAAAGTCTAATTCCCTTAAAATATTAGAATTACTTCTTAAAATATCAATATTATCATGAACTTTTTCAGAAAGCTCACTTAGTATTCTTTCTATTTCAGCTTTTTCTTTAAGCATCAACTCTTTAATTTCATTATTTAAATTAACTAAGCTTATTGGCTCTATAAAAAGAGTTGCACCAGTAGAACTTTGGTCATGTACAAGCCCAGGTACAGCTCCTTTATATTCTGCTTTAACTGGTATTACATATCTATCTCCTCTCATTGTATAAAGAGAATCTTGTAAGTATTTTGAATTTGATCTAACAATTGAGTTAATTTTTTCTCTAACAGAAGAATTCTTTTCTTTTAAGCTTCTTCTTATATTATATAAAGTGCCACTGGCTTTGTCGCTTATTTCATCTTCTGAAATAATTGCAGAGTCAATTTCATTTTCAAGATTTTTTAGAGGAACTAAAATAGATGCTAAATCTTCAAGATGTCTATAGCCAACTTCCTCTTCTTTTCTTGAAATATATTCTTTAAACCTTCTAGAGCATCTAAGCATAGCCCCAATCTTCATTAATTGTCCAGGATTTAATGTTCCACCCTTACCCGCTCTTTCAAGTTCTTCTTTAGTTTCATGTAATCCCTCAAAAGGAGGTATGCCCTTCTTTATCAGTATATCTAAAGCCTCATTAGTTTCTTCTAATTTATTTTCAACTTCATAAATAGACTTATATGGAGAAAGAGCATCAATGAGCTCTTTTCCACCACTAGTTACAGCATAGCTTCTAAGTTTATTTTTTACTTTATTAAACTCTAAAATTCGTAAAGTTCTTTCCTTCATAAATTTCTCCTATATAAACGCTATTTTTTTATATCTTTTGATAGTTTTTGATTATTAATAACTAAGAAAATTGCTACTACACCACTTACAATTAATATTGAAATATTAATAATATTTTCATAATAATGAGTTTTCCCAATAAAAGAAGAAATTAAAATTAACATTTCACAAACTAATATAGCAAGTAGAATTATACTAGTTTTCCAATTTCCTTTTACTTTTGATGTTGTTTCAAGCTTTTCATTATAAGATAAGCTTTTGAACCAATCTGTTTTTAATATAGACGACGATTTTTGCATTTGAAAAATACCAAATACAAATACAGCAATTAATACCAAAATATTTAATATTTTCATTATTGCCCCCCTATTCTATTCCTCTTCTAAATTGACCTTTAGTATAATTACTCTTATCATATTCTTTATTATTTTTATACATAGTAATTACTTTCTTTACTTCATCATAACTTTCATCTCTAAAATCAAATCTAAATGTTTTAACTCCAATTTCCTTTAAAGTATTTACTTCATCAAATAAATTTAATGGTACTGGATTTAAAATATAACTTCTACAGAATAAATCAGTCATTACTCTATTTCTTTCATTAACTCTATCTATAAGCGTAAACTTATCTCTAGTACATATTGCATTACATTCCACATTAGTTTTTCTACCACCAAAGGTACTTCCAATTGGACAGTACTCACTAATCATAAGTTCTGGCTTACCATAAATAACATAGGCATTATTACCTTTATTTTTACGTAGTATTTCTTTAATTTCTGATCTATTTAATTCCATACTTAATGTTGGAATTGCAATTTCTCTTTGATAAAACTCTAAACTTTGAGAGTTCATTATATTAAGCTTATAATCACCAATAATTAAAATAGAATCTTTATATACATTAATTAATCCTACATTAGATGTTATTATTCCTTTTATATAAGGTTTTACTTTATCTATAAATTTACATACTTTATCAAATTCACCTTTTATTATAGAAGATGTTTTAATGTATAGATTTACTTCACCATTTACCTTTTCAAATGTATCAATTATATCAGAAGCTCTAAGTGCACCTAATTCTCTACTAAATATATCAAATGCTATATCTTTTACATTAGAATCTAATAATGCTTTAAGTTGATCTTTTGTTATACAACTATATATTTCTGGCATTTCAAGAGTATTTCTAATTAAATCAGAATTAGTTTTATCTTCTTTTTTAGGACGTTTTCTTCTAGCTTCTTTACAAATACTTTTAGCAATGCTTTCTAGTGCATCTCTTCTTAAGTTATTTAAATCAGCAATACGTAAGAAGCCATTTTCAAAATCAGTGAATTCAATTAAGTCTAGTTTATATGGAATTTCACCAGATTTTTTTAATGCTTCTTCAATTCTTTCTTTATCTAAAGGTCTTTTTTCTGCCTTCTGTACAATTTCACCAGTAAAGATGTATTCTTTATTATTATGTACTATACTTAATTCTATAGGAGCATCAACAATGAACTTAACTTTTGCATTTAGAGATATTTTTTTATTATAAGGCTTAATATAAGCCTCTAACTCATCAAATAATTGCTTGTTTAAGCTTTTAAATAATTCATCACCTTTTTTATAATCTATAGGGAACAGTTTAACAACATCACCTCTTTTGGCAGCTGAAACTTCTTTACCATTTAAAAGAATTTTACTTACTGAAAATCCCTTATCTCTATATCTAACACCATCTCCTAAAGCTAAGCTTTCTTTAAGTTTGATTTCACCAGATTTCTCTACTATTCCTAATGGAACACCAGCATTTTTAGGTGAGTTAAAACTCATCATATCTTTACCAGTATTACCTTTTAAATATGCATTAGTAAAGCCACTTCTATTAAATAATTGAAGTAATTGACCTTTACCCTCCTGTACATTGTATTTTTTCTTAAATAGAACTTTATCTACAGCTTTTCTATAATTATCTACAACTCCAGCTACATATTCTGGTCTTTTCATTCTACCTTCAATTTTTAATGAATGAGTACCACTTTCAACTATGTCATTAACATCATCTATAGTACACATATCCTTTGGACTTAATAAATGACCTTTTTGTTCACCGGATTTTTCACCTTTTAATGTATATTCCATTCTACATGGTTGAGCACATCGTCCTCTATTACCACTTCTTCCACCTATTATTGAACTCATAAGACATTGGCCAGAGTAGCTAACACAAATTGCCCCGTGGACAAACATTTCGGTTTCTATCATTAAATCTGATGAGATATGCTTAATTTCATCAATTGTCATCTCTCTAGATAAAACTAATCTATGAAAGCCTTTTTCTTTAAAATATATAGCTGCTGCTCCATTATGAATTGTCATTTGTGTTGAAGCATGAAGCTCTAAATCAGGATACTCTTCTTTAATTCTTTTAAAAAGACCTAAGTCTTGAATTATAAGAGCGTCAGCACCTATTTCATATAAATAGCCAACATATCTAACAGCCTCTTCAATTTCATTTTCTTTTAGTATTGTATTTATTGTTACATAAATCTTAACACCATAACTATGCGCATAATCAATAGCTTTTTGCATATTTTCATTATCAAAATTTGATGCATATGCTCTAGCAGAAAATTTGTTCCCACCAAGGTAAACCGCATCTGCTCCTTTATTTATAGCAGCATACAAGCTTTCCATACTTCCTGCTGGTGCAAGAACTTCTATTTTATTCATAAAAATCTCTCCTAAATTTATTAAGTTAATGTAATCTTTTGTTCAAAATATATAATGATTTAACTGTTATAGTATAACCATTATAGCTACTTATTGTTATATCATAATTATTATTGTTTTTCTATAGTAATTAAGATAAGTCCGTTCAAGGATGAACAGACTTATCTTAATAAAGGATTTTTATCTCTTTTTTCTACAGCTAATTTAAATTGACTATCCATAAGTTTTTTTTCTAAATCTAAAACTTTATACTTGTAGTTTTGTAATTGAAAATTAATATCTTTATTACGCAATCTATAAGTTTCTTTTTTACTTAAGGCATCTTTTAACTCAGATTCTAATGTAGTAATTTTTTTCTCGAAAGAATTTTTTTCTTCTAAAATTTGTTGTGTATTTGATACTTTAAATTCTTCTAATTCTGCTTCTTTAAATTTAACTATTTCTTTTAATTTAATTTCATTTTCTTTTAATTCAGAATTCTCAACAGAATAATTATTAACTTGACTATGATATGATGATACTTTTTCTTTTAAATCATCATTTTCATCACTTAATATAAGATTTATTTTTTGTGTTTTCTCTAGCTTTTCCACTACTTTTTCATATTCTGAACTTAAAACTCTGTTATTTAATTCATCATTACAGTTTCTAAGTGTAGTTTCAAGCTGTTGATTTTTATCTTGTAATTCTGATAATTCTTTATTTAATTCTGAAACTTGTAATTCATTATTATTATTTATTTCAGTTAAAGCTTTTACTTTTTCAGTTAATTCTTCACTTAATAGTTTAAAACTTTCCAACTCTTTTAATTTTGTTTCCATATCGAATATAATAGATTTTAGAGATTCAACTTCTGATGTCCTTGCTTTTGCAGTCTCGTCTATTTCAACTTTAAGTTCTCTTAATCTTTCTTTTAATGTTAAATGACGTTCTTCAAGAGAATTTTTTTTCTTGGTGATATTTCCAATTTCTAAATCACATTTAAAAAGCTCATCTGCAATATTAACAGCTGTAAGAACTGCAGCAGAACTTGTACTTAACTTTTTATTACTTCCTGAAATTTCTCTTATTTTAGTATCTACATAAGCGGCAACATCAGATAAATATCTTTCGTCTTCTTTTCCTCTTAAATTATATTCTACACCATTTATTATAACCGTTACCGTATTCATTTTGCACCTCTCGAATTTTCATTATGCTACAATTATACCACAATTGACTTAAAATAACTATATGTTACCTTAAATTGATTAATGGAATATATACTGTTATACTAATTTCTGCGAGGTGTTTATATGGATTATATGAAATTGTTAGAAAAGTGTAATTTATGTATGAGAAATTGTAATGTAAATAGAAATAAAGGGGTAAAGGGTCTTTGTAATAGTACTAATAATATACGAATTGCAAGAGCTGCCCTTCATTTTTGGGAGGAACCATGCATTTCAGGTGAAAATGGATCTGGAACTGTATTCTTTTCAAATTGTAATTTGAAATGTGTTTTTTGCCAAAATTACGAAATATCAAGTGAAGGCTTTGGAAAAGAAATAACTATTGATAGATTAGCTGATATATTTATAGAGCTACAGGAAAAAGGTGCAAATAATATTAATTTAGTTACACCAACTCATTTTGTTCCACAAATTATAGAAGCATTAAAAATAGCAAAAAATAATGGACTAGATTTACCTATAGTATATAATACTAATTCAATTGATACATTGGATACAATAAAAGCTTTAAATGGATATATAGATGTTTATTTACCTGATTTTAAATATTTTGAAGATAAGTATTCTATGAAATATTCAAAAATAAAAGGATATTCTAAAAATGTTATTGATGTTATTGATGAAATGATAAAACAGGTAGGTGCTCCTAAATTTAATAAAGATGGTATTATTGAAAAAGGGGTTATTGTAAGACATTTATTATTACCAGGATTATTGTTTGACTCCAAAAAAGTTGTTGATGCAATTTATAATAATTTTGGAGATAATGTATATATTTCTTTAATGAATCAATATACTCCTATGCACAATGCTAAAATGTACCCAGAAATAAATAAATCTATTAATGAAAAAACTTATGATGTCTTAATAGATTATGCTCTTTCTATAGGTATAAAAAATGGTTTTATACAAGAATCTGGAACTAATTCTAAAGAATTTGTACCTGATTTTAATAATGAAGGTGTATAAAAAGGATAGTTTAATATTAAACTATCCCCATTTTACTAATAACACCATCAATTATTTGTTTTCTTTTTTGAGTTAAGTATTCACCATAAAAAACTTCTTGCTCTTCTAAACTTAACTTATCTAAAATTTCAGTATTAATACTATTTAATACTATTTTGTTAATATCAAGTCTATAAGTTTTTTTAATTTTATTAGTAATTTCATTATACTCTTCTAATGATTTACTCTTTTTATATTTTCTTATTAAACAGTCTAATGATGTATCATACTTTTTTATTTTATATACAATTGAATTAAGGGTTGTTAATTTGTTTTTTAGAAAATGAATTTCATAAGCTTGTTTACATTTAATTAATTCATTAATAGTATATTCAGTATTATTTATATTAAATTTAACAATTCCATCATTAAAAGCTTTTTCTATAATATAATTTAGAATCTCACTGTTATCATCACATAATAAAACTGATTTTCCACCAATTATTTCTAAGCCTTTTTTTAGTTGATTAATTTTTTCATTTAATCCCCTATCCTTTATTTCCATGTATTTCCCTCCAGTATTATTGATAAAAGTTTTTTCTTTAGATTTATAAAATATAAATAAATTTATTTAGCACTGTTGATTATACAGGATTCGAGGTATCTTTGTAAAATATATTTATGAAATAATAGATTTTTTTACTAAAAAAGCATGTTAAATTTATGTAAAGTTACTATTTAAATTTTCTAAATTATGATTTATAATGAAGAAAAAGGGTAGGGAGGAAATTATCATGATTTTAAGATGTATAAATAATAATTTATGTGCTAGTTTAACTGTAAATAAGGAGTATTATGTAATTGAAGAAACTTCTGAATATTATGTAATAATAGATGATTTACAAAATGAGACAACTTGTAAAAAGTCAAGATTTGTTATTGTAGAGGATAACGATTTATCAAAGAAGTGTAAAGCAACTATTAATGAGCTTTCATTCCAATTAGAAAATGAATTCAAAGATATTAAGAATTTTTCAATTAGAAAAAATTCAAAGGGTGAAATTAAAGAAATTATTGTAAAGTTTAAATATGAATAATTATTAAAACTTTATATAAATTAAGTAATCCCTAATATAGATGTATATTCTACATTTATATTAGGGATTTTATATTTTTATTATTAAATGTGAAATTATTTCATTAATTTACAAATATTATTAGTAAACTCAACAGGATCTGATATTGATAAACCTTCTATTAATAATGCTTGATTATATAAAAGATTAGTATATAAGTTTAATTTATCTTTATCATTCTCATATGCATCTTTTAATGAGTTAAATATATCATGATGAATATTAATTTCTAATACCTTTTGAGCCTTTACATCTTGATTATTAGGCATTGAATTTAATACTTTTTCCATTTCAATTGAAAGATCACCTTCATTTGATAAACAAACAGGATGATTTTTAAGTTTCTTAGATGCTTTAACAACGCTTATCTTACCGTTTAATATTTCCTTCATAGCATCAAATAATGAGTTATTCTCTGCATTATTTTCTTCCTCTTTATTGTCATCATAATTATTTTCTATGCCTAAATCACTGCTAGAAACAGATCTAAATTCTTTTTCTTTATATTTCATTAACATTTTTATAGCAAATTCATCGATATCATCTGTGAAATATAAGATTTCATATCCTTTATCTAATAAAACCTCAGTTTGTGGCATTTTTTCAATTCTATCAATAGATTCACCAACAGCATAGTAAATATATTTTTGTTCTTCGCTCATCCTTGTAATATATTCATCTAATGTAACCATCTTCTTTTCTTTTGATGAATAGAACATTAGTAAATCTTGAAGAACTTCCTTTTCAGCTCCAAAATTATCATATACACCAAATTTTAAAGTTCTTCCAAATGCTTTATAGAATTTCTCATAACTTTCTCTTTCATTTTTAAGCATTTTTTCTAGTTCGCTTTTAATTTTATTTTTTATATTTTTAGCAATAAATCTTAATTGTCTATCATGTTGAAGGATTTCTCTAGAAATATTTAAAGATAAATCTTCAGAATCAACTATTCCTTTTACAAATCCAAAATAGTCTGGTAAAAGATCAGAACATTTATTCATAATCATAACACCATTTGAATATAGTTCTAACCCCTTTTCATATTCCTTAGTATAGAAATCATAAGGCATGTTTTCAGGAATATATAATATTGCATTATAGCTTACAGTTCCATCAACACTTAAATGAATATGTTTTAAGGGATTATCAAATCCATAATGCTTTTCTTTATAGAAATTATTATAATCTTCTATAGTTAATTCATTTTTATTTTTTCTCCAAATAGGAACCATACTATTAACTACTTTTTCTTCTATGTAGTCTTCATAATCATTTTCAGTTCCTTCTTTAAGCTTTCTTTCAGTTATATCCATTTTAATTGGATATCTAATAAAGTCTGAATATTTTTTAATTAAAGATTTTATTTTATATTCATTTAAATACTCATCAAAATTTTCATCATCTGTATTTTCTTTTACATGTAATATAATATCAGTACCTACTGTATCTTTAGTACATGGTTCTATTGTATAACCTTCAACACCAGTAGATTCCCATTTATAAGCTTCATTATTTCCAAAAGCTTTAGTGATTACAGTTACTTTATCTGCTATTAAAAATGATGAATAAAATCCTACACCAAATTGACCTATTATGTCACAACCATCTTTAATTTCATTTTCTTTTTTAAATTGAAGAGAACCACTTTTAGCAATAACTCCTAAGTTATCATCTAACTCCTCTTTATTCATTCCAATTCCAGTATCACTTATTTTAATTATTCTATTATCCTTATCTATAGAAACCTTAATAAAAAAGTCATCTTTATTAAAGTTTATAGTGTCATCCCCTAAAGATTTATAATATATCTTATCAATAGCATCACTAGCATTAGAGATAAGCTCTCTTAGAAAGATTTCTCTATGTGTGTAAATTGAATTAATCATTAAATCTAATAGTCTTTTAGATTCTGCTTTAAATTGTTTTGTTTCCATAAAACTCTCTCCTTAATAACATTTATATTTTTTTGTTGTTAGCACTCTATACAGATGAGTGCTAACCTTATATAATTAATTTTACTCATTTATATTTTAATGTCAACATCTTAATATGAGAATTTTTAACAAATCTTTTGTTATTGTTTTCATAAAAATTCTAGCTGAATGATACAACGAATATATTATTATATACTATTTATAATGTGGAGGGGTTTTTACGGGAATGTGGTATAAAGAAAATAAACTAATTAATATGCATATAAATGAAAATACTATAGTAATTTCACTTTATATTTTTCCTATTTGTTTGCTTTATTTTTATAATATAAGCTATATTATATGGGCATATCCTTTAATTGTTTATTTTTTATGTATTGGAAGTAATAATATAAGAATTAATGCAAGAAAAGCATTTATATTACAAGTAACGTATACTATTATAAATATAGTATTTATTACATCTATAAGGGAAATAGTGGGAAAGCTTATTTACTATCCTTATCCACAATATGTATTAAACTTACTTGCATCAATTGCAGGACCATTAATATTTACAGTTACGTCAGTATTTATTGTTTTATCTTTAATTTTTATTATAGATAATTATTCATTTAAATAATTTATAAATTAAAAATAAAAAATTAACTCTCCTTATTCTAAATATAAGGAGAGTTAATTTTTATTTTATAACTTAAATTCCCTTTAATATCTTACTACTAAATGGCTTCATTTTAATATTTAATCTACTACCTTCACTTGTAACTTTATTATTTTCATCTAATAAATCTACAAGTGATTGATCTTTAAATGGATTATCAAGTTCTATATACTCTTCTTTATCATCAAGATTTAATAATATTAATATCCAATTATCATTTAAATATCGACCAAAAACAAATTGCTTATTTTTAACAAGAAATTCTTTATATACTCCATAAGTAAGTTCTTTATTATTTTTTCTTATAGAAATTAAAGTTGTAATAAAGTTTTCAAGTTGTTTTGAATTTTCATTTTTATCAAACTCATCTATATTAAGTTGTGGTCTTAGGTTAAGATCAGTAATACTTCTATCACCTTCTATTCCCCATTCACTACCATAATATATTGATGGCACTCCTGGTATTGTAAATAATAAGGTATATATATTCTTTAGATATCTTTTATCATTTACAATAGTAGCTATTCTATTTACATCATGATTATCAACGAAATTATATAAGGTTAAATTTTTATATATACCATACTCTCCAAATTGTCTATTAAGTGAATAAGCTATTTCAAAATAATTTTTATCATTATGCCCTGAATATAATCCTTTATACAATTCATAGTTTGTTGCAGAATGTAACATTTCAGGTGAAACTATAGAATTATAATCACCATGAATCATTTCGCCAATTAGCCAAAAATTGTTTTTTTTCTTGTTAGTTGTAAATCTTAATTGTTTAATAAAATCTTTTTCTAATAAATATGCAACATCAAGTCTTATTCCATCAATATCAAAATAATCAATCCATTTTTCAACAACTTGAAGCAAATAATCTTTTACAGCTTGATTATATAAGTTTAGCTTAACTAAATCATAGTGTCCTTCCCAGCCTTCATAATAAAAACCATCATTATAATTACTATTTCCATTAAAGTTAATATTAAACCAAGAGGAATACTTTGAGTTACTACCATTGTTTTTAACATCTACAAATGCCCAAAATTCTCGACCAACATGATTAAAAACACCATCAATAATAACTTTTATATTATTATCATGAAGTTTAGATACTATATCCTTAAAATCATTATTTGTTCCTAAACGATCATCTAGTTTAAGATAATCTATTGTATCATATCCATGATAGCTTGATTGAAATATAGGTCCAAAATAAATTGCATTTATGCCCATATTTTTTAAATGATTTATCCATTTATCATCAAATTTATTAAATCCTACATTTGATGATAACTCCTTTTTATTATTAATAACACCGCAAAAGCCTAATGGATAAATGTGATAAAATACTGCATCTTTTATTGAATTTAACATTTAATACCCTCCTAAAACAATTACTTTTTATCATAAATACAACTATTCACCATATAATATATAATATAAAAAAACTCATAATATTCTCCTATAAATAAAGCCTTTTGGATTTAATTTATTATTTTATCCAAAAGGCTTACATTTTTTATAATATAAAATTTAATAGGCAACTACCCATCTATTATATGCTTCTATAACTTCTTGTTGGCGGTCAAGTGCCCTTTCATAATTATTATTTAAAGCATATAAACTTGGAGCTTGTGGCAAGCCAGCTAAAAGAGTTGCTTCATCTTCAGTTAAATCCTTTGGTTGTTTATTAAAATATCCATTACAAGCAGCTTTTATTCCTGTATAACCATCTCCATAATAAACAACATTAACATATAGTTCTAAGATTTCTTCTTTAGAATATAGTTTTTCTAGTTCAAAGGCCAAAAAGATTTCATTTATTTTTCTTTCAAAAGTTTGATTCATATCTAGGAAGACGTTTTTCACTAACTGTTGGGTTATTGTACTTCCCCCTTCTAGAATTTCTTTGTTTTTTATATTTATAAGTGTTGCACGAGCTATAGAGATTAAATCTATTGCTCCATGTTCATAGAAACGATGATCTTCAATTGCAACAATTGCATTTAAAAATGTTCTATTTATATCTTTAGCTTGTACATAATTAGAATTTGATTGTATTTCATTTATTATACTCTCAATTTCAACATCAGCTACTACTGACTTATGAATATAAGATGTTATTAACATAAAGCTAAAAAATATTATAATAGTTAAAGCTATTATAATTTTAATTAATTTAAATTTAACGTTCTTTGACATACATATAGTTCCTTTTCCTTAACTTAATTATAGTTATATTATACATTAAATTTTAGATGTATATCTATAGAATCTATTACATTTAAATTACAATTTTGTAATATAATAATTAAAAAACTTATATTATTGTGTATAAAATAAAAAAAATGGCAATAATTATTAATGTAAAATACATTTTGTGTATTGAGCTACACACATACCTCTGTATAATTACCTTAAATAAAGGAGCAGGTTTTACTATTTCCTGCTCCTTTATTTTAATTAAAAACTTCTATAACGCAAATAACGTTCATTTAAAAGTTCGCGTACGGTTTTATTTTTTAAAATATTTAATTCGTTTATTAAGCTTTCCTTAATTTCAGTAGCAACAAAACCAATATCGTTTTGAGCGCCTCCAGCAGGCTCCCTGATAATTTTTTCAATTACCCCTTTTTCTAATAGATCATAAGAAGTAATTCCCATTATTTCAGAAACTTCTTGAGCTTTTGAGGCATCCTTTAATAGTATAGAAGCAAAGCCTTCTGGTGATAAGATAGAATAAACAGAATTTTCAAGCGCCCATACTCTATCACCACAAGCTAATGCAATAGCACCACCGCTACCACCTTCCCCTATAATTATAGAGATAATAGGAACAGTAATTTGAGATATTTCCATTAAATTTCTGGCTATGGCTTCTCCTTGGCCACGTTCTTCAGCCTCAACTCCACAATATGCACCTGAAGTATTAATAAAGCAAATTATTGGTCTTTTAAACTTTTCAGCTTGCTTCATTAATCTTAGAGCTTTTCTATAGCCTTCTGGATAAGGAGAACCAAAATTTCTTTCCATATTTTCCTTTAAATTTTTCCCTTTTTGTATGCCTACTATAGTAACGGGAATCTTATTTAATAATCCTATTCCACCAATGATAGATTTATCATCCCTATAGTTTCTATCTCCATGCAATTCAAAAAAGTTCTCAAATATCAAATGTATATAATCTTCTGCATTTGGTCTTTCTACCATTCTAGCTAAGGTTAGTCTATCCCATGCTTTGATTTTTTTAGTCAATTGATACACCTCCTTGAGGTTTATGCAACTCTAATAATAAAGATAAGGTAGATTTTAACTCTTCTCTTTTTACAATATTATCTACAAACCCTTTTTCTAATAAAAATTCTGCACTTTGAAAATCATCTGGTAATTTTTCTTTAATTGTTCCTTCAATTACCCTTCTTCCAGCAAACCCTATTAAAGCTTTAGGTTCAGCAAGAATTATATCTCCAAGCATTGCAAAGCTTGCAGTGACTCCACCAGTTGTAGGATCGGTTAAAACGGTTATATAAAGTAGTCCTTTTTCACTATGTTTTGCAAGTGCTGAACTGATTTTTGCCATTTGCATTAATGAAAGAATTCCTTCTTGCATTCTTGCACCACCTGAAGCAGTGAAAATTATCATTGGTAGATTTTTACTTATTGCTTTTTCAATGGCAAATGTAATTTTTTCACCAACAACTGTACCCATACTTCCCATCATAAAGCTTGAGTCCATTATACAAACAATTGATTCATTTCCATTTATAGTACACTTTCCAGTTACTACAGCTTCATTAAGATTAGAGTTTTCCTTATTTACTTTTAATTTATTATCATAATCAGGAAAGTTCATTGGATTTTTTGATTCTAGGCATTTATTGAATTCAACAAATGTATCTTTATCACAAATGAGTTCTATTCTTTCACGTGCTCCTAATCTAAAATAGTAATTACAATTAGGGCACATTTTATAATTTTCGTCTAAGATTTTCTTATATAAAATCTTTCCACAGTGATTACACTTTAACCAGGCTCCATCAGGAACACTTGGAATATCATTACTATCAGTAGGCGATACGTTTATTACACCGTATTGTTTTTTCTTAAAAATCCCCATAATTTCACCTACCTATAAATTATATTCTTTGCTTATAAAACTTGTATCAAAAGTTCCTAAGCGGAATATTTCATTGTTTAAAATATCTATTTGAAATTCGATATTACTTTCTATTCCTTCAATAATAAATTCATCTAAAGCACGTAACATTTTATTTATTGCTTCTTCTCTAGTTTTGCCATGGGCAATGAGTTTTGCAATCATAGAATCATAAGTTGGAGGAATAGTATAACCGTTATAAACAGCTGTATCAACTCTAATACCATTTCCACCTGGTATGTTTAAAAAACTAATTTTACCAGGACAAGGAGCAAATGATTTATTTGGGTTCTCAGCATTAATTCTACATTCAATTGCATGACCTTCTATTTTTATGTCATCTTGTGTTATTTGTAATTCATCTCCATTAGCAATTTTTAATTGTTCTTTTACTATATCAATAGAAGTTATCATTTCTGTTACAGGGTGTTCTACTTGAATTCTAGTATTCATTTCCATGAAATAAAAATCACCATGTTTATCTACTAAAAATTCAATTGTACCAGCATTAACATAATTAACAGCTTTAGCTGCATTAATAGCTGCGTTACCCATTTTTCTTCTTAGCTCATCATTTAAAATATAAGATGGAGCTTCTTCAAGAACTTTTTGATTTCTTCTTTGAATAGTACAATCTCTTTCACCAAGATGAATTATATTACCAAATGTATCGCCTAAAATTTGAAATTCTATATGCCTTGGATTTTCAATGAACTTTTCCATATATACTGAATCATCCCCAAAGTTATTCTTAGCTTCAGATTTAGCAGTAAAGAATGCATTTTCTAATTCATCTTCGTTAGAAACAATTCTTATACCTTTACCGCCACCGCCTAAAGAAGCTTTAATCATTACGGGATATCCAATTCTTTTAGCTTCTATTTTAGCATCTTCAATATTTTCAATAAGACCATCACTACCAGGAATAACAGGAACATTTGCATTTCGCATAATTTCTCTTGCAACTGACTTATTACCCATAATGTTTATAGTATCACTACTTGGTCCAATGAACTTAATGTTACATTCTTCACACATACTTGCAAAACTAGCCTTTTCTGATAAAAACCCAAATCCAGGATGAATTGCATTACACCCAGTTACTACTGCTGCACTTATGATATTACTTTCATTTAGGTAAGAATCTTTAGATTTTGAAGTTCCAACACAAATAGCCTCATCTGCAAGTTCTGTATGCATAGCATCTTTATCAATTTCCGAATAAATAGCAACAGTTTTTAATCCAAGCTCTCTACAAGCTCTTATAATTCTTACAGCAATTTCACCTCTATTAGCTATTAAAACTTTTCTAATCATAAAACACCTCTTCTTTATTAACCTACCATAAAGGTTAATTCTCCTTCACAAACCTTCTTATCATCAACGTAAGCAATTCCATATCCAACACCAGCTTTGCCACGTATTTTAGTAAGTTCAACTTCTAATCTTAACGTATCTCCAGGAACAACTTTTCTTCTAAATTTAGCATTATTTATTCCTGCAAAATATGCTATCTTACCTTTAAACTCATCCTTACTTAAAAGAGCTACAGCACCAGCTTGTGCTAATGACTCGATTATTAATACACCTGGCATAACAGGTTCAGTTGGAAAATGTCCTTGAAAGTAATATTCATTTGCTGTAACATTTTTTATTGCAGTTATTTTATTTTCCTCAATTTTTATAACCTTATCTATTAAAAGAAAAGGATATCTATGAGGAATTATATTCATAATTTCCTTAATATCCATTTTAAAATCTCCTTAAATAATAGATATTTTAATAAGTGGCAGTAAAAACTATTTATTAAATTTTCACCACCACTAATACCTATAAATTTATTTATTATTACGAACGAATTTTAAATAATTCCATTCCAAACTCAACAATTTCTTCATCGCTTCTTAAAGCTTCGACAATTTCACCATCTACTTCAGAGGTAATTTCATTCATTATTTTCATGGCTTCTACTATACATAATACATCACCTTTTTTAACCTTTGATCCAATTTCAACATATGGAGTTCCTCCAGGAGTTGAAGATGAATAATAAGTTCCAACTAATGGTGATTTAACTATAGCTAAGTCTTCTTCTATTACTTCTTCTTTTTCAACTAAAGCTTCTTCACTCAAAGATTCAGATGATTTTATAAATGTTTTTGAGTTTTCAGTTTTATTTATATTAACATCATTTTCTTTATATAAATAATTTTCTTCATTTTTACTTAGTTTTAATTTTATATCATTATTTTCTAATTCAAAGACTCTTAGTGAAGATGAGTCTATCTCTTTAATAAGCTCTTTTATTTGGTTATAGTCTAACATTTTAACTACCTCCATTTTTTAAATATAAGAGTTCCGTTATGTCCACCAAATCCTAAAGAGTTTGACATTGTGTATTCTACATCCGCTTCTTTTCCTTCATTAACAACAAGATTTAGATCACACTCTTCATCTTTATTTACATAGTTAATTGTAGCTGGAACAAAATTATCTTCTATAGCTTTTATAGAAACAATAGCTTCAATAGCTCCAGCAGCACCTAATAAATGGCCAGTCATTGATTTTGTAGAACTAACATATGAGTTCATATAATTATCGCCTAAAGCCTTTTTTATAGCTAGAGTTTCAACCTTATCATTTATTTCTGTAGATGTACCATGTGCATTAATATATGAAATTTTATCGCTGCTTATATCAGCATCAATTAATGCATCTCTCATAGCTCTATATGCACCATCACCATCTAAACAAGGTGATGTTATATGATAAGCATCACAAGTTGAACCATAGCCAACTACTTCTGCATATATTTTAGCTCCTCTTTTTATTGCACTATCTAAGTCTTCTAATATTAAGGCTCCGGCACCTTCTCCCATTACAAAGCCATTTCTATCTTTATCAAATGGAATTGATGCTCTATTTCTATCTTCACTTCTACTTAATGCAGTAAGTGATTGGAAACCTGCAATTCCAAATTCACATATAGAAGCTTCAGCACCACCAGCTACAATAATATCAAGATATCCATCCTTAATACTTCTATAAGCCTCACCAATACAATGAGTTGAAGTAGCACAAGCAGAAGTTAAGCTTAATGTACTTCCTAAAATTCCATGTTTTATTGCAATAGTACCTGAAGCAATATTTGAAATAGCCATTGGTATAGTAAGTGGTGATACTCTATTAGGTCCCTTAGCTACTAAATTTCTTATTTGGCTTTCAATAGTACAAAGGCCACCAATACCAGAACCAAACATTACTCCAATTCTTTCTTTATTTATTGTATTTAAATCAAGTTTACTATCTTTAATAGCTTCATCTGATGAAATAACAGCAAATTGAGTATATCTATCCATTCTTTTTGATTCTTTTTTATCTATAAAGTTGCTAGGGTCAAAGTCTTTAACCTCAGCAGCCATTTTTACTTTAAGATTTTCGGCATTAAATAAAGATATTTCATCTATTCCATTCTTGTTTTCTTTAATACCATTCCAAAAACTATCTACATTATGACCAATTGGAGTTATTGCTCCAAGTCCAGTGATTACCACTCTTCTTTTCAATTTAATGCCTCCTTTATGCCATTACCATTCCACCATCAACATTTATAACTTGACCTGTAATATAGTCTGATAAATTTGATGATAAGAATAATACTAAATTAGCAACTTCTTTTGGATCACCTATTTTTTTCATAGGTATACTTTTAATTATTTCTTCTTTAACCTTATCAGGTAGGTTTTTAGTCATATCAGTATTTATATATCCTGGAGCTACTACATTAACATTTATATTTCTTGAAGAAAGTTCTCTAGCTACTGATTTAGAAAATCCAATAACACCAGCTTTTGATGCAGCATAATTACATTGACCTGCATTACCAGCTATACCAACTACAGAAGAAATATTAATTATTTTTCCATATTTCTGTCTAACCATAATAGAAGAAACTGATTTTGTAGTGTTAAATGTTCCCTTTAAATTAACATCTAAAACATCATCAAAATCTTCTTCTTTCATTCTAAGTATTAATCCATCTTTAGTTATTCCTGCATTATTAACTAAAACATCTATTGTATTATAGTGAGCTTTTACTTCTTTGATAAATTTATCAACTTCATCAGCAATACTAACATCACATTTTATTGCAAATGCATCTACACCAAAGCTTTTAATTTCATTTAATAAATTTTCTACTTCACTATTTAAGTTCCTATAATTAATAGCTATATTAGCTCCATTTTGTGCTAAAGTTAATGCAATTTCTCTACCGATTCCTCTAGTAGCACCAGTCACTATTACATTTTTACCTTTTAACATATAGCTTCCATCCCTTCTAGTGTCTTATTAAGCGATTTTAAATCTTCTACATTAAAGATTTTTACATAAGTTTTCTTTTCTTTACTTATTTCACGAACAAAACTACTTAAAGTTTTTAAAGGTCCTATTTCAATAAATGTATCAATACCTTCATCAATCATTTTTTCAATAGTTTCGCTCCATCTTACAGATGATTTGACTTGATTAATTAATAAATTTTTGATTTCTGTTTTATCATTAATAAAATCAGCAGTTACATTTGTGATTGTTTTTATCTTTGGATCATTAAATTCTATATTATTAAATTCATTTTCTAATTTAATAGATGCTTCATTTAATAATGAAGTATGAAATGGACCTGATACTTTTAAAGGAATAACCATTCTTGCACCAGATTCTTTTAATAATTCGGTAGCTAACTCTACAGCGGCACATTCGCCTCCTATTACTATTTGATTATTTGTATTATAGTTGGCTATTTCAACTATGCCTTTTTCACTAGCAACCTTTAATACTTTTTTTATTTTACTTTCATCTAATCCAATAACTGCAGCCATTGAACCTATACCTTGAGGTACTGCCTCTTGCATGAAACGTCCCCTCTTTTTAACTAAAGAAACTGCAGTTTCAAAATCTAAAGCTTCACTAGCAACAAGAGCAGAATATTCACCTAAACTTAATCCAGCAACAATATCTGCTTTAATACCCTTTTCCTTTATAGCTTGTAGAATAGCTATTGAAGTAGTTAATATTGCTGGTTGTGTGTTTTCAGTAATATTTAACTCTTCTTTATCACCATTAAATATTAATTCTTTCAAATCAAAGCCTAAAACTTCATTAGCTTTATCATATACTTTTTGACAACTAGGAATATTATTATATAATTCCTTTCCCATTCCAATATATTGTGAACCTTGACCTGAAAAAATAAAAGCTACCTTCATAATTCCTCCGTTAATCTATTAGTTATAGATTTCTCTTTACATCTTCGTATTCATTAAACATTTCTTCAATTATTTCACTTGCATATTGAACTTTCTTAACCATTCCTGAAATTTGACCAGCCATTAATGAACCATTTTCAATATCTCCATCAACTACAGCCTTTTTAAGTCCACCTTTACCAAGTTCTTCAAGTTCATCTACACTTACATTGTTTGATTCAAGTTTTAAGAACTCTTTTGCAAGTTTATTTTTAAGTACTTGTACTGGATGTCCTGTACATCTTCCAGTTACAACTGTATCTATATCTTTAGACTTAATAACAGCTTCTTTATAATTATCATGAATTTTACATTCTACTGAAGCTAAGAATCTAGTACCAACTTGTATTCCACTTGCACCTAAAGCAAATGAAGCCAAAATTCCTCTACCATCTGCAATTCCACCAGCAGCTATAACTGGAATATTTACAGCATCAACAACTTGAGGAACTAATACCATTGTAGTTAGTTTACCAACATGACCACCTGATTCACATCCTTCAGCTATTACTGCATCAGCTCCGCATCTTTCCATTCTTTTAGCTAAAGCCACTGAAGCTACTACTGGAATGACAGTTATATTGGCATTTTTCCATTTCTCCATATACTTTCCAGGATTACCTGCACCAGTAGTTATTACTTTAACCCCTTCTTCAATGGCAATATCAGCTAACTCATCTGCATTTTCTGATAAAAGCATTATATTAAGTCCAAAAGGCTTATTTGTAAGTTCCTTTGTTTTTCGTATTTCCTCTCTTATAAAGCTAGCAGGAGCTCTTCCTCCTGCTATTATTCCAAGTCCTCCTGCATTAGAAACAGCTGCAGCTAAAGTACTTTCTGAAACCCAAGCCATTCCGCCTTGAAAAATAGGATACTTAATACCTAAAATACTGCATATATCCTTTTTCATATATTTACCTCCAATACTATTTTGCTGCTGTTGCTTTTTCAATGTAATTTACAGCATCTGAAACTGTTTTTATGTTTTCAACTTCCTCAACTTTTACATCAAAAGCATCTTCAAGCTCCATTATAACTTGGAATAAATCTAATGAATCAGCTTCTAAGTCTTCTATAAATCTTGTTTCTAAAGTAACATCTTCTTCATTAACTCCTAATTGATCTACTACTATTTCCTTAATTTTTTCAAATATCATTTTAATTTCCTCCTAAATTTTAACCGACGTTATTTCTATTTTTTTACGTTTAAATTCATTTTTTCTCTTAATTTTTATAAGATACTACCATTCAAGTAGTATTCCCGCCCAAGTTAGGCCACCACCAAAAGCAACTAAAATAACTTTATCGCCTTTTTTAATTAAATTTTTTTCTACAACTTCACTAAAGGCAATAGGTACACTGGCTGCTGAAGTATTTCCATAGGATTCTAGATTCACATAGAACTTGTCCTTACTTATATTTAACTTTTTAGCAGCATCATCTATTATTCTTAGATTTGCTTGATGTGGAATTATATATTTAATATTTGATATATCTTCCCCAGAATTTTCTAATAGTTTATTTACTACTTTAGGGATTATAGATATAGCAAATTTAAAAACCTTTCTACCGTCCATTTGTATGTGTTCTTCTCTTTCAAGAGAACTTTCTGCAAATGGTGTATTAATTGTGAATTGATTAGCAGTTAATGCTTTAGCACCTGTTTTTCCATCTGAACCAAAGTAAGTACTTATGATTCTGCTATTGTCTGAACTAGCTTCAAGAATAGCTGCACCTGCACCATCACCAAATAATACACAAGTGTTTCTATCATTCCAATTTACTATTCTTGAAAGAACTTCACTACCAATAACTAAAGCTTTGCTTCCTCCTCCATTTTTAATTAAAGAGTTAGCAATTATAGATGCATATAAAAATCCAGAGCAAGCAGCACTTACATCAAATGCAGCTGCATTATTACATCCTAATACGCTTTGGACACTACATGCAGTAGAAGGCATAATTCTATCAGGTGAAGTTGTGGCAACTACAATTAGATCTATATCTTCTGGAGTACAATTTGCCATTTTCATTGCATTAATTGATGCTTTAACAGCTAAATCCACTGTATTTTCACCAGTTGAAATTTTTCTTTCACATATTCCTGTTCTTTTTACTATCCATTCATGTGATGTATCAACTAAATTAGATAATTGATCATTACTTACAGCATTTTCTGGACAGTAATGTCCAACGCCTACTATTTTTACTACATTCATTTTAACACCTTTGTTTTAAAAATATAATTATTTGATAATCAAATAATATTCTTAAAAATATTGAAATATTAAATACTTTAATATTTCTCTTTAGTTAATCTCATAATAAATAATAAGTCATTAATATATTTAATCTAATAAAAGATACTATTGATTAAATACAATTTGTTTATAATTTTATAAATAAAAAAAATAATTCCAAAATAAAAATATAATTTTAAAGTTAAATTAATATAAAATAATTCAAATAGCGACTAAAATTCTAAAATTATCCACTCCCCTTTCAAAAATTTTGATTATCAAACATCTTTATAATAAGACTATTTTGGGATTTTGTCAATCTTTTTTTACAATATTTCCTTTCTAGAAGTATATATTGCATCTTAAAATATATTTTAAGTATCAAAATATATCATTTGAGAAAACTATTTACAGAATTGAAAAATAGGAAATTAAATAGAAGAGTTATCGGTAATACAGTGAATATTGGAGTTGGTATATTAAATTGATTAGTTAGTAAAGAAAATAGAATTCTAAAATATTAGAATTTTATTTTCTTTATATTTATAAGTTAATTGGTGGTTTTTCAGATGGTTCCAATTCACCTAATATAAATGGTATAACTTCATCTACCTTAATGTTAAGGACTAATGCAAATTCTTCATGTAATAATCTTTGAGCTTCAGACATTATTTTCTCATCACCTACATAAAGTTTTTTACCTTCATTTTTTTTCTTTTCTTTTTCAAGATATAAAGTTTTTATTAATTTGATTAATGCTATAGTATCTCCTTTTTTCAAAATATCAGTATATTTTTCCTTACGGAGATTTATATCATCAATCCATATAGTCTCATTATCAGGCATTGATCTTATTAATTCATATACATCTTTTACAGTCATAATTTTTCTTGTATTTATCGTAGTATTATCAATAGGAGCATAAATAGTTGAATTAGGATCATAGGCAGGTTTAAGAACGTAATACTCTCTCTCTATATTAGTATTAAACTTCTTTTTTACTATATCAATTACTTTACATACACCTGTTGTTCCATAAATAATATAGTCATTTTTTGAAAACATTATATTCCTCCTTAATAAAAAAACGTGTAATTTATCGACAACTGGACTTACGTTGTATATCGACAAACTACACGTTGTATATTTTATAATTTACATATTGAATAATTCAATATTATTTTTATAACATTATTATACAGCTAAAAAAAAATTTTTTCAAATGATTGTAATTTAAATTAATTACTACTTAGAATACAAATAGTTAAATAATAAGTAATTTTATATTTAATGATATCTTTATTTTTCATAAATAAATCTTTATAATAGTATCATAATATACTTTAGGAGAGATTTTTATTTTATGAATAAGATATTAACAGAATCAAATATTAAAAAATTACAAGAAGAGCTAGATTATAGAATGACAGTAAGAAGAGCTGAAATAGCTAAAGAAAAATTAATTGCAGCAGCACATGGAGATAGATCTGAAAATGCTGAGTATAAAGCTGCTTGTGAAGAGTATAGAGAAAACGATAATAGAATACAGCATCTATTAACTCTTATAACTACTGCCACAGTTATTGATGATGAAAATATAGACAAATCAACATTAGGCATAAATACAAAAGCGAAAATTAAGTTTATAGACGATGATTTTGAGGATACTATAACTTTAGTAACTACATTAGATGCTAAACCAGAAGATATGTTAATAAGTATTGAGTCAGAGCTTGGAAAAGCTTTATCAGGTAAAAGAGTTGGAGATATAGTTGAAGTTGAAGCACCTGGTGATAATTATTCTGTGGAGATATTAGAAATACTTTAAAAAAATGCTATATCAAATGTGAATTTGATATAGCATTTTTTAATTATTATAAATGTTTAGTTACAATAAGTTTATTTCTTTACATAATTCTAATATAAATAAGTTTTTATATTCTCTATATTTATTTATATCATTAGGGAATAATTTAGAAGCTCTAATCTTAATTTTACTATAATTTTCAGTAGCTTCTTTATTACTATTTAAGTAATTTCTTAATAAAAGCTGTTTTTTTAATTCCTTTGATTTTCGAGTATAAACATACAAGTTATGCGTCATGAAACTTTGAGTACCAGTATATTTAAATGCTTCAATTTCTTCGAGTTTCAATGAACCTTTATATGTATACCCAATTCTGTTTAACCTTTTTATAACAATATTGAAACAATTATAAGTTGGAATAATAATATCTATATCAATTATAGGATTACCTACTAATCCTTTAACAGATGTACCTCCAACATGTTCAATACCAATAATAATATCATCTAATGCTTTTATTAATTGATCCTTTATTTTTTCAAATTCAAATTCCCAATTTTTATCATAAGGTAAAACTACAACTTCGCTAGTCTTCATTTTTCCTCCTATATAAATAATTTATAAATTATTAAGTATTTAAATATTTAAATATTTAAATATTTTATATATTATTTATATTTTATTTTATAATAACATATTCAAATTTATATAGCTTATTTTATGATTTAATATTATATATTATTATTTAATTATCATCTTTTAAAATTGAAACAAATCTTAATAAATCAACTAATAAGTTTAAGAAACTTATAAATATAGAAAATGAAAGACTTACTATTTCTTCTTCTGATAAAATGCTATATCTACATCTATTTTGAACAGATTTCATAATTATCAAAGCGTAAATAGAATATATAGCTATTCCAATAGCTGAAATAATTAAATCATATGTTCCAAAATTAAAGAAAAATATATTTATAAATTCTAAAACTAATAAAACTAGAATACCTATTGTTACAATTGGGCCTAATTTGAATATATTTTCCTCGCTTTGATTTGAAGCAACTAAATAAGATATACCAAATATTAAAATTACTCCAATTATTACTGAAATAAAAGTGGCAGCCCCTAAATTATAAAAATAATATATATAAGTTGAACCCGTAAGTATTCCTAAAATAAAAGCATATATATTCATATTAGTTTTATTTCTAACAAATCCCCCACGCCTACTAAAAGCAGATATTAAAACTAATATAAAGAATGCTATGTTTAAGAAATACCTAAAACTTGCTGGAATAAAATTAACTCCTATAAATGCTCCTAATGCTAGAAATAATAAAGCTATAAAAAATGTTTTTAATATTTCTAGATAATTACTCTTAACTATACTTCTCATTTCAAAACCTCCTACTACCTTCCATTTTTATTATATCCATATAATATGAAATAATAATATATGTTCTGTTAAATTTATGTCAATTTTGAAAAATGCACCTATAAAATAGGTGCATTTAAGATTCTAAGATAAATTACTTTTTGTTTTTAAGTCAAGTGGTTCTGATATTTCCTTCATAGCCCTTCTAAATTGAATAAAGAATAATATAGCAGTTGTAGAAACAGCTAATATATCAGCTACAGGTTCTGCTGTAAATACAGCTGTTGTTTTATCAGCCATAAATAGTGGCATAATATAAATTAAAGGTACTAATAATAATATTTTTCTTAATAAAGCTAAGAATAATGATGTTTTTGCATTTCCTAATGCAATAAATGATTGTTGACAAGCAATTTGTATACCAAATACACAAGAAACAGCCATATATATTCTTAAAGCATGACTTGTAAATTCAACAAGTTCTGGATCATTATTAAATATAAGCACGAAAGTTCTAGGGGTTATCATTGCAAGTCCCCATAGTACAAATGAATATACTAAACATGAAATAAGTAGTATTTTAAATGCTTTTTTAACACGATCAGCATTTTTAGCACCATAATTATAACTTATAATTGGTTGACCACCTTGTGTTAAACCAGTAAGTGGAAGCATTGAGAATTGCATTACACTTGTAAGAATTGTCATTGCTCCAACTGCAACATCCCCTCCATATTTTAAGAGTGATGAGTTAAAACAAACCGCTATTAAACTTTCTGTAGATTGCATTATAAATGGTGCTAGTCCTAATAATATAGAAGGAAGTATTATTTCCTTAGATAAACGTAAATTTTTCTTTCTTAATTTTAATGTTGTTTTTTTACCTGTTAAGAAGAATAATATCCAAATCATAGATAATGATTGAGAAATTATTGTTGCTAACGCGGCACCAGATACTCCCATATTGAATCCAAAAATAAATATAGGATCAAGTATAATATTAAAGATTGCTCCTATTAAAACTGTCATCATACTAGTTTTGGCAAAACCTTGTGCACTAATAAATGCATTAAGTCCAAGAGTTAATTGAACAAATATTGTTCCAAGGCTATATATTTTCATATAACTTACTGCAAATTCTATTGTATTTTCACTTGCTCCAAATATTAAAAGTAAGTCCTTTGAAAATAAAGAAAAAATAACTGTAATAATAAGTGATAAAATTATTAATAATGAAAATGAATTTCCTAAGGTCTTTTCTGCATTATCTTTTTCACCTTTTCCTAAAAAGATGGAAGCTCTTGGAGCAGCACCCATACTTACAAGAGCAGCAAATGCTGAAATAAGCATAATAAGAGGTAAACATACTCCTACACCTGTAAGTGCTAATTTACCAACGTTTGCAATATGTCCAATATACATACGGTCTACTAAATTGTACAATAAGTTAATAATTTGTGCTGCAATTGCAGGAACTGCTAATTTAAAAAGTAGTTTTCCTACACTGCAACTTCCTAATTCTTCAGTTTGATTATGTTGCATAATATCTTTCTCCTTTAATAAAATTGACAAATAATAATAATTTCTATAAAATAGTTTACAAGGAAACAGTTTATACGTCAACTATATATGGAGGATAATAATGAAAAACAATTTTGATATTACTAAAATACTGTATTCTATTAAGAATATAAATGATTTATATTATAATTTATCAGTAAAAGTTGCGGCTGAATGTGGAATTACAAAACCAGAAGCTGATGTTCTAGCCTTTCTTAACAATAATCCAACATGCGATACAGCTAAAGATATAGTTAAATTAAAAGGATTTTCAAAGGCGTATGTTTCAAAAGCTGTAGAACCACTTTTAGAAAAAGGACTTCTAAAAATTAATATTGATAAAAATGATAGACGATGTCAACACTTAAAGCTTACTGAAGAATCTAAACCTATAATAAAAGAGTTATATGATATGCAAAATAAATTTATAAATAAAATTACAGAAGGAATAGATAAAAAAGATATAGAAAAATATCTTGAAGTTATACAATGTTTTTCAGAAAATGCTACAAAATAATAAAAAGAGAGCACTTTTTAATAAATGCTCTCTTTTTATTTAATTTATAAAACCAAATTCATCAAAAGGAAATACCTTAATAAATGCTTTTCCTTTTATATCATTAAAGTCTATATATTTATTTACCCAATATCTAGAATCAAATGAGTCACCTCTATTATCTCCTAAAAAGAAGTACTTTCCAGCCGGTACAGTATAAGATCCACTAAAATAATCTTGATTCTGGATATAATCTTCAGTTAAAATTTCACCATTTACACTTAATACACCATTATCTATTACAACATTATCATTAGGTAATCCTATTAACCTTTTTATCATTAATTCTTTTTTTTCATCAGAATAAAAAATTATTAAATCTCCTCTACTTAGACTTTCTTCTTTATATATTCTATTAGCAAATAATCTATCACCTATCTCTAGAGTTGGAAGCATTGATTCACTAGGAATTTGAATTTGAAATATTAGAAATTTATTTATTAATATAGCTATAAAAACTGCACAAATAATTGGTATAATCCAATCATAAAAAACTTTCATAAAAAACTTTTTTTTCTTTACTACCTCTATCATAATACTCTCCCATTATTACCATATAGATTGTCCAATAAATAGAAATGATTATTGGAATAGTTCATTATTATCATCATCGAAATATTTAACATCTAAACGAATTCCAGAACTTTCTTCAGGGGTTAAATTTTCCTTTATTAAAACCATAGATTCTCTTCCAAGTTCTAAATCAGCAGTATATTTATAAATATCATTTATTGTGATTTCGACCCTTGAAACCTTTTCCCCATTAGAAATTATAACATAACCATATTTTGCCTTAGATATATCATTATAATTTTCATAAATTATTCTGTAATTAGAAACACCTAATCCCTCTTTAGAAATGTCTAATTTATTTGTCTGATTCAATTGATATTTTCCTTCATTATCTTTTTCATATACAAAAACTCCTTGAGTAGAATCAGTTGAAAACCCTACAATTTTTGTATCTGCAACATAAATTTCATCTATAACAGAAAGACTATATTCATTAACTATATTTTCTAATTCCTCTTTATTAATATCTTTTAATTCCTCATCATTTCTATTTAAATAAATTTTACTTTCCATACAGCTTATAAGAAGTAAATTTAATAAAACAATGGAAATTACTAATATAATTCTTTTCATAGGTTTCCTCCATTTATTATTAAGAAGATAATTAAATTATATTTTATTATGTGTAATTTAATTATACACTTAAATTGGTAATAAAATCTATATATTATATTAATTTATATAAATAAAAATATTATATTTACCTTAAAACAAAGAATTATAAATTTTTATAATTCTTTCACCTTTATTCCTAGTTATATAAGTAATTAAAATTTTATATGCTATAATAAAACATAATAATTTATTAAAATGAAAGGATACAAAAGATGGAAAAGTATATTTCAAATATAAAAACGCCTAAAATAAGTATTGCACCTATGGTTGATAAATCACATAGACATTTTAGATATTTTTGTAGAATTATGAATAAAGATGCGCTTCTTTATACAGAAATGGTAACAGCTCAAGCAATAATTAATGGGGATTTAGATAAAATTCTATATTTTAGAGAAGATGAAGGACCAGTTGCTCTTCAAATAGCAGCTGCAAGTTCAGAAGATGCTTATAAAGCTGTTAAACTGGCTGAAAAATATAATTATGCAGAAATTAATTTAAATTGTGGCTGCCCTTCTGATAGGGTGTCAGGAAATCTAATGGGAGCAGCTTTAATGTCTGATAAGAATTTAGTTTATGAAATAATTTCGGCTATGAAAGAAGCAACTAATAAACCCGTAACAATAAAACATAGAATAGGAATTGATGGTACTGGGGTATTAGATGACAATACAAAAAAGATTATAATGAATGGATATGAAGACTTGTTAGAATTTTTAAACACAGTATCTAAAGCAAAACCAGATAGATATACTGTTCATGCTCGTTCAGCTATATTAAAGGGACTTAGTCCTAAAGATAATAGAGAAGTTCCTCCTCTTGATTATGATATGGTTTATAAATTAAAAAAGGATTTTAGTTATTTAAATATAGAGATAAATGGTGGATTTAAGACTTTAGAAAATATAAAAGATGCATTAACAAAGGTTGATGGAGTTATGATAGGAAGAGCTTCCTATGAAGATTGTTATCTATTAGCAAATTTACATAAACTTAATGAAAAAAATATAAATAGCAAATCAATTTCTCGAGGAGAAATTATTAAATCTTATATCCCTTATGTTGTTGAAGAAATTGAAAAAGGTAGCAATGTACATGCTTTAGCTGCTCCATTACAAAGTTTATTCCAAGGTGAAAAAGGAAGTAGAAAGTTTAAACAGTTACTATCATCAGGTAATGTAAAAAAAGAAACTATAGTTGATATATTATATAATATATTAGAAGTTATGCCTCCTGAAGTTTTATGGGATTTATAAAAAGACTATAATAAAAAGTACTTATATTTCTTTAGAAGTAAGAAATATAAGTACTTTAGTTTTTTATAATTTTAAAATATATTTTTCTATTCCTGTTGCAACGCCATCTTTCTGTACTTCATCTGTAATTTTATGTGCATATTTTTTTACTTCATCATTTGCATTTCCCATAGCTATACCACATCCTACAGTAGAAAGCATTTCTATATCATTTTTTCCATCACCAAAAGCATAACTATTTTCAATACTAATATCTAAGTATTCTAAAACTTTAATTATTCCAGTGGCCTTCGTATTCTTTTTAGAGTATAATTCAAAAGATTTTATGGCTATGCTATTAACATAATCATAATCTTTATTTCTTTGAACAATTTCTAAACAAGATTTTGCAACATCATCATTTGGGCACATCATTTCAATTTTAAATGTTTTAATTTCATCTAATGAAAACTCATCTTTTATTAAATCTTTAGAAACACCTACTGAATCATAAAAATCATAGAATTCCTTGAATTTTTTATTCATATATGAATAATATTCACCTTCTAATATGTACTGTATATTAAGCTCGTCTAATTCATTTGCTAAATTATTAATAAATTCACTTTCAATATGATCACTATGAATTGTTTCATTATTTATTATTACATGAGCACCATTAGCTAAAATAAATCCATCAAACCCAAAATCTAATATATTTTTACTTAAAAATGCATATGGTCTTCCTGTTGAAATAAAGACATAATGTCCCTCTTTTTGTAAAGCTCTAATTGCTTTCTTTACATTAGGAGTAATATCAACTATTCCCCCAAAATGATCTAATAATGTTCCATCAATATCAAAAAATACAGCTTTTTTCATTAAATCCCCTCCATTCCTAGTTATGCTCATTTTATCTCAGTTTATCCTTATTGTCAATTGACTTCTTTTTTAAAATAGAATACAATGAGAATAAATAGGAATATGATTAAAGGAGATATGAAATGTTTACTGAAGAGCGTCATAAATATATATTAGAGTTGTTAGATCAAAATGGTAAAATTCTTGTAAAAGATTTAAGTAAAGAATTTAATGTTAGTGAAAGTATGATAAGAAAAGATTTAAAGGTATTAGAGAGAAAAAATTTACTTCGTAGAACCTACGGTGGTGCTATTACTATAGATAATAATCCTATTAAGATAAAAAGTTTTAATAATCGTATAAGTGAAAATATAGAATTTAAAAGTATAATTGCTAAAAAATCATTTGAAAAGTTATCAGATAATGATACCATTTTTCTAGATGCATCAACTACTTCTTTTATGATAGCAAAATTAATTGTAGAAAATAATAAACAATTAACTGTAATTACTAATATGTTTGAAATAGCATCTTTAATAACACCTGATACCAATACAAAATTTATTTTTATTGGTGGAGATTACAACTCATATGTTGGGGGTAGTATAGGCTCTCATGCTATAGAACAAATAAATAATTATAGATGTAACAAAGCATTTATGGGGTGTACAGGAATTGATCTTAGAGATGGGACTATAAGTACTTCACTTTCAGAAGACGCTGCAACTAAGAAAGCAATTACTAAGATCTCAGATAAATTATTTTTACTTTCTTTAAATGAAAAATTCAAAAAAAATGGTTCATTTAAATTTTCTAACTTGCTTGATTTTTATGGAATAATTACTGAAGAGTTACCAGACGAATCAATATTATTAAATCTTAAGGAATATTATGTAAATATAATTTAATATTTTTATAAAAAAGAACAACTTCTATTAAAATATAGAAGTTGTTTTTGTTTATAATAAATTATAAATTAATGAAAAAAAATAACTTTTATTAATAGTTGATTTTTTTTCATCATTACTAATTATTTCTCCATTTTTTATCTTTAAATATAGATAATATGATTTTTCAAAATCTTTAAAAATTAATTTTCTTTTTTTAGTTAGCTTACAAGATGGAATGTTTTTATTAGCACAATCTATAACTATAAAATTATTTTTCCTTTTAGCACTAAACCACCTATGCTTTCTTTTATCAGTAGGAATTGTTTCAAACTCAATTGTTTTATTACCTAATCTATTAATTATTTTATCCCAGGCTAAATAAGGTAATATATTATATAGTACTTTTTCAAAGACATTATAATATATAGCACTTGCAATTAATCCCTTACAAACCTTTTCTTCTTTTATATAATATGTTAAAAGAGCTTTAGATAGTTTAATGTCAGATATATCTGCCAGTTCATATAATTTACTATAATTTTCATGATATATATTAATAGTATTCTTATAATTATTATCTATTAAATTAATTTCATAAACAAAATCTACAAATTCTATTATAGTAGAGCTATACCTAATTATAGTATTATAAAAAGCATTATTTTTAGATTCATAAAAAATATTATTTTTATTACTAAAGTAGTCAATATAAAATTTAATCTTTTCTATAATATCCATAAACATATCCTCTTAATATTTAAGGTATATTATTAGTATATTAATTACTTTGATTCTTGTTCTTTATAATAAAAAGATACCTATTATTTTCTTATCATCTCTCTAGAAATATCTTTAATTGAATATGCACCACACATGGCCATAGTATCTTCCAGTTCAGAAGCTAATTTATGAATGTATGTTTTAATCCCATCTTCTTCACCACCATAAAGTGCAGTAACGAATGTTCTACAAATAAGTACTCCATCTGCACCTAGTGCTAATGCTTTAAATATATCAATTCCTGAACGTATTCCACCATCAACAAATACTTTCATTGAATCTCCTACCGCATCAACAATATCAGATAATACTTCTGCAGTTGAAGGACATTGATCTAAAACTCTACCACCATGATTAGATACAACAATTGCCGTTGCACCAGCTTCTTTAGCTTTTAAGGCCCCTTTTACAGTCATAATTCCTTTTATTATAAATGGTAAGTTAGATATTTCAATTATTTCTTTAAGTTCAGATACTGATTTAGCTCCTGCTGGAGGATTCATGTTTTTTAAAAATGGAAGGCCAGCAGCATCAATATCCATGGCTATTGCTATAGCACCAGAATTTTTAACTAAATTTAATTTTTCTTTTATAGTATCTATGTTCCAAGGCTTAACTGTAGGAATACCTAATCCTGATACGCTTTTTATAGCGTCTGTAGCTGATTTCATAACTTCAGGATTAGTACCATCTCCAGTAAAAGCTAATATTCCTTCATTAGCACATGATGAAACTAAAATATTATTATAAGACACATCATCATATTTATTACCATAATGTAAATTAACTGCACCTACAGGTCCAGCAAAAAAAGGATATTTAAATTTATGACCAAATAGTTCAATACTTGTATCAATAGACCTATTTTCAGTTAAAGTATCCATATTAACTCGTATTTCTTTCCATTTATCATAATTACGTATGGCAGTATCTCCAATTCCTTTTGCTCCTGGACCTGGAATTTGATTTTTACATGCTTTTCCATTACATTCTATACAAGCTTTGCAATATTCACCAATGCAATGTTTTGCATTATTTAATACTTCATTATAATTCATTTACTTCAATCCTTTCATAATAAAATTAATTTAATGCCTTTAAAAACTCTAATACAGATTTTTTATCACCTTTATAAATAATATTTCTTGTATCTTTTGATATAGAATGTTTATAGAGTGGATCATAATAGTTAACTAAAAATAATTCTATCCATCTGTTATGATGATAAAATTCATTAGTTGAGCATTGAAGGCTAAAAGCTGTTTTTAACTCTTCTAATACAACTTTAAAGCGATCACCACCAAGTCTTTCTTTTAACTTCATCATACTACCTGCTATATTTTCATACCATTTTCTCATCCCTAAATCTATATTGTTATAAAATTTTATATATTCAGTTTGAGCTTTAATAACATAATCATTTAATATATTTTCAATCCTCTCTTCCAATGTTGAATCTAGAAATACTACACTTCCTTGATTTATAAATTTATAGAATTCCATAGGTATAAAACTTTTACCTATATTTTTACTTTCATCTTCTACAATTATATGATTATATCCTTTATTTGAATGCTTGATAACTTCATAAGCTAGGTTATTTTCAAAATTTATTTGTGTTGGTTGAGGTGTTATAAATCCACCAAATGCAGAACCCCTGTGATTAGCAATTCCCTCAAGATCTATTGATGTATCAAGTTCTTTTAATACTTCTGTTTTTCCTGAACCTGTATAACCAGTTAGAACTATTGGTTTTGCATAAATATTACAGGGATCTAAAGCTTTTATAAGAAAATTCCTAAATTCTTTATATCCACCTTGTAATTTAGTAATATTTATTCCTAATTCATTTACTATCCACTCTTGAGCTATTGTTGAACGAGAACCTCCTCTAAAACAATATATAAGTGCTTTTGGATTCTTTTTAAGAAATCTTTCCCATTCATCTAATTTATTTTTCTTATTTTTACCTGAAACAATTTTATAGCCAAGTTTTGTAGCCTCTTCATTACCTTTTTCTTTATAACATATTCCTATAATATGTCTTTCATCAGTTGTTAATATAGGTATATTTGTAGAATTAATAAATGCACCTTTTTCAAACTCTATAGATGCACGAACATCTAAAAGCGGTAACTCATTTATAATTATGTTCTTATAATCATTTGTTATTTCCAAATTTTTCATCTCTACTCCCTCTATAATTAGTAAAATTAATACAATTATATCATATTTAAACTAATAGTATTTAATAAAAGTTAAATACATTTGATCCGGTTTTTCTTCGATATTATATAAATAATCGTAACTAACATTTCCAAAGTTGATTATTTTACTTACTTCATCATTATAACATTTTAAAATAGCTATACAATCTTCAGAAATATACACTTATACAGTAACAATAAAAAATACAAATACCATAGGAACTGAAACTGATGCCTTTTAATTTATTATTATAGATAATATATCAACATGGGCTACGCTTAATATAAATTCAATAATAGTAAATGGTACTGGAAGTTATGGTCAATATAATTATACTACCTCAACTGTTAATGTTCCTATTAATAAACTTCAACCTGGTGGATATATTACACTTCCAACTGGTCAAAGCTATACGGGACCTTCATATAGAAATGGAGTTTCAATTATGCCAACTGTATCATCTAATGTTGTAACATTCCCAACAGAAGCAATTATAGATGCAAGAGCTGTTGCACAAACAATAACCTATACACTTTTCTGTAAGATAAATGATGCAATAAAAGTATATCCTAATTATGCTACAACTCAAACTAATACTTGTTCCTGTTCATATAGGCAAGGTTCATCAACAGGTACTTTAGTAACAGTTACAAAAACACTTTTGTTTTTTGTAAATCATCCTAATATAATTTTAAATTTAGATGCAACTGATTTAACTACAAATATTTTTTCATATTACAATCTTGATATTAGTGCTAATTCAAGTATTTTATTTAATATATCAATGGAAAATAATAGTTTAATATCACTTGTAAATGGTAAATTAGAAATTCCTATAGATTCAAATTATATATTTTATGCTATTAATAATGCACTGATGTGCGATGCAACTGATAGTTTTAAAATAAGTATACCATCAGCTTTATTACCTTATACTTTATATATTGATGGTATTAAAATTACAGATGTACCTGCATATACTGCCTACTCAGATAATTTGGATATAATGAAAAATCTTCCTAATGGAACTAAGAAGACTATAACTATACAAACCCTTATTCCTAGTTCTTCTCCATTTGGTACAAGATATGATTTTACTGTAACAGTAGCTTCACTTACTTATCCTTATCCAAGTAAAACCGTATTAAATATGGATCCAAATTAGTAATTTATTAAATAAAATATTTTTATTATTACTATTTTTGATATTAATTATTTTTAAAATAAAAAGAACATGTGAATTAATATAAATCACATGTTCTTCTAAAATATTTATATAAAATTTAAATTACACTTCCACTAATCTTTCTACTTTTTTTAAATCATTAGCTGTAATAACTAATATATCATTAGGCATTATTACTGTACTTCCATTTGGTACTATTACCTTATCTTTACGTTTTATCATAACTATAAGAATATCATCATTTATATTAGAATCACGTATAGATTTATTTGCTATAATACTATTACTACTAACTGAAACTTCCATTATATTTGTGCTTTTTCCTTCTTTATAATCAGTAAAGTATATTAGGTTATTTCCTGATAAAACTAGAGTATCGCCTGGAAAAATTACTGTAGAACCATTTGGAACAAATACATCTCCATTACGTTTTATCATGACAACAAGTATATCTTCAGGAATGTCTGCATCCATTATACTTTTATTAGCAAGTGGGTTACTTTCGTTAATTGTAAGTTCAAATAACTTTGTACTCTTATCTTCTTTATAGTCATTAAATGTTTTAAAAACCGAATCTTCATCATCTATTAAATCAAGTTTTCTTGCTATAGTAGGGATAAGGGTACCTTGTACAGCTACTGAGAATAGCGCCATAAAGAATATTATATGAAAAATATCATAATTTATAGGAACTCCATATGTTACAGCAAAAATTGCAAATACTATTGATGCAGCACCTCTAATACCAACCCATGAAATAAAAAGTTGTTGTTTAATAGGTACCTTAAACCAACTTAATATACTAAATGTTGTAATTGGTCTTGCTATGAAAATCATAAAGATTGAAATAGATATTCCCTTAATTATAACAGATGGTATTTGTGATGGAAAAGCTAATAATCCAAGTAAAAAGAACAATAAAATTTGCATTAGCCAAGATATTCCATCGAAAAATTGGAAAATACTTTTTTTATGAGGTATTTTACTATTTCCTATAATAATACCTGTTATATAAACACTTAAGTATCCATTACCACTTAAATATTCACTTAATGAATAAGCTAGTACTGCTATGGCTGTGATGAATATAGGATAAAAACCTTCTATTTCAAATTTGACATGTCTTAATAAATAAACAGATAATTTTGCTAATATACATGAAGTTACAATAGCAACTATAATTTGACTTAATAACATTGGAATAATATTATTATATCCAACATTGGACATTAATCCTAATGTTATGATAGTAAGCATATATGCAAATGGATCGTTACTACCACTCTCAATTTCTAATATTGAAGCTATTGAACTTTTTAAATTTAACTTTTGAGAACGTAAGATTGCAAACACAGCAGCTGCATCTGTAGACGCAATTACTGAACCTATAAGTAACCCCTCTAATAGTGTTGTATTAAAAATAGAAAAACAAAATAATCCTGTTAGTCCAGCTGTAATAAAAACACCTAATGAAGACATAAGTATGGATTGGATTGCAACAGGCTTGGCCATATTCCAATTAGTACCGAATCCACCATAGAACATTATAAAAATAAGAGCTATAGAGCAAATATTACTAGCTAGTTCAAAATTATCAAAGTATATACCTACTATACCATCAGAACCAAACAACATACCAAGTACTATAAAAATAAGAAGAATTGGAACACCAAACCTATATAATATTTTTGTTGAAGTTATACATATTAATAATACTAATGCACAAATAATCATTAAATTTATCATAGATTTACCTCCATATAAAATCATTATATATTATATTTGCGTATATATAGTACTATAAATTGTTAATAAATTCAATAATATGTATTTTATAACTTCTTAATTTTCATCTAATATTAAGAATGAGATTTTTATTACTATTTATTTAGAGTTAATATTATTTTTTTTTATGGTATTTTCAAATTTCTTAAAGTCCATATCAGTAACATTTTTAAAGGCCTCATTTATATTATGATCTTTTAATTCAAGTAACAAATTTGTAATTACACTCTCATTACTCATATTTACAATTTTATTTATTGAATGATAACTTTGAATATATTGTTTTCCTGACTTTATTTTAAGCCAATCACTTGAATTTGAAAGTTTATTAAATTCAATAAATTCACTACAATCATAATCTAAATTATATAAACGATTTGAAATATAATCGGCAATTCCTTCATTTATCCACACGGGAACATTCTTAGGTAATATATCATTTTCTTTTAAAAACTCTGAAAAATAGTAATGGGATATTTCATGAGTTAACATTGTACTAAAACTATTTTTATCATTTAAAATATCAAAAGAATTATTTAAGTAAATATATATAGTTTTAGTACTATCTATATAATATGAGGAAAGGTTATCTGATTCTTTCCCAAATCTAGATAAAAATACATCTTGATTATAATCTAATTTTATAGTAAAAGAGACATTTATATTATTAAATATCTTTTCACATTTATATTTTGAGGAATCTATTAATTCTTTTAATAATGGAATTACTTCAGATATATTATCTTGGTATAATATTTTAATATCATTATAATTAGCTATATTAAAATTAGAATTGTAATTACTGGGTTCTAAATTTGATATATAACTATTTGCAACTACTTGAGTAATATTATCTATATTTTTTGTAACATAACTCCATAGCAATACAATAAGAATTAGAAGTATATTTATTAATGTAAATATTTTTTTATCTATTTTATTTTGTACTTTCTTTATATTTAATTTTAAGGTAGTTAATATCAGTATAGTTAATAATATTATGCTAAAAATTATAGAGATATTATTATTTTCTAAGATAGATGTAGAGAGTATAATGTAAAGAAAAACTAATATTATATAAGCTGTTATTTCTACTAAGTATTTCATATATTCCCCCATAAAAATTAGATATACTTAGTTTATTAATATTATGTATAAATTAAGAAAATACACATTAAGTAATCAAACTTAATGTGTATTTTCTTAATTTACAATTTAATAATAAAAAGAGAGCAAATTTGCTCTCTTTTTATTATTCTTTATATGCACCTTGCAAGTAAACATTTCCTAAAACAGAAACTTGGATGCCTTTAACATTTTCTTTCCATCCCATTACAGTTGTATAATAGTATATTGGAACAATTGGCATTTCATCCATTAATATATCTTCAGCTTTTCTTAACATTTCTGTTCTCTTAGTTAAATCTATTTCTACTTTAGCATCATTAATTAAATTATCATATTCAGCATTACTGAATCCACAGTCATTATTTCCTCCACCAGTTACCCACATGTCTAAGAATGTCATAGGATCTGAATAATCTCCAATCCATCCATGTCTAGCAAATTCATACTCACCATTTTGTCTTGTATTTAAGAAGACAGCCCATTCTTGGTTAGTTAACTCGACAGTTATTCCTACTTCAGCTAAATTTTGTTGAATTATTTGACAAATATCTTTGTGAGAACCTTCTGAATTATACATTAACTCTATTGTTGGAAGACCTTCACCATTTTCATATCCAGCTTCCTTTAATAATTCTTTTGCTTTTTCAACATTTCCATCCATATCTGATGGGTCAAAGTATTCTTTGTTAGCAAATTCACTTCCATCAGCATTATAAATACCTTGTGGCACAAAACTATAAGCAGGTACTTGTTCAGCTTTACCAACATTATCAATTATTTCTTGTCTATCAATTGCTAAATTTATAGCTTGTCTAACTAATTTATTACCTAATGCTGTTTTTACATCTTCACTTAAAGTATCTTGTTTACCAACATTAATTGCAAAGAAGTAAGTTCCAAGCTTTGGCATAACATGTACAAGTCCTTCTTCTTTACCAGGCTCAATTTCATTTGTTGGAACAGAGTTAACTACATCAAAGTTTCCAGCTTGTAATTCTGAATAAGCAGTAGTGTCATCGGTTACAAGTTTAAAAGTTAATTTATCTAATTTAACACTATCTTTATTCCAATAGTTATCATTCCTTTCAAATACTAATTGATCCTTCATATCCCATTTTACTAATTTAAAAGCACCATTTGATACGTATGTTTCAGGTTTAGTTGCCCATCCTTCAGGATCTGCACTAACTATATCTTCTCTTAATGGAGCATATGTTGGGAATGCTAACAATTGTGGGAAGTATGAAGTTGGAGCTTCTAATGTTACTTCTAAAGTATAATCATCAACTACTTTAATTCCCACTTCATCAGCAGTTGCTTCACCGTTATAATATTTTTCAGCATTTTTTATATAGTATAATTGGTAAGAATATTCTGCTGCAGTTTCTTTAGTCAATGCCCTCATCCAAGAATAATAGAAGTTATCAGCAACTACAGGTTCCCCATCTGACCATTTTCCATCTTTTTTTAATTTAATTGTATAAACTAATCCATCATCTGATACATCTAAGCTTTCTGCTGCACCTTCAATTGCATTATCATTTTCATCAAGTGTCATTATGCATTCAAAAGCATTTACTATTATTGATGCTGCCTCAGAAGCTGTGTTTAATGTTGGATCTATTGTTTCTGGATCTGCCCCTAAGTTAAATACTAACTCTTGCTTGGTATCTTTATTACCTGTAGACTGAGTTTCTTGCTTAGCGCTATCCTCCTCTTTTGAAGGAGTATTACTTCCACACCCAAATAGTAATGTAGTACTAAGAGTTGCAGCAATTAATACTGCACATAGTTTTTTTTGTTTTGAACTTTTCATCTTTAATTGCCCCCTTTGTATTTATATCTAAACTGCTATATGCAATTTATATCTTTTAAAGTATATAGATTCAAAAATAATCTATTTATTTTTTCTTATAATCTTGCCCCTAAAAGATTTATAAGTTTTAAATACTTATACAAATAATTGTATACCATTAATCTGCTTATAATACAAAATTTGTTAAGTTATATTTTGATTATAATTGAAATTTTACATTTGTCAAAGTATATTGTTAAAAAATAAGAGTATTTATTGATATATTATCAAGGAAAAAAGAAATATTAATTAAAATGTCAATCTTGTATAAAGAGTATACTAACGTTTTCATTGGCTAAATACCTTGTTTTTATCTTTTTTATTTATAGTTAGTTTACAATTAACTTTATATTTAAAAAAAAATAATATTATTTTTTTATATATTTAACATTTCTTTACAAACAAACATTTCTTTGTTTCTATACTATTCTAGAAGGACATAAAATATTTTATTATTATTTTTTAAAATCTAAAAGAGAGTCCTAAGACTCTCTTTAAAATTTTGTTATTCTTTATAAGCATTTTTAAAATATACTTTTCCAACTACAGATACTTGGATTCCCTTAACAGCTTTATTCCAAGCCATTACTGTAGTATAGTAATATACAGGAATTACTGGCATTTCATCCATTAATATATCTTCAGCTTCTCTTAATAAACCTTCTCTTTTTACTACATCAGTTTCAATCTTTGCTTGAGAAATTAAACTATCATATTGTGCATTACTAAAGCCAGTATCATTATTTCCACCATTTGTAACCCACATATCTAAGAATGTCATTGCATCAGCATAATCTCCACTCCAACCATGTCTTGAAATTTGATAATCACCTTGTTGTCTTGTATTTAAAAATACTGCCCATTCTTGATTAGTTAATTCAACATTAATTCCAATTTCATTTAAATTTTGTTGAACAATTTGACAAATATCCTTATGAGATCCTTCAGAGTTATACATTAATTCAATAGTAGGAAGTCCTTCTCCATTTTCATATCCAGCTTCTTTTAATAATTCTTTTGCTTTTTCAATATTCACTTCCATATCTTGAGGATTATAATATTCTTTACTTGAGAAATCTGAACCATCATTATTAGGTATTCCTTGAGGTACAAAGCTATAAGCTGCAATTTGATCTGCTTTTCCAACATTATCAATTATTTCTTGTCTATCGATAGCTAAACATATAGCTTGTCTTACTAATTTGTTATTTAATGCTGCTTTTACATCTTCACTTAATATATCTTGTTTACCAACATTTATAGCAAAAAAGTAAGTAGCAAGATTAGGTAATATTTGAACAAGTCCTTCTTCTTTTCCAGGTTCAATTTCATTAGTTGGTACCGAATTAACTACATCAAAATTACCAGATTGTAATTCAGAATATGCAGTTGTTTGGTCTGTTACTAATTTAAATGTCAATTTTTCTAATTTAACTTTATCTTTATCCCAATAATTATCATTTTTTTCGAATACTAATTGATCCTTCATATCCCATTTTACTAATTTGAATGGCCCATTTCCTACGTATGTTTCTGGTTTTGTTGCCCAACCCTCAGGGTCTGCAGTCACAATATCTTCTCTTAATGGAGAATATGTTGGATGTGCTAATAATTGCGGATAATAAGATGTTGGTGTTTCTAATGTTACCTCTAATGTATAATCGTCAATAACTCTAATTCCTACGTCTTCTTTAGATGCCTCACCATTATAATATTTTTCAGCATTTTTTATATAATAAAATTGATAAGAATACTCTGCTGTAGTTTCTTTATCTAATCCTCTCATCCAAGCATAATAAAAATCATTTGCTGTTACAGGTTCCCCATCTGACCATTTTCCATCTTTTCTTAGTTTAAATGTATATACTAAACCATCATCTGAAACATCCATACTTTCAGCAGCACCAGGTTTAGCTACATCATTTTCATCCAATACCATTAATCCCTCAAAAGCATTAACAATTATTGTTGATGAAGTAAGAGAAGTATTTAGAATTGGATCGATAGTTTCAGGATCTGCTCCTAAGTTATATACTATTTCTTGTTTACTATCTGCTCCCCCAGTATTAGTTACATTATCCTTACCACATCCAATAAATAACGAAGTAGTAACATTAGCAGCTAATAAAACTGCACATAATTTTTTTAATTTTGATTTTTTCATTTCAAAATTTCCCCCTTTGTATTTTTATATAAATTGCTATTGCAATTACTAACTTATATTAAATAATCATTATGTTATTAACTTTTCAATTATATAAATGAATAATATTTTAATAGAGTCCCCAATAAGTAAATATTATTTTCTTAAAATAGTATTTATAGTTTCTTCTGTAAGGCTCTTTATTACTTCTACAGCTAAAGATACAGAAGCTTCAATATCTTCTTTGGCGCAATAATTATAATGGCTATGAACATATCTTGATGGAATTCCTAAAACTAGTACTGGAACAGCTTTATAAGTTAAACTTATTTTTGCTGCGTTAGTTGATCCTCCACGTCTAACAGCATTTTGATATTTTATAGAGTGTTTTTCAGCAATTTCTTCTGCATGTTTAATAAATAATGGATTTGCTATATAACCTTGATCTAAATTTCTAATTTGAGTTCCATTTTTTAATGCGCCTTGTGATATATTTTTGGAGTAATATAAATCATCAGCTGGAGAACCTTCAAAAACAATGGCTAAATCTGGTTTAACAACCTGTGAAGTAACTTGTGCACCTCTAGTTCCAACCTCTTCTTGTGCAGCAAAAGCTCCAATAACATCAACATTAAGCCCGCTTATTTCTGATAAAGCTTTTAATGTCTCTATTATGCAAAAGCAACCTACTCTATTATCAAAAGCTTTACCATAACAAACATTATTTTTTTCATTAAAATCAAATTCTACTTTTGGAGCTATTGGGTCACCTATTCTAATATTAAAAACATCCATGACTTCTTCTCTGCTACTTGCTCCAATATCTACAAAAATATCTTCTATTTCTAATGAGTTACTAGATCTTTCACTAGCATTCATAAAATGTACTGGTTTAGATGTTGTTATTCCTTTTATAAGATCACCATATCTATTTCTAACATAGACAGTATGTGCTGGAATAGTTGTATTATGCCATCCACCTAATTGTACTATACTTAATAATCCGTTATCATTAATTGCTTGTACCATAAATCCTACTTCATCAGTATGAGCATCTAACATAACAACTAATTTATTTCCATTATGATTTTTTAACTTGGCATAAACATTGTTCATAGAATCATTTTCTACTAGCATGTCGGTGCAATGTTTTTTTATTACTTTTGTAACTTCATCTTCAAAACCTGATGGTCCAAAGGCATTTGATAATTCTTCTAAAATTTTAATATTAATCATATTCTATCCTCCATGTAATAACTAATATTTATTGATATATTTTTAGTTTATATTTATAAAAGTTGATTATTTGTTAATAAATAATTATATATATTGTTAGTTTAGTATTTATAATCATTTTTTTACATTATACATGTATTAAATACATTTGTCTACTATTTAAAGCAAAAAATACCAAATTATTATTTTGGTATTCTTTGCTTTATATTTTTAACATATTAATTTTTTTATTCTACTATTTAATTTAATTATCCATAGAATTATAATAATGATTAATTCCTTCAAAAATTATATCTTTATTTTGTGCTATTTCTTCAGTTGTTAAATCCTCACCTTTTCCATGAGGATGTTTATAATTATTAAAATTATAAACATGTTTATGTGCACCCATGGGGTGAAACTTAGGTCTATTATGGTTAGATGTATCAATATCTTTTATAACCTTTCCATTTTCATCAAAAATTCTTCTTTGTTTAACCTTATTATCTTCAACTAAGTCTATTATACTATTGGGTTCACCTTCAATTGGAAGTTTTCTATTATTATCATCAACTTTAATTATAAATCTCTTTTTAATCATATTTATATACTAAAAATTTCCTTTCTATACATGATATCCCTCAATAATATTATACTTCTTCTATAATAATAGTTTCAATATACTATAAAAATCTAATAAGCTATAAGATTATATGCAATAGCTGCTATAACTTTATAATTAGCTTTCCAGATAGATTTAAATTCTAAAATACTTAAGGGGCAAGTTCCTTCTCCAACCTCAATAGTTACACTAGGAATAGGATTTTCACTTTTTGAACATACCCAATCCTTAAAGCCTCCTGGAACAACATTTATACATTCATTATCACTTTTTTCTTTTATATATTTAGTTATAGATGAAATAATATCAGCTAATTCACTACATTCTTTTTTTACTAAGCTATCTTTATAATCCCAGTAAATTAAATTTCCTGATGAATGATAACTTATAGTATATATGAAATTATATTTATTAATTAAGTTAACAAGTGCCTTAGATTCAGGTTCAGAATTAATATGCTTTCCCTTATAGTTTTGGAATGAACATTTAGTAGTTTGTTTTAATTGATCCCATGAAGCATCAAAATTTCTATTTAAATCTACCCCTCTAGCATTTGCTTTCCATTTCATTAAATACTTTTTAAATTCATCACAAGTATACATAGAATTTAAATCATTATAATAACATTCATAAATTATACTTTTTAAATTTTTATTTTTTATACCATCTATACCTATTTGACTTAAAGTTATCCCATCAGGGTTTACCATTGGTATTAAATGAAATGCTATAGAATTAAACAAATTATTATATTTAATACCATGATATTTTTTCACCTTATAATTTTCTAAATAAAATTCTAATTGCTTCATAATTAATAAAGATGTTAAATACTCTCTACCATGAATTCCAGCATGTATTAATACATGCTTCTTACTATTTATATTTCCTAATATTACTTCATAAATGTTTCTATTATCATGAGATTTTCCAATAATATTAATACTTATTTTGTTATTATATCTTTTTTTGAAATCTTTTAAATCTCTAATCATTTTTTCATAAGTATAAATAGCTTTTGATGTATCTACTATTTTTAGAAACCTCCTATAAAAGACTTATAATATATTCTATAAATTATTCTATGTTTCGTTCCAAATAGAAAAAGCGATGAATGTATTTCAAATATAATCTATTATTTCTTATTTAGGTTTAAAATATTTGTACTTTTTTCATATAATATAAAATGAATATTTATTTCTAGGAGGGGATAAAATGAAAAAGCCAATAATTGCAATTGCAGGAGGAATATCTAAAGATTTAAGAGTTGAATTTGCTGGTGAGGATTATACTAGAATTAATAATAACTATCCAAAAGCAATAGCAGCTGCTGGGGGTGTTCCTATTATTTTGCCTTTAATAAGTGATATAGATATTTTAATAAATCAATTATCTATATGTGATGGATTACTCCTTCCAGGTGGAGTGGATGTTAATCCATTGTCATATAAAGAACTTCCTAGACCCCTTTTAGGATTTTGTAATGAGTTAGTTGATTGGTATCATATTAATTTAGCCCAAAAAGCTCTTGAATTAAATAAGCCAATATTAGGAATATGTCGAGGATGTCAAGTTATTAATGTAGCTTTTGGAGGAACATTATATCAAGATGTATCCTATGCTACCGACTCTCCAATAATGCATAAACAAGAAAGTCACCTTTCAGAAAAGTGTCATTCCATATATATTGAAGAAAATAGTATTGTATCAGAAGTGTTTGGTAAGAGTTATATTGTAAATAGTGGACATCATCAAGCAGTTAAGGAAGTTGCCCCTAACTTTAGAAATACTGCTGTATCTCCAGATGGAATTATTGAGGCTATTGAAATGATAAATAAACCATTTGTTATAGGAATACAATGGCACCCTGAAATGATGGCGCAACATGATGATATAACAATGAATTTGTTTAAAAAATTTATTGAGAGTTGCAAAAATTAAAATTTCAATTTATGATAAAATATCTAGATTAAGTTTTTTAGATAATTTTATTTTTATAATAAATTTATTAATATATAAAAGAGAGTCAGTAAATTGACTCTCTTAATAATTATTTATTTACTTTATAAGCATCTTTGAAGTGAACTTTACCTAGGGCTGTTACTACAACCCCCTTTACATCTTCATTCCATGCCATAACTGTTGTATAGAAATAAACTGGTATAACTGGTGTTTCATCCATTAATATATCTTCAGCGGCTCTTAATAGTTCTTCTCTTTTCTTAATATCAGTTTCAGCCTTAGCTTCTGATATTAAAGAATCATACTTATCATTACTAAATCCACAATCATTATTTCCACCATCAGTTATCCACATATCTAAAAATGTCATAGGGTCACTATAGTCACCAATCCAACCATGCCTAGCAATTTGGTATTCACCATTTTGTCGTGTATTTAAAAAAACTGCCCATTCTTGATTTGTTAGTTCAATAGTAATACCAACTTCTGATAAATTTTGTTGAACTATTTGACAAACATCTTTATGTGCACCTTCCGAATTATACATTAATTCAAAAATTGGAAGCCCTTCACCATTTTCATATCCAGCTTCTTTTAATAATTCTTTAGCTTTTTCTATATTGCCTTCCATATCTTGTGGATCATAATATTTTTTATCAGAAAATTCCGTACCATCATATGTTGGAATTCCTAGTGGTACAAAACTATAAGCAGCAACTTGTTCAGCTTTTCCAACATTATCTATTATCTCCTGTCTATCAATAGCTAAACTCATAGCTTGCCTTACAAGCTTGTTGCTTAATGCATTTTTTATGTCTGAATTTAAACTATTTTGTTTTCCTACATTTATTGCAAAAAAGTAGGTACCAAGCTTTGGAATTATTTGAACTAACCCTGCTTCTTTTCCAGGAGCAATTTCATTAGGCGGAACTGAATTCACAACATCAAAGTTACCTGCTTTTAATTCAGAATATGCAGTAGTTTCATCTGTAACTAATTTAAACGTTAATTTTTCCAATTTTACATTATCTGCATCCCAGTAATATTCATTTTTTTCAAAAATCAGTTGGTCCTTCATATCCCATTTTACTAACTTAAATGCACCATTACCAATATATGTTTTAGGACTTGTTGCCCAAGTATCTGGGTTAGCAGAAACTATATCTTTTCTTACTGGTGAGTAAGTTTGGTGAGCTAATAATTGAGTAAAATAAGCTGTAGGTGATTCTAATGTAATTTCTAAGGTATAATCATCTAAAACTTTAAGTCCAACTTCATCAGCTGAAACTTCATTATTATAATATTTTTCAGCATTTTTAATATAGAAAAATTGATAACAATATTCAGCAGCAGTACTTTTATCCATTCCTCTCATCCAAGCATAATAAAAATCATTTGCTGTAACAGGTTGTCCATCAGACCATTTTCCATCTTTTCTTAACTTAAAGGTATAAACCAATCCGTCATCTGATACTTCATAACTTTCAGCGGCTCCCGGTTCTGCTTCATTTTTATCATTAAGCACCATTAGACATTCAAATGCATTTACAATTACGTTTGATCCATCTATTGCTGTATTTAGAACAGGATCAATTGTCTGAGGATCAGCTCCTAAATTATAAATTATCTCTTGTTTTACTTCTGTAGAAGAATTAGAAGATTTAGTAGGCTCATCACTTTGATTATTCACATCATTGTTACAGCCAATAAATAATGATGTGCTAAGAATTAAAGCCATTATAACTGCAGAAATTTTTTTTAGCTTAAAAGTTGTCATTATATTTGCCCCCTTAATAATAAAAAATATTAAATGCAATATATTAATGATTCTTTAAAATATAATTAACTGATTAATTAAATATATAATCATAGTTAAGATAAGCAATATAAATACTTTTACCCCAAATACACTTTTTAACTTATTAAATATTTTAAAACAATTATTAAATATATTACAATTAATTTACTATAATTAACATTTTTAATTTTAGTTTTTATATTATATTATTAAAATTTAAAAAGTAGAAGAAATTTATTGTTAAAAATAAAATAACTTTAACTATTTAGTGATATTTCAATAATAAAAACTTGATTAATTAATTAAAATGTTAAATGCAAAATAAGATAATTGCATAAAAAAAAGATAATCAATATAGAAATACTATAATGATTATCTTTATACTTATTATGATTTAACTTTATCAATTTTATTTAAAGCTGTTATTACCAAAGCTGAGATTATTACTAACCAAATCATAAAATTTGATGCTCCTAAAAAATCATTTCTTTCCTGCATATAACTAACAAATGTTGACACATCTTCATTTGTAAAAAACAATTCTGTTTTAAATAGAATATTATATAAAACTAAAATAAAAATACCACATATTAATGGTTTAATAATTAATATTCTTTTCATATTTCCCCCATACTTAATTATTCTATAATAATCTATGTAAACATTATTACTTATATGTTTAGTTAAATAAAAAATTAAAGTCAGATTGTAAGAAATTAAATTTCATTTATAAACTAATTCTTAAATATAAACTCTTTATGTAATTGCCATGTATTCTCTTCCCACTTATAAATACAAATATTATCAAATGTACATTCAAATGTACATTTAAATCTTGTTATATAATCCCATAATTCAGTATATATTTTTTGAATTTTTTTAGAGCTTAAGGTTATATGAAATATTTTATCTTTACCATCACTTTTAGTAAAATTAATATATGGAATTTTAGAAAGGGTTTCAATAAGCTTATCATGAACATTCTTTCCTTCTGTTGACATATTTACATCCATATAGATTACCCTATTGTCAAAATGGTTATATCCATCTATTATATACGGTGCAGCTTTTTCAGTACTACAAATTTCCTTTATACTATACTCTAAATCTTTAATACTTCCATCATATTCAAATGGAGATTTTATTGTAAAATGAGCAGGAAGCTTTGATGATCTAGCTTTAAATTTTTTAAATATATCTTTTCTTAAATCATTATTAAACTTTCCAGCTTCTCCTTTTACAACACTTACAATTACATATCTCATTAATTTATACACCTTCTTTTTTCTATTATATTTATATTTCCTAAAATTTTATAAATATTTTAAAGTATTTACTCATATAAATCAATAAAAGAGTTAAAGGTGGAGGAACTTTTATGCCAGAATTATCTACTCATATTAATTTTATTAAACATTTAAATGATATAAATTTTAATGATTATGATTTATACTATTTAACTCTAGGAAGTATAGCCCCTGATTAATATGTTGTTTTTAAAAATAAAGAAAAGGCTTGTTTATCACATTTTAAAGAAAAAATAACTGATAAACCTAATATTTATTCTTTTAAAAAGAAAATTTCGAATTTTAAATTATCTTATTATGAGAAATCATATGTAATGGGCTATTACTATCATTTATGGTTAGATAATTACTTTAATGAAAATATAAATAATCTACCTATAAAAAAAAGTACTTACAATTCATTTCTTGAAAAAAAGTTTATAAAAGAAAATATAAAAAACTATGATTTAAAATGTATTATTAATTTTATTAATTCAATAAGTTTATCAAACTCTATTGAATGTGATAACAATATACTTCCTGTTACAATAAAAAAGGCAAATAATATATTAAGAGATTTAAAATTTAAAAGTTCAATTGTGGATTTAAAATTATCATGTCCTGTAATTATTGATAATAATGATTATAATAAATTTATAATAAAATCTGTTAATAGCTTAATATCATCTAATGATATTATTATTTGAATATATTATAAAAATTGCAATAAGGCTGCCTAAAAAGACAACCTTATTATTATTTATTAAATATTTCTAAACTCCTATCTAAAATGCCATTTAAGAAGGCTAAAATCACTCCATAATTTGTTATTGCTACGTCTTTATCATTACAGAGTTTTATTCTATTTAATATAGTTTTTCTATTTATCATACAGCCACCACAATGAATTATTAAATCATATTCATTTATATTCTCTGGAAAATCATGCCCTACTCTAAATTCATAGTTTAATTCTGCACCAACGTACTTATTTAAAAGCTTTGGTATTTTTATTCTACCTATATCTTCATGAGAAATATTATGTGTACAGCTTTCAGAAATTAATATTTTTGAGTTTTTATTTAAAGTGTTTATTTTCCTTGCCCCATTAACAAATGAATTTAAGTCTCCTTTATGATTTGCAAATAAAATAGAAAAACCTGTTAATTTTATATTCTTAGGTACAATTTTATTTACTTTTTTAAAGGCTTGTGAATCCGTAACAACTAAATCAACATCTTTTATATCATTTAAAGCTGATTGAAGTTCTGTATCTCTTACAACATAGGTTTTAATACCATTGTCTAAACAATCTCTAATACATTGAACTTGTGGTAATATAATTCTTCCTTTTGGGGCCTCAGAATCTATGGGAACAACTAATATCACTTTCCCACCATAAGGTACTAAATCTCCTACTATAGGTATTTCGTTTTCAGTGTCTTGAAGCTTTGTTATTAATTGATTTTTTAATTCATCAATACCTTCATTACTGTAAGTAGATATAAAGACAGCATTGGTATATTTTTCTTTTATTCTATTTAATTTAGATTCTTCTATATCTTCAATCTTATTTATGACTAATAGATATGGTATATTATGTTTTTTAAATTCTAATTTTATATCTTTATAATCATTATCATTTATATTATTTGCATCCATTACATATAAAGCAAAGTCTGTTCTTTTTATTATATCCATAGTTTTTTTTACTCTAAGTTTACCAATCTCACTTTTATCATCAAGTCCAGCAGTATCTATAAATAAAACTGGACCAAGTGGAATTAACTCCATAGCTTTAAAAACAGGATCTGTTGTTGTTCCATTAGTATCTGATACTATAGCAATTTCTTGACCACAAATACTATTAATTAAAGAAGACTTTCCAGCATTTGTTTTTCCAAATATAGCTATATGTTTCCTATTTGCATTTGGTGTACTATTCATTTTTTCCCCCTAAATATAAATATCTCTTTTGCCTTCCTTTAATTTAATTATTCCTTCATTAACAAAACTTTTTATAGACTCATTGTTTATTTTCAGTATTTCATCATTTACTATTTTTTCTGTCTTATTGCATGTTTCTTCATCACCATAATCTAATGCATATTCCATTAATGTCATTAATGCATTTGGCTCACACATATTTTGTATTTCACCAGTTTTAGCTAACCCCATAAAAGTTTCACCAGTTCTTCCTTTTCTATAACATGCAGTACAATAACTTGGAATATAACCTTCATCCAATAACCAATTTAAAACTTCTAATGGTGTTCTTTCATCTGAAGTTTTAAACTGTTCAATACTGTTACCTTCTTCCCTTTGCTTATAGCCTCCAACTCCAGTAGATGAACCTGAACTAACTTGAGTTACCCCAAATTTTAAAGCATCTCTCCTCATCGCTTCATCTTCTCTTGTGGACATAATTATCCCTGTAAATGGAACTGCTATTCTAATTATTGCAACTATTTTTCTAAACATATTATCGCTTAATAAATATGGGAAATTTTCTAATGTAACTCCTTCTGCTTGTCTAATTCTTGGAACTGATATTGTGTGAAATCCAACTCCAAACCTTTTTTCTAAGTGTTCATTATGCATCATTAAAGAAAGCACTTCAAATTTAGGGTCAGATAAGCCAAATAAAACACCACCACCAACATCTTCAATTCCAGCTTCCATTGCTCTATCAAAAGCATTTAAATGATATTCATAACTAGATTTTAGTGAGTGCGGATGCATTATTTCATATGTTGGTTTATGATAAGTTTCTTGAAATAAGATATAAGTTCCTATATTTGCATCTTTAAGCTTTTTATAATTTTCCACTGTAGTTGCTGCAATATTAACATTTACTCTTCTAATATTTCCATTTTCATTTTGAGTTTTATATATAGTATCAAGGCTTTCTAAAACATATTCTATAGGTGCATTTACTGGATCCTCACCTAGTTCTAAAGCTAATCTTTTATGCCCCATTTTTTCTAATATTTTAACCTCTTCTTTTATTTCATCTTGTGTAAGTTTTCTTCTTTTAAAATTATTACACTTTTTATAACCACAGTACACGCAATTATTAACACAATAGTCGCTAATATAAAGTGGAGCAAATAAAACTACTCTCTTACCATAAATAGAGTTTTTTATTTCTCCAGCAACTTTAAACATTTCTGCTTCTAATTCTCTATCATCTAATTGTAATAATGAAGCAATATCTTTATGAGAAATACCCTTTTTTTCTCTTGCTTTTTCTAATATATTTAATATATCATTTCTTGATGCTTTTTTACCTTCCTCTAATAGTTCATATACCTCTTCATGATTAATATACATAAATAATTCTCCTACCATTTTATTTTACTAAAGTTATATTATTTAAATTAACTTAAACATTATTTTTTATTTTTATATTTTTATATATTAAGTTTCTTTCTCTTTCTGATAGTACTAAGCTATCTCCTCTATCAACTTTTAATTTGAAACCTGCATTATTTATTCTTTTTTCGATACAGTCTCTACATTCAGCTGCTTCATCTCCAGTGCATATTTTCCCATTGTAAAGTGAATATTTTTCTCTTACACTTGTTGGAGAAAGATTAGGCATAACTACATTTCCACCGGCTTTTAACCCCTTCTCTCTTCCTAATGGATCAATACTTCCAAGTGCTGTTGTTGCAGGCAATAAAGCTTTAGGTAATATTAACCTTATTAAGGCTAACATTGTTATAGTTTTTTCAACTGTACCTCCACACTCATTAGCAAGAGGTGTATCTATATGTGGGATAAATGGTCCAATACCACACATATGAGGATTTAATTCTTTTAAATACAATAGATCATCTACTAAATCATTATTATTTTGATTTGGTAGTCCAACCATAAATCCTGCTCCTATTTGATATCCTATCTTTTTTAAATTTTCAAGACATTTTCTTCTATTTTCAAAACTTGAATTAGGATGTAAAGATTCATATAACATTTTATTAGCTGTTTCATGTCTTAATAGATATCTATCAGCACCAGCTTTAAACATCTTTTCATATGATTTATATGAACGTTCACCAAGTGATAATGTAATTGCATTATTAGGATATTTATTTTTTAGATTTGTTATAATTTCAACCATTTTTTCATCAGTAAAATACGGATCTTCTCCTCCTTGAAGAACAAAAGTTTTATATCCTAACTTGTCACCAATATCTGCACATTCTAATATTTCATCTAAAGTAAGTCTATATCTATCTGCTTTATCATTGGATTTCCTTATTCCACAATACTTACAATCTCTAATACAATAGTTTGTAAATTCTATAAGACCCCTTATAAATACATTATTGCTATAATTTTTTAATGATACATCATGTGATTTTTCAATTAAATACTTCTTATCTTCAGTAGATATATTATCTAATAAAAATAAAAGTTCTTCATAGGAAGCCATAGATGTATTATAAAGTTTATTTATAATATCCTTAACATTCATAGGTTTATTTAAATCTCCCTTTTTGCAATTGCTGTTTTAACTACAACTCCTGGGATATTTCCTAATTTTCCAGTTAAACTATTAATATCTTCTAAAGTTCCTGTTACAGTTATACTAATAACAGAAATTCCTTCTTCAAAAGGTATACCCATTCTCCCTTTTATGCTACCTCTAAAATTTGAAACAATACTATTAAACTTTTCTTGACATTCTTTTGGTTCTTCTAAAATTGCACTTATTACAGCTATTTTCCTCAAAATTATCATCCCCTTATTCAATACTAATAAAAAAAGCTAGCTTTCTTTAAAAGAAAGCTAGCTAAATAAAATATATAAACGAAAAGAGGCGCTTATATATATTTACCAAACTTTTAATTACTCTCTTTTAGATCAGACTTAACTTTTCTATCAGATTTAATTATACTTTTTATATTTAATATCCTATATTTGTAAATAATTTATGTTTAAATAATACTCTCATTTCAAATTATTGTCAATAAAAAAATATTTCTACTAACGTATTCATTAAAATAGAAAAAATCAGAATTGAAATTTCAACTCTGACTTTTAAACTAATTATCTTCCATATTAAAGTTCCATTCATAATAAAACTCATTTAAAAATTCTTCCATATATTTATGTCTTGCTATAGCAATTTCTTTGGCTGATTTAGTGTTCATTCGATCTTTAAGCTTTAATAATTTTTCATAAAAATGATTTATTGTATGATTATCGCTACTTTTAACTTCATCTAATGAGTTAAAGTTAATTGGTTTAATATTAGGGTCATAAATAACTCTATTTTTACTTCCTCCATAGGCAAATGTTCTTGCAATTCCAATTGCACCAATTGCATCTAACCTATCTGCATCTTGTACAACTTTTCCTTCTATAGTATCTTGACTTGAATCAACTACGCCACCTTTAAAAGACATAGTTTTAATAATTTTAATAATTTTTATTAAGTCTTCTTCAGTAACTCCAGAGCTTTTTAAAAAATTTTCTGTAGTTGTTGTATCTGTAGTGTTATTACTTGAAAATTTCCAATCATCTATATCATGTAATAAAGCAGTCATTTCTACTATAAAAAAATCTGCATTTTCTTTCTTAGCTAAGTATTTTGATAAATTATATACCCTTTCAATATGATACCAATCATGTCCACTACCTTCACCATAAAGTTTTTCTTTAACAAACTCTTTAGTTTTATTTATTATTAATTCTTTATCCATCTGTAAGTCCTTTCTTATATAAATAACTTTTAAATTATCAAAATATGATTTAAATATATAAATAATATATCATAAAAAAATATAACCTTGTTTCAAATAAAAAAGAACTAAGTATATCTAAATGATATACTTAGTTTCTTTTTATTTAAGTATTTTTTACTTATAAGACAAAATGTTAGGTAAAGATTTTTCAAGTTCTTCTCTAGTACATCCAATTCTTCTTGCATAATCTTCAGCTTGATCTTTATCAATTAAATTAGAATTAAAATATCTTGATTTTTCTGAAGCAAAGTATAAGCCACATACTGATGATACAGGATCCATCATATAGCTTTCAGTTAGTTTTACACCTGTTACCTTTTCACCATCTAAAAGATCAAATAGTTTTTTCATTTGACTTTGGTCACTAAGTGATGGATATCCAAATGCTGGTCTAATACCTCTGTAACTAGCTTTTAAAATTTCTTTCATATTTAAATTTTCATCTGTGGCATATCCCCAGTAATACTTTCTTATATCTTCATGAAGCTTTTCTGCAAATGCTTCTGCTAATCGATCACATACAAGTTTTAACATGATTAAATTATATGAATCACCTTTTGCTTCTAAATCTTTAGCATATTTATCTGTTCCAATTCCAGCTGTTACTATAAATCCACCTAAGTAATCAGTTATATCAGTTTCTTTAGGTGCAATAAAGTCAGAAAGGCATAAATAATTACCAGAACTTTTTTTCATTTGCTCCCTAAATAAATTAAATGTTGTTGCTACACTATTATCGTTATTATAAACTTCAATATTATCCCCATTTGAATTGGCTTTAAATATACCAAAAACACCTTTAAGATCTATAACATTATTTTTTTCAATAAAATCTAACATATCATTAGCATCACTTAATATCTTTTTAGCTTCTTCTCCATAATTTGAATCTTTTAAAATATCTGGATATAACTTTTTCATTTCCCATGCTACAAAGAAGAATGTCCAATCAATATAAGGTCTTAAATCAGATATAGTATAATTGCAGATTTCTTTTATACCTATAAAATTAGGTTGTTCAATATTAGTGTTATTCCAATCTATTTGATATTTATTTTCCCTAGCTTCTTCTAATGATATCATCTTTTTTTCATATTTATTATAAGTGTTTCTTACCTCTTCATATTCACCTTCAATAGATTGAATATATTCAAATTTATTTTCACCTAATAGATTTTTACATATTTCAACAGTTTTTGAAGCATCATATCCATATACTATTGTTCCACTATAATTAGGGGCTATTTTTAAAGCAGTATGAGCTTTGGAGGTTGTAGCACCACCAATTATTATAGGTATATTCATATTTCTATTTTCCATTTCTAAAGCTATATGACACATTTCATCTAAAGAAGGTGTTATAAGGCCACTTAGTCCAATTATATCAACCTTTTCTTTAATTGCAGTTTCAATTATTTCTTCACAAGGAACCATAACTCCTAAATCTATTATTTCAAAATTATTACAAGCCAGAACTACACCAACAATATTTTTACCAATATCATGAACATCGCCTTTAACTGTTGCTAAAAGAATCTTACCGGCTTTAGAGGTTTCCCCTTCTTTTTTATCATTTTCTATATATGGAAGTAAAAATGAAACAGCCTTTTTCATAACTCTAGCTGATTTAACAACTTGAGGTAAAAACATTTTTCCATCTCCAAATAGTTCTCCAACTTTAGTCATACCATTCATTAATGGACCTTCTATTATATTAAGGGCTTTTGGATACTTTTTTATTGCTTCTTCTAAATCTTCATCTATATATTCAGTTATTCCCTTAATTAATGAGTAACTTAATCTTTCATCTAAATTATTTTCTCTCCATGCATTTTTGTTAGTTTGGATTGATGTACTTCCTTTTTTATAGTCTTCTGCTTTATCTAATAATCTTTCTGCTGCATCTTTACGTCTATTTAATACTACATCTTCAACAAGTTCTAATAAATCTTTAGGAATATCATCATAAATTTGTATCATTCCTGGATTAACTATTCCCATATCCATTCCAGCCTCTATTGCATGATATAAAAACACTGAATGCATTGCTTCTCTGATAGTATTATTTCCCCTAAATGAGAAGGATAAATTTGATACGCCTCCTGATACTTTAGCATAAGGAAGATTTTCTTTTATCCATCTAGTAGCATTTATATAATCAACAGCATAATTATCATGTTCTTCTATACCTGTTGCAATTGCTAAAATATTAGGATCAAATATTATATCCTGTGGTGGAAATTTTAACTTATTAACTAATAAATTATAAGCCCTTGAACATATTTCTTTTTTTCTATTAAAAGTATCTGCTTGTCCGTTTTCATCAAATGCCATTACCACAACAGCAGCACCAAAATCTTTAACAACTCTAGCATGAGTTAAAAATTCATCTTCACCATTTTTTAATGAAATGGAATTTACTATAGGTTTTCCTTGAATACTTTTTAATCCAGCCTCTATTACTTCCCATCTTGATGAATCTATCATTATAGGTTTTGAAGATATATCAGGTTCAGATGCTAATAGCTTTAAGAAATACTCCATTTCTTTAACACTATCTAATAATCCATCATCAAAGTTAACATCTATTATTTGAGCCCCATTTTCTACCTGATCTTTTGCTATAGACAAAGCTTCTTCATACTTCTTCTCTCTTATAAGCCTTGCAAACTTAGCAGAACCAGCTACATTAGTTCTTTCACCTATATTTATAAAATTATTTTCTTTATTGCTTCTAACCACCTCAAGGCCACAATATATACTTTCTATTTTAATTTCCGGAATTTTTCTTGGTTCTAATCCCTCTACAACATCAGATATTGCTTTTATATGATTTGCTGTAGTCCCACAACATCCACCAACAATGTTTACTTTCTTTTCTTCAGCTAATTGGCGTATAAATCCTGCAGTTATATTAGGAAGTTCATCATATTCACCTAATATATTAGGTAAGCCTGCATTGGGATAAACAGATATAAACATATCTTGAGTATTTGCTAATTCTTTTATAAATGGTATTATATCCTCTCCACCAAAAGAACAGTTTAATCCTATTGAAATTACATTTTCATTTCTAATAGATTGTGCAAAAGTATCTAACTTTTGACCAGATAATGTTCTGCCAGACTTGTCAGTTAAAGTTCCAGAAATCATTATAGGAAGATTTTTTCCTTTTAGCTTATAAACATTATTAGCTGCAACTATAGCTGCTCTAGCATTCAATGTATCAAAAATAGTTTCAATTAATACACAATCTATTCCACCATCCATAAGTGCAGAAATTTGTTCACTATATGCTTCTACAAGCTCATCAAAAGTAATATTTCTATAACCTGGATTTTCTACATCAGGTGATAAAGATGCTGTCTTATTTGTAGGTCCAATAGAACCTGCAACAAATCTTGGTTTGTCTGGAGTTTTTGATGTAAACTCATCTGCTACTTCTCTTGCAATTTTTGCTGATCTATAATTTAAATCATAAACTAAATGTTCTAATTTATAATCTTCTTGAGATATAGTTGTAGAACTAAAAGTATTTGTTTCAATTATATCTGAGCCTGCCTCTAAAAAATCCCTATGAATTTTTTTTATTATTTCAGGCTTTGTTAATGATAATACATCGTTATTACCTTTTTGTTCTTTATGAAAATCCTTAAGTAACTCACCCCTAAAATCTTCTTCAGTTAACTTAAAGTTTTGTATACTTGTTCCCATAGCTCCATCAAGAACTACTATTTTCTTTTTTAAAATATCAATTAAATTGCCCCTATTCATTTGCTTTCCTGCCTTTACTTATAAGTTTTAGAATAATTATACATTTTTTTGATTTTATTTACAATATATAATTATAACTCAGTATATTTTTTACTATTTCCTTTAGATTTTTCTACTGGATATTTCTTTTCATTTTTATCCATCTTATTATTTATTATTTCATTAATATTAACATTTAAAGCATCAGCCATATGTAAGCAATAAACCATAACATCTGCTAATTCTTCTTGAACATTTTGTTTGTTATAATTTTCATTATCCCATAAGAATTCTTCTAATAATTCTGCTGCTTCAATAGAAATAGCTTTTGCTAAATTTGATGGAGAATGAAATTGATCCCACTCTCTATCTTTTCTAAATTTTCTTACTCTACGTATTGTTTCTTCCATTGCTAGTACTCCTTTATACTTATAATTTTTATATATTTTACCATATATTTTATAAATAATCATATATAAGTATTAATTATAATGATAAATTTATAATTAATATAAAGAGAAAATTTATTTTTATCAAAAAAAAAATTAAAGGTCTGCAATTTTGCCCACCTTTAATTATTCTCAATACTTTAAAATTATTCATTAAAATCTAATGATTAAATTAGGATTTATTTATTACTACTTAATAAGTTAACACAACCTAATATTTCTATATAAGGAAAGTATAAAGAATCATTCATTTTGAATTCAGAATTAGATTGTATTTCAAGACATTTTGATGGGGAGTTGAAAATAACTTTTATTTCATTGTTGACAATTTTTAAAGAATTAGTTATGTCAATCTTATAGGGAATATTAATATTATTAGCAGTTAAAAGTAGCTTATCATTAAAATAAATATCTGTTAGTCTGCTTACTTTTTCAAAATATAATATTACTTTATCACAATAAAAAATTTCTTCATTAACATCAAAAAATTTTCTATATTCATAATCATAGTCTATAATATTTTTCGATTTTAATTCATTATCATTAAAATAAGAATTTCTAATTTCATTATTTGAAGTCAAATCACCTAATATACTTTCAGATATATTAGCTTTTCTCCATTCTTTTTCTCCAATTTGTCTCATTTTCCAATTTTTATTTAGTGCTATTTTAAACATAATATATTTTACTCCTATAAACTTTTTAATATCATAATTAACAATTTAAAACTAACTTTTACATTAATTATTTATTGTAAATTTATAAATATTAATATAAGCTTATTTTAGATTTATCAGTAATATTACATTATAAGAATAATTTATAAAAAATAAAAAAGATTATATTATTGCTAAACTTATTAATATAATCTTTTAATATTTATTAAATATATAGCTATTAAATTTTATGATCTACTTTAAATTTTTTATAAAATGAAAATATGCCTGCCCCTATAATTCCTAATACGCCTCCAAGTGCAAAGAAAAATAAAACATCGCCTACTAAAGATCCTGTTATTATTCCTATTCCAACACCACTTGCTAATCCTTTTGTTAAATATTCATAATCTTTTTCTGATAAAATTAACTTCTTCCACACTTCTTTTACACCCCATAATATACCGCAAAAATTTAATTTATATTTATTAGACTATTACTTAACATAAAAAGTTCCATATATTCCTTTATTTTTTTTATTTTACATAGAATTTTTACGCTCCTTAGTATTATAAAGGCTTTAATACACACTATTATATTCATATTTATATAAATAGTTACTTAAAAATTATATTCTTTTTATAAATAATATATAAGTTAAACCTAGTTTAATAAAATTTAAACCAGGTTTATAAATTACTTCTAACAATAGATATTCATTTTTAAATCTACTATTTCTTCTAAAATTTCTGCTGCATCTTCTACACAGCCTCTACAAGAACGTAGCATCGTTCCAGTAGTAATTCCTTTTAGCTCTTTACATAATACTGAAGTATTTTTATCTTTAAACTTTTTTTCAATTTCATTTAAAAGCTCCATGTCATCTTTAACTGCTTCAGCTGGATTTTCTAGATTTATATTTCCATTTAAGTAATTAGCTATAACGTATGCCCCCATTACAGCTCCACATACTTTATAAGCTCCACCACTATATCTTTTAACCATATCTTTCATTGTAGATTCATCAACATCTACTAAATCACAAAAAGCACATGCTACAGCTTGTGAACATGTATATCTATTACTGTGCAATTCTATTGCTTTATTTTTTCTTTCGCCCATTTCTATATTTTCCTCCATAAACTTTATTTATCATCCTTATTATATATTTTTTTGTAAAACTTGTCACTTTAATACTGTGAAAAATATTCTATACCCATTGCTTCCCTTACTTCAGTTAAAGTGATAGCGGCTTTACTTCTAGCTATTTCACTCCCTTTTTTCAAAATATCATATACATAATCTAAATCCTTTTCATAGATTTTTCTCTTACTTCTTATTGGTTCAAGCTCCGCTTGAATTATTTCATTTAGATATTTTTTTACTTTTACATCCCCAAGTCCACCATTTTTATAATGTGATTTCATTTCTTCTAAGAAATCTTTATCTTTACAAAAAGCATCTAAATAGGTAAATACAGTATTATTATCTATATTTCCTGGATCTTCAATCCTAATATGATTAGGATCAGTATACATGGACATAATTTTATTTCTTATCACATCTGGCTCATCACTGAGATAAATTGCATTATTTAAAGATTTACTCATTTTAGCTTTTCCATCTATACCAGGTAATCTACCTAACCCATCCTTTGGTAAAATTGCCTTTGGTTCTACTAAAACTTCTTTTTGGTAAATGGTATTAAAGCTTCTAACTATTTCTCTTGTTTGTTCTATCATAGGAAGCTGATCTTCACCTACTGGAACTATATCAGCTTTAAAGGCTGTAATATCAGCAGTTTGGCTTACAGGATAAATTAAAAATCCTGCTGGGATACTCAAATTAAAATCTTTCTCTTTTATTTCATTTTTTACTGTAGGATTTCTTTCTAGCCTTGCAACAGTAACTAAGTTTAAATAATGCATTGTAAGTTCATTTAATTCAGGTATTTGTGATTGAATAAAAATAGTTGATTTTGTTGGATCTATTCCAACTGCTAAATAATCTAAAGCTACCTCTATTAAACTATTTCTTATTTTTTCAGGATTTCTAGCATTATCTGTTAATGCTTGCTGATCTGCTATAATAATATAACTTTCATATAGTCCACTGTTTTGTAAATTTACTCTATTTACTAATGAGCCCATATAATGACCTATATGAAGCTTACCAGTTGGTCTATCACCTGTTAAAAGAATTTCTTTTTTCATAATTATCACTCCTTACTTTTTTATTTAAATAGTATTATTTTTGAAAATAAAAAAACTCCATCCTAAATTAATAGGACGGAGTATATATCCGTGTTGCCACCTAAATTGTGTAAAATAAATTATTAAAATTCACACCACTCTTAATCAAGTACTAACATACTCTATCTGCTATAAGGTGCAGCCCACCACTTAGATACTCTCTTAAACTTGATTTCTCCTTGTTCCTCTGAGGCCCATTCATTAAATTATTTCTTGCTAAGCTTCCACCATCCTTAACTCTCTTTATTGAACCTAAACTTAATTACTCTTCCTCTTCATAGGATATATTAATATTTTTAATATATTATATTCCTATACTTTAGTATATGTCAAATATATTATAAAAATAATTTTTATTTAAATTGTTAACCATTTCAATTATTTTGATTGACAAACTATTTTTCTTTCAATATAATATCAACCAGGAGGTTAGTTATGTTAATAAAAGGAAAAGTTTTAAAGATTTTAGAAGAAAACAAAGGTAGAAATATTTCAGGTGAAGAAATTGCCAAAACACTGAATATATCTAGAACATCTATTTGGAAAGCAATTAATTCTCTTAGAAATGAAGGATATGTTATTAATGCTGTTACTAATAAGGGATATTCTTTAGCTACTAATACTGATTTTATTTCAAAAGAAGGTATCTCCTTATATTTAAATAAGTCATGCTCTGATATAGAAATTTATAATTATAAAACAATATCATCTACTAATGAAATAGCCAAAAATTTAGCTTTATCTGGTGCTAAACATGGAACTGTTGTTATTTCAGAAGAGCAAACGGCTGGAAAAGGTAGATTAGGAAGAAGCTTTTATTCACCAGCTAACACTGGTATTTATATGAGTATTATATTACGTCCAAATTTAACAGCAATGGATTCAGTATTAATTACTACATCTTCTTCAGTAATCATCTGTGAATCAATAAAGAAAGTCACTGGTATAGACTGTCAGATAAAATGGATAAATGATATTTATTTAAATAATAAAAAAGTTGCTGGAATCTTAACAGAAGCTTCTACTAATTTTGAAAGTGGCACTATTGATTATCTAATTTTAGGAATAGGAATTAACTTTAATCAACCCAAGGATGATTTTCCAGATGAGCTTAAATCAATAGCCTCTTCATTATTTAATAATAATAACAACAATATTAATAGAAATATGCTTTGTGCAGAAATAATAAGTAATATTTTAGATATGATTCCAAGAATTAAAAATTATGATTTTATATCAGAGTATAAAAAAAGAAGTATTGTTTTGAATCAAGAAATTATATATATAAGTTCTGGAATATCATCTAAAGGTAAGGTTATTAATATAAATTGTGATGGGTCTTTAGTAGTAGAACACGATGATGGGTCTATTAAAATTTTAAATTCTGGTGAAGTTTCTATTAGGAGGTTAAATTAAATGAATAAACTTAATACAAAATCACTTATTTTATGTTCACTATTTGCAGCATTAATTGCAGTTGGAGCTTTTATTAAAATTCCAATACCTGTTGTTCCATTTACCCTTCAAGTTTTATTTACTACATTAGCAGGATTATTACTTGGTCCAAGATTAGGAGCAATTTCAGTTGGTATTTATTTATTAGTTGGATTAATTGGTATTCCTGTTTTTACTCAAGGTGGTGGTTTAAGTTATATTGTTCAACCAACCTTTGGATATCTTATTGGATTTTTAGTTGGAACTTATGTTACTGGTTATATTGCACATAAAACTACAAAGCCATCTATTAAAAGGCTTATATGTGCAAGCTTAACAGGATTATCAATAGTTTATATCTTTGGAATAGTTTATTATTATTTTATAGCAAATTATTATTTAAATTCACCTATTACTGTTGGTGGAGTAATATTTTATTGTTTTCTTATATGCGTTCCAGGAGATTTAGTATTATGTTTTATTAGTTCAGTAATTGCCAAAAGAACAATTCCAGTAATTAAAGGACAGATGATTTCAAATGAATATAATAGATAAATTAAAAGAAAAGATTTTAAAAGGAACTATATTAGAAAAAGAAGAAATACTTTCTTTATTAAATGAACCACTTGATAAATTATGTATAGCTGCTGATGAAATACGTAAACATTTTTGTAGAGACTTCTTTGATATGTGTACAATTATAAATGGAAAATCAGGACAATGTTCTGAAAACTGTAAATATTGTGCTCAATCACTACATTTTAAAACATCAGTTGAGGAATATTCTTTATTAGATAGTCAAGCTATATTTAATTATGCAAAATATAATGAAGAAAAAGGTGTATTAAGATACTCGATTGTTACATCTGGTAAAAGATTATCTCAAAATGATTTAAAAACTTTATGCAAAGCTTATAGATTAATTAATGAAAACTTAAATATATCACTTTGTGCATCACATGGTTTATTATCTTATGATGATTTTGTAAAACTAAAGGAAGCTGGAGTTACAAGATATCATAATAATTTAGAAACATCTAGAAATTTTTTCCCTAATATCTGCACAACCCACTCTTATGATGAAAAAATCTCAACTATTAAAGCTGCTCAAAAAGCTGGTCTTGAAGTTTGTAGTGGTGGAATATTAGGTCTTGGTGAAACTATTGAAGATAGAATTGATATGGCACTTGAAATTAGAAATCTAGGAATTAAGTCTATTCCTGTAAATATATTAAATCCTATAAAGGGTACCCCATTAGAAAATAATAAAATATTATCTAATGCCGAAATTAAACTTACTGTCGCTATTTTTAGGTTTATAATACCCTATGGTGCAATTAGATTAGCTGGTGGACGTGGATTATTAGAGGATAAAGGTAAATCATTATTTAAGAGTGGTGCTAACGCTACTATTACTGGAGATATGTTAACTACTGCTGGAATTAGCATTAATGACGACTTTAATACAATAAAAGAATTAAATTATAAGGTGGCCAAGCTATGATACAATCATTAAAAAGTATACTATTAAATAATAGAAAAGGAATATTTATTACAGCAACAGGCACTGAAGTTGGTAAAACTTATGTCTCTTCCCTTTTAATTAATACTTTAAAAAAAGAAAATATAAATGTAGGATATTATAAACCAGCTTTAAGTGGTGTAGATATTGTTAAGGAAAAGGCTATAGCAGGTGATGCAAATTATATTTGTAAAACATGTAATATAGATACTGATCCTAACTCCTTAGTATCTTATATCTATAAAACTGAAGTATCCCCACACTTAGCCTCTGTAATTGAAAATAATCCTATTTCATTATCTAAAATTTTATCTGACTATGAAAAGCATAAAAAAGAACATGAATTTTTAGTAGTTGAAGGATGTGGTGGAATTATATGTCCTTTAAACTTAAATAGTGAAAATTTGATGTTAACTGATGTAATTAAAGCTTTAAATTTAGATATTATAATAGTTGCAAATGCATCCCTAGGGACTATAAATAGTACTATTTTAACCATCGAATATGCTAAAGCTTTAAATATAAATATAGTTGGAATTATATTAAATAGGTATGATGAATCTAATTTTCTTCATATAGATAATAAGATTTCATTAGAGAAACTCACTGATATTCCAATTTTGACCTGCATTTTAGAAAATAAAAAAACACTTTAAATTTAGGCTGTATCAAAGTATATTTATTGATACAGCCTTTTAAAATTACCAACCTCTTGTATATTCATTATAACAATCTAAGCAAACTTTTTTCCCTTTTTCAATTCTTATCTTATGTTCTGGAGCTAACTCTCCACAGCCTTCACACTTAATTGAATTAAATGACCGTGCATATAAAAAATTAAAAATATATATGCCGTATCAAAACTATTAATTTATATAGTTAAGAGTGAAGAAGTAAGAATAAAAAGTTAAGTAAATAATTCAGCTAAGCTGAATTAAAATATATTTTTTAAGAAACTACGATAGCAGTTTCAACCTTAACTCTTCACTTTTCCTTCTTCACTCTTCACTCAATTTAATTGGTAATATATTTCAAGTGTGTAGAACAAAATAGTTATACACTACCACTACTTATCCAATAAGCTCTTCAATTAACTCTTTAACTTTAACAATTTTATCTAATCTATAAGCATTTGCACCACAAAATACAAGCGAATTATCAACATCACCTTTTACAGCACGTACTAATGCACCAGTTATGCAATATGGTATAGTTGACATATCACATTTTTTTAAACATTTATAACATTTACTTATTTTTTCATTTGTTAATTTCCTATCTTCCATGAATTTATTACTTATAGCACGCCCTGGCATTCCAACTGGACTTTTTACTATCATTACATCTTCTTTTTTAGCGTTAATATAAGCCATTTTAAAGTTTATATCTGCATCACATTCTTCAGTTGCTACAAATCTAGTTGCCATTTGAACACCTGAACAGCCTAAACTAATATAATGATCAATATCAGCTCTATCATAAACTCCTCCAGCAAATACTACTGGTATTTTCTTATTATACTTTTTCTCATATTCTTTAACTATTTCGATTATTTCAAGAACTTCCTTATCATAACCCTTTGTTTCATATTCATCTAAACTTTCATTAGAAAAACCTAAATGACCACCAGCTTTTGGTCCTTCAATAACTACCATATCAGCAGTTCTTCCATAACGTCTGTCCCACATTCTTAAAATGACACTTGCAGACTTTGGTGGTGATACTATTGGAGCTATTTTAATATTTGAGCCTTCTGTAAGCTTTGGTAGGTCAGTTGGCAATCCTGCTCCTGATATAATTAAATCTGCACCATTATCTATTGCACATTTCACATATTCATCATAATTTCGTGTGGCACACATAATATTAACACCTATAATTCCACCATTTGATATTTCTTTTGCTTTTTTTATATGTTTTCCTAATGCTCTTATATTAGCACTTAATGAATCCCTTCCAAAATCATCCTCTAAATATCCAGGTTGTGCAGCTGATATTACACCTATTGCGCCTTCTTTCGCTACTGCTCCTGCAAGTGAAGATAGACTTACACCTACTCCCATGCCTCCTTGTATTATTGGCACTTGTGCTACTAAATCTCCTATAATCAACGAATTTAACTTCATATATTAATCCTCCTAGTTATCCCAACTCACTCACATAGTTTTTATAACTATATGGTACAATGTTAGTATAATAAAAATGTAACTATATGTCAATATATTATAATCAAATATTTTTATTATCAAAGTATTTTAAAAAAATTAATATAGAAATAAAGTTAAAATATTTTATCTTAATTTCTATATTAAATATATATCTTTTAATTTACTACTACTATCTATATTTTTATATCTTTAGGTATAAACCTTAAGGCCATAATAATTGATACTAATTTATATCTGGTGTCTATTGCTATATTATTTTTTCCATTAATAAATTATTTCTCAATTAATTTATATCAATAATATTCAATTTTGTAAATAAGTTCTATTAAATATCTTTGAGAAAATAAAAATTACATGTAAAATTGTTACTGAATTCACATGTAATTTTTATTTTATATTCTTAATACTATCCTATATTCAGTTCCTTTTATGCCATTAACTAACTCTATAGTTCCATTATGTTTTTCTATAATAGCCTTAGTTATAGCAAGTCCTAATCCAGTTCCACCAGTTGATGAGCTTCTAGCTTTATCTTCTCTAACAAAAGCATCAAATATTTTATCTCTTACCTCTTCTTTAATCCCTCTTCCATCATCTGAAATTACTATTTCAATTCCATTACTGCATTTTCGTGATATTATAGTTAAAGTTGTATTTTTATCATTATATTTTATACTATTATCTATTAAATTACTTAATGAAGTATTTTATAGTTTTTATAATCTGTTTCTATAAATTGATCAGTATATTCCTTAGCTTCAAATTTTGAATAATAGATTTCATTAATTTTATATTGCATTTTTTCCTTAAAAATTCTACTATTAGCACCTAAAACACCAATTCCTATAACAATAATACAGGTACCTATTATAAGTTTCTTCTTATGCCTTTTAATCTTATTAGTCATTTTTCCCCCTAAAATATCTAGTATTTAATTCATTAATTAGCTTAATATTATCATAGTATATAATAGTTAATCTACTATTATATAAACCTTAAATTTACATTAAATTAATAACTTATAAATTGAAGATTTCTATAAAAAAGAGATATAGCTTTGAAGCTATATCCCTATATCCAATATTTCATTAAAATTATTTATAATATAATTAGCATTTAATAATTCATCAGTTTTTCCAAATCCATAATTACAACCTATGAATTTCAAATTATGCTTTTCTGCTAATTCCATATCTACATATCTATCGCCAACTACAATAAAATCACCCTTATATTTTTCTTTAATAAACTCAAAAATTTCATATTTAGGTTTAAAATCATAATATTCACTACAAAAAAAATCTATAAAATACTTATCTAATTTAAAAGCTTCTATATGACTTCTCATATAACTAACTTTACAGTTACTTAAAAATATTAATTTATATCCTGTTAGTTTTAATTGATTTAATGTTTCTATTGTTCCATCATATAACTTTGCCTTACCTTCAGAAATATACTGTAACATAGCTTCTCCTATAATGGAACTACATTTTTCCTTTTCTGAGTTTGGCAAATTAGGCATAAAAGTATTCCACATATCCTTTGCACTTAACCCTAAATACTGGCTTATTTCAGATTCACTAAATTCTTTTTCTTTAGCATAACCATTACTAATTAAATAATCATATGCCTTTAGAAAAGCTGGCTTATAAATTTTTATACTATTATGCAATGTACCATCATAATCAAAAATTATATATTTCATAGGTTAAAAATTCTTTAAAAGATTAGCCATTTCTATAGCAGTTACTGCTGCATCATAGCCTTTATTTCCAGCCTTAGTTCCAGCTCTTTCAATAGCTTGTTCTATACTATCTGTAGTTAATACTCCGAATATAACTGGCTTTTCAGTTTGTAGTGATACACTTGCAATTCCTTTTGACGCTTCTGCACAAACATAATCAAAATGTGGAGTTGATCCCTTAATAACTGCACCTAAACAGATTACTGCATCATAATTTTCATTTTGTGCCATTTTCTTTGCTGCTAATGGAATTTCAAAAGCCCCTGGTACCCATGCAACATCTATATTACTTTCATCTACACCATGTCTTTTTAATCCATCTAATGCTCCACCTAATAACTTTGATACTATAAATTCATTAAATCTTCCTACTACTATACCAACCTTTAAACCTTGTGCTACTAAATTTCCTTCTATTATTCTCATTTTTTATTCCTCCTAAAATTTTATATTATATTTTAATAACTCCCATATGAGTTTCTACCTAAACTCTTAACTCTTCCCTTTGCACTTTAAAGTATATGTCCAAGTTTTTCTTTCTTTGTTTGCAAATAAAATTCATTTTTTTCATTATGATTCATTTGTATTGGAATCCTATTTGTAATTTCTATTCCATAACCTTCTAATCCATTTATTTTTCTAGGATTATTAGTCATTAAATTAACCTTTTTAACTCCTAAATTTCTTAAAATAGCAGCTGCTACATCATAGCTTCTCATATCAGCAGCAAAACCTAGCATTTCATTTGCTTCTACAGTATCATATCCTTTATCTTGAAGTGCATAAGCCTTTAATTTATTAATAAGCCCAATACCTCTACCTTCTTGCCTCATATAAACAAGAATTCCACAACCTTCTTCTGAAATTCTCTTCATAGCAGAATCATACTGTTCACCACAGTCACATCTTTTTGAACCTAATGCATCTCCAGTTAAGCATTCTGAATGTACTCTAGTTAAAATTGGAGTCTCACTACTTATATTTCCTTTAACTAAAGCAACATGATGTTCTCCATTTAACTTATTTATAAATCCATACATTTTAAAATCACCATATCTAGTTGGCATTTTAACTTCTGCAACTCTTTCAATTTCTAAATGTTTTATTTCACTTTCTTTTCTATATTTCACTAAATCTTCAATAGTAATTATTTTTAAATTATGTTTTTTTGCAAATTCCATTAATTCTGGAGTTCTTGCCATAGTTCCATCTTCATTCATTATTTCACAAATAACACCTGCAGGTTTTAATCCTGCTAATTTAGCTAAATCTACTGCTGCTTCAGTATGACCATTTCTTTCTAAAACTCCTCCATTTTTAGCCACTAAAGGAAATACATGTCCTGGTCTTCTAAAATCATCTGGCTTTGAATTTTCATCTAAGACTTTTTGTATAGTTAATGCTCTTTCAAACGCCGAAATCCCTGTTGTTGTATTAACATGATCAATTGCTACCGTAAAAGCTGTTTCATGATTATCAGTATTATTCTTTACCATGGGCCCTATTTCAAGTTCATTTAATCTATTTTCTTCTACTGGCATGCAAATAAGTCCACGTCCGTACTTAGCCATAAAATTTATAGCTTCTCCAGTGACTTTTTCTGCTGACATTAATAAATCACCTTCATTTTCTCTATTAGGATTATCAATAACTATGACAATTTTACCTTCTTTTATATCTTGTATTGCTTCTTTAATGCTATTAAATTTATTCATTCTCTTAACCCTCCAATATTAAAAAAATCCATTACTTTTCAAAAACTCTTCTGTTATAGAACTAGTATTTTTCTCTTCTTTTTTACTTTCTAATCCCATTAACTTTTCTACATATTTTGAAATTACATCACATTCAAGATTAACAGTTTCTCCAATAATTTTATTTAAAAGAGTAGTTTCAGCTGATGTATGTGGTATTATAGATACTTTAAATACAACATCATCAACATACGCAACTGTTAAACTAATACCATCTATTGTTATAGATCCTTTTAAAACTATATATCTTAAAATATCACTTGTAGTTTTTATGGTAACCCATGTAGCATTATCTTCTTTTACTAAGGAAATAACTTGTCCTATTCCATCTATATGTCCACTTACAATATGCCCACCAAGTCTACTTTCTAAAGTTAATGCTCTTTCTAAATTAACCTTACTACCAATAATTAAATTTCCTAAATTACTTCTTCTTAAGGTTTCTGCCATAACATCAGCTTCAAAACTATTTGTCTTTAAAGCTGTGACTGTTAGGCATACCCCATTAGTACAAATACTATCTCCAACCTTTGTTTTATCTAAAACCTTATTTGCCTTAATAGTTAGTTTTGAGGATTTACTTCCCTTTTTAACTTCCTGAATTACTCCTATTTCTTCAATTATTCCTGTAAACATAAATTAATCACCTAACCTATATATCCCTCTAATAAAATATCTTCACCTACAATTGATGTATTTATATTTCTCAATCTAAAAGCATCAGTTAATTTATTTATTCCATTCCCATCTATTGGAGTTTTAGATTTTTCCCCTCCTATAATTTTAGGGGCTATATACATCATAACCTTATCAACTATTTTTTCTTCTAATGAACAATAATTAAGAGTTGCTCCACCTTCTAATAAAATACTATCTATATTTAGTTTTCCAAGCTTTATCATTAAATCATTTAAATCAACACGTCCATTTTTTTCTTTTATAATTAAAACCTTAATATTATCTTCTAAAAGAGCCTGCATTTTTTTTAAATCAGCTTTCTTAGTAGTAGCTATCATAGTTTTGCCATCTTTATTTTTTAATACTTTAGAATCTAAAGGTATTCTTAGTGAACTATCAACAATAATTCTAACTGGATCATTTCCATTTTGTGTTCTGCAAGTTAATTCTGGATTATCAGTAATTACTGTATTTATTCCAACCATAATTCCTGAAAGTTTATTTCTTAATTCATGAACTTGTAATCGTGATTCTTCACAGCTTATCCATTTTGATTCACCTGTTTTTGTAGCAATTTTTCCATCAAGAGACATAGCAGCTTTTAATACTACATAAGGCTTTTTAGTTATAATATATTTTATAAATATCTCATTTAATTTTTTACATTCATCTTCTAAAATACCAGATTTTACTTCTATTCCTGCAGCTATTAATTTATTTATTCCATTACCTGCAACTAAAGGATTTGGATCAATCATTCCTATAATAACTTTATTTATTTTGTTTTCTATTATCATATCTACGCATGGAGGCGTTTTTCCATAATGTGAACAAGGCTCTAAAGTAACATACAGTGTAGCTCCTGAAGGATCTTCTTTTAGACTTTTAAATGCATTTACCTCTGCATGAGCTTCTCCATATTTTTCATGATATCCTTCTCCAATTATTTCTCCTTCTTTTACTATAATTGCACCAACTAAAGGATTTGGATTTACTTTTCCTACTCCTTTTTTAGCTAGCTCAATAGCTTTTTTCATAAAGTATTCATTCAAATTCATCATCTCACAATCATAATAATTCGAATTTAATAAATCTTTAGCTAAAAATTAAAGGCTCTGAGATTATAAACTCAGAGCCTTTAATAAAAAATATATTTTTTACTAATTCTATTTTATAATTAACTTTAATAGAAAAAAATATATAGATGCTTAAATAAGCATAGTAAATAAATATATTACATAGAAATCTAAAAAAACTCTGAAATATAAAATATTTCAGAGCATAGCATACAAACTAAATAAATATAGTATTTTAGATTACTACATTATTACTTTATCTTCTTTCATCCAGACTTTACTGTCGGCCTCGGAATTTCACCGAATCATGCTAAATTAGCTCGCGGGCTTTACCGCCGGTAGGGAATTTCACCCTGCCCTGAAGATTTATTAAATTGTAATTAAATAATATTACAATCTTTTCCACTTGTCAATAAAATATAACAATTTTTTATTATTAACATTTATTTTAAATAATATTAATAATTTAACTTTATAATTTATGCTACCATTGTATTATTAAATACTTTACAATATAGGAGCAATACACTTATGAATGAATTAGTAATAATAACAGATAGTTCTTGTGACTTATCTTTAAACTATTTAAATGAAAACAATATTATTTTATTACCCTTAACTATTGAGATACAAGGTAAAATTTATAAAGACATAATTGATTTAGATACCGAAAAATTTTATAACTTAATAGATGATAAATTATCTATACCTAAAACTGCTGGAGTAAATTTATATACTTTTGAAGAAGTATTTAAAAGAGAATTACTTAAAGGAAATGAAGTATTATATATTGGTATTTCCTCTGAAATTAGTAGTACATTTAGCAGCGCCTATCAAGCAAAGTCAATACTAGGTAGTAATAAGATACATTTAATAGATTCTAGATCTGCTGCATATGGACAAGGTTTATTAGTTGAAATAGCTAATAAAATGAAAAATGAAGGTAAAAATGTTAATGAAATAATTAAAGCTATTGAAGATATAATTCCTAGAATGGATTATGCTGTAATGATTAATGATATAGAAATGCTTAAAAGAAGTGGAAGAATTTCTGCAATGACATCTTTTGCAGGTAACTTATTGAATATAAAACCTGTGATTTGTGTTCAAGATGGTGAGGTTGAAATATTAAAAAAAGTTAAAGGAACTAAATCTGCTATAAACTTTTTAGTAAATAGATTATCTGAGTTTAAACCTGATAATAAATTTCCTATAGTAATATACTATGGATGTGATAACGATTTAAAGGATATGCTAAATGATAACTTAATTAACCTTTTCCCAAATAACAATATTAAAAATATGCAAATTGGTGCTACAATAGGCTCTCATACTGGCAAATATGGAGTAGGTATATTCTTTGTAAAAGAAAAGTAATAATATTTAATAATTAATAAAAAAAATAGTACTCGCATATGAGTACTATTTTTAATTTATTATCTTATAAAGTTTGTTCTTACTACAGGAACTAATTCAGGAGTCGGAATATTCTTAGCAGCTTCTTTACACTTAATTAAATAAGCCATATTTCTAGCTAATACCTTCATAGTTCTTACTCCTTCTAAATCTTGCACAACTTCTTCTGGTGTATTACCATGAATTTGATTCCAATAAACTGATGATACTATTGGCATTTCATTTATAGTAAAATATTTATTTAATTGATCAAATGCAGCACTTGCACCACCCCTACGACATGATACAATGCTTGCGCCAAATTTATGTCTTAAGTGATTTTTATCTGTTGAATAAAAAAGTCTATCTAAAAATGAAGTTACTGCTCCACTAGCTGCTGCATAATGCACAGGTGAACCTACAATAAATCCATCTGAACTTTCTAATTCCTTACTTACTTCATTTACTAATCCACCATGAACACATTCACCTAATTTTCTACAAGCACCACAGCCTGTACATCCTATTATAGCCTTGTTACCCACCTCGTAGAATTTTACTTCTATTCCTTCATTAATTAATTCTTTTTCTATGATTTTTAATGCAGTATGTGTACATCCATTAGCTCTTGGACTTCCATTTAGTAATATTACTTTCATGTTTAACTCCCCCATAACAATTTACTATTGATATTATAGCAGAATTAAATTACTTTTATAACAAAATTTTAATTATATTTTTACTTTTTAAGTATATTATGACATGCTATTTTATGACCATCAGATATATTAACTAAAGTTGGTTGAATTGTTTTACAAATTGAAGTACAGCAGTTGCATCTATTAAAATATACACATCCAGTTGTAGTTTCATTTTCATTAACTTTTTCTATATTATTATTAATCTTAGAATTAAAGTTAATTGAAGCATTCCTCCACTAAGCTGATATGGGTAACTGTCTAATACAGTTTTAGAGTTTTGTATTTTCATTTCCTTTAGGATATTTAGAGCTCTATTTTCTATTTCTTTAAAAGCGTTTGGTGTTAATCTGCTCTCCACATCAAAAATCATATCTACATCTCCAGCTTTTAATAAATTTACAAATGTATCTCCATCAGGTGTAAATACTATTTTAATTTCACTAAACTTAGGTGCTTCCCCCAAATACTCTTCATTTCTATATAATATTGCATATTGTCCTGGTTTATATTCCTTTAACTTCCACATACCTGTACCAATAGGTTTAACTATACCTTCCGAAGTATTAGCCTCTTCCGGGAATGAGCTTTCGGCCATAATTCTTACTGGTCTAGATAAAGCTAATTCTTGTAGTACTGGATAATAAGCTTCCGTATATTTTATTTTCATAGTGTATTCATCAACTACATCAACAGCTTCAATTAAATTAATAGATTCTAAAAAGGAGTGATCAGATTTATTTTGCAATACTTCATCAAAATTCTTTTTTACGATTTCAGCATTAAATTCAGTACCATCTGTAAATTTTACTTTTATTTGTTGACTCATTTTCTGTACTTTTTGCTTTATTGCATCCAACAGTACCAGCATTGATATAATTCCTATTAAACAAAATGCTATTCTTCTAATTAGTCTATTTTTCATAAATCTTCTCCCCCTAAACACTTTTTTTCCTTTACTTTACATAATTTTAAGAAAAAAATAGAAGGCATAGCTACAGAAAAAGCTATACCTTCGTGGTATATAATAATATAATTATTATTTAATTTATATTTATATATATTCCCTATTATACTAAATATACTTATTTGAATTATTTTTTTAGAAAGAATTAATTAAAATTATCTAATTATATATTCTTCACATCTGATTCTTTAATTACAAAGTAAGTAATTATAAATCCAGCAATATAAGAAATACATAATCCTATAAAGTAATTAAGCATACTTTGTGGTTGCATTATAGGAATAGCAACTAATCCTGATGGTCCCCAAGCATTAGCTAAAACATGTGTTAACATTACATATGCACCACCAAAACCAGCACCAAGACCAGCGGTAATAAATGGTTTAAACATAGGAAGAGTAACACCATAAATCAATGGTTCACCAACTCCTAAGAATCCTGCTGGAAGTGCTCCTACAATAACTTGTTTTAATCTTTCATTATTTATTTTTCTAGCAATTAAATAGATAGCTATTGCGGCTCCAACCTGACCTGCACCAGCCATTGCAAGTACTGGGAATAATGAAACTCCTCCCATTGCTTCTAGTTGAACTGCATAAATTGGTATTAATCCATGATGTAACCCTAATAATACCATTGGTAAGAATAATGCAGCTAATACATATCCACTAATTACACTAACAACTGGATTAGAAGAATTAATAATTATACTTAATACAGCTACTAATACATCTGAAATAAATCCTGCCACTGGCATTATAATAAATACAAATAAGATGCCTGTTATTAATAATGTTAATAGTGGAGTTAATATTAAATCTAGAACGTCTGGCAATCTCTTACGTATTGCCTTTTCTATCTTAGCTAATATATAAACGCCCATAATAACACCTATAATACCGCCTTTTCCTGTAGTTAAGATAGAATTTAAAGGTACAGCTTCATCATACAATCCAAAGGTTTGGGATATAGCAACTATATTTGCACTTATTGATATAGCACCTATCATTCCTCCTAAGCCTTCAGTTGCACCAAATTGTTTTGCTGAGTTTATACCAGTATAAATAGCAAAATAGCCTAAGAATCCTCCACCTATTAAAGAGAACATTAATTGAGTTACTTTCCAAAATCCTTCAGAACTTAAAACACCTTGTCCTTGAAGAGTTGAAATTAAGCTTCCTAGACCATTAAATATACCTGCTGCAATAATTGCTGGAATTAAAGGAATGAAAATATTAGCAATAACATTAATTACCTTCTTAAATTTACTTTCTTTTTGAGAACCTTTAACAGCTGCCTTATTTTCTTTCCACTCTCCAGCTTTCAATGATTCTTTAGGTAAATTTAAATCTTCAATGCAAATATCTGCTACCTTTTTAGCTTTACCAGGACCTAATACAATTTGTAGATAATCTCCATTTTGAACTATTCCTATTACTCCTTCAGTGCTTTTTAATTGATTTGTATTAATTAAATTTTCATCCTTTACATTTACTCTTAATCTAGTCATACAGTTTGCAACTTTTATAACATTTTCCTTACCACCAATTAGCTCAACAATCTTTTTTGCTAATTCTAAATTTGTCATATAATTATTCATCCCCCTAAAAATTATTTAAAATATTTACCTCATGAATAATTTTTGTAAGTATAAAACTTATGTCAAAAGATAATTAGTATTTAATTAATACATATTTATATCACCCCATTTTTCTTGTTATTATATTATAGTTATTATTTTTACTCTAAATGTCATTTATCTTAATTATTTTTAAATTAATTAAATATGTACTTATTTTTTAAAACCTACTTTAAGTTTAAAACTTTAGAAAATATATAAAATTTAAAGCCACTATATAATTATTTAAAATAAAAAAGACTAAATGCTTATTATACAAACATATAGTCTTAAAATTTATATAAAATAACATTTTATAGTTATTTACGGACTTTCCTATTTTCAGAAAAACCATATTGAAGATAATGATCAATTCCTGATACAAATGTTCCCTTTTTAACTGCATCAGCTACATCTGGATTAAGTTCAAGATATTCACCTTCATTATATTCTACAGGAATAGGTGGTAATGGTAATCTTCCTTCTTTCCTTCCATAATCAACATAATGTTTATAAGGATTATCCTTATAAACTGTACTTTTAGCTACATCCGGATATTTTTTAAGATACCAATTCTTACTAAACACATACATAGAATAATTCATCTCCCCATTATTAGAAGTGTTTTGTAATTTATTTTTAAAAGCAGTCCATCTGCTCCAATTATTATCTGACCAATTAGGACATATTTTATGACTTGCATCATAATGTCTTACAACACTGTTATTAGAAAGATTATATTTCTTTTGTAAATACTTAACTAACTCTAATGCATTATTTTCTGTTGTTTCTGAAATAACTCCATTACTATTGCAGCACATTTCTATATTAATAGAATTTCTGTTTGTTATTCCATATATACCTGTTCCATCGCCAACAGACCAAGCTGCATTATATTCTTCTACTGATTGCCATATAGAAGTATCATCTACAAAATAATGTGCACTTGCGCTTCTATCTCCATTATAAAAATAATCAACATTATTCTTAGCTGTATCTCCTTTGTTTCCTGTGTAATGAAGAATTATATACTTTACGCTATCACCGTTTCTACTTGAATAATTATAAGAGCTTATTTTTCTTTGTATTGGTAACATTATATACATCTCCTTTCACCTTATATTATGAAATATGCTTTACAATTGTGATTATAATGTCAATTAAATACTAAGAGTATGGAATAAAAATTTTCTATTAACCTTTAATAATTTTTATAAGTGAAACTTATTATTTACTACAAAAAAATAATGAAAGCTTATGATGATATTTTTCATAAAACTTTCATTATTTAAATATAAGATTAAAACTCTATATTATTATCTTTACACCACTTTATTGCTAAATTTCTTTCACTATCTTCCCTATAATCATACCATTCACTACCAAGGCCAGCATTTTCAATTGCATTCCTTAGTTCTCTAAATGAATCTTTATTTTCTAATATTGTATTCCTTATATCTGAATCTTCTATTGTATTAGTAAAATTAATCATCATTCCATATTCATCTATATCAGCATGGTTTGGAAGTTGAATATAATCATTATAATTTTCTTTAAAATCATGAAGTGAAAGTATAAGTTCTTTTTCCCACTCTTCAAACTTATCAATATTTTGTATATCATCAGCTTTATAGTTTGCTGTACTACTATCTTCAATATATATTATTACTCCTGTTTTTTTATTATAGTAATGAGTTAATAACTCTCCTTCAAATTCTATACATTCTATTACATCATTTAAATCTACTTTCATTTTAATCACATCTTTCCTTTGAATTTCTTATTTTGCTTATAACCTAATAGAATCAGTATATTATAATACTGATTCTATTACTACAATTTAATTTTAAACATATTCATTATTTTTTAATCAAACTCTAATATGCTTTATTATTAATTTTAATGTTATTAGGTAATGCTTTTATTAATGATAATACAAGTAAAACTGTAATAGCTTTATCTACTAAATCAAAGATAATTTGAGTTGAAAATATACTTGTAACTATGTTTACTCCAGCTTCCTTTAAATACATTACAATAAAAGAAGTACCAGATGATGTAATTCCACCAAAAACAAAGGCAGAAATTATTGAGGCAACAATAGATCCAATTACAGTTGTTATTAAAATACCAAGAACTAAATATTTTCCTTTAAATAAATTCTTTTTATAACACACTCCAGCTACTATACCTATAACTAATTGAACAGGCATAAAATATAGTGAGTATGGATCAAATGTTAATCCATTAATTAATGCAGTTACAATTCCTGTTAACATTCCACTTATAGGTCCGAATAGAAATGCTGATAAAAATGTTCCTATTGTATCTATGAAGATTGGTAGTTTTAATGTTGCAGCAACGAATGCTCCTACAATATTTATTACAACAGCCATAGCCATAATTATTAATTTAAAAGTATTATTTCTTTTCATATTAAATCCCCCATTATTTACGCTTTAAATTTATTTAATTTACTCCATATTTAGGATTACTAAGTACTATTTCAATATCTTTTTGATTATCTGGAAAAATTCTCTCTAAAAACATTTTCATAAATTTTTTAGAATCTACCTTATTCAAAATAAGTCCATTATGCTCTTTTTTATAAAATTCACCAACATCAACTAAAGTTTGTCCTACTGCTATCCCATCAACAACTATATCTAAATATGATGTAAACCCTTCACAAATGCTTCTATCAATAAAATATGCTACTGCCAATGGATCATTAATTACACATCCTAAAGTTCTTTCTTGCTTCCAATGGAAATCAACATAAAATTTAGTTATATCTACAATAAAATTAGCTACATCTCCACCAATTTGTTTAATAAGTTCTATAAGATTAGGTGTTAATACTATTTCTCTAGTAACATCTAATCCAACCATGGAAAAAGGAACCTTACTTTTATCAAATACTTCTTTAACTCCATGGGGATCTACCCAATAATTAAATTCTGCCACTTGTGAACAATTACCATGAGACTTAAATGCTCCTCCCATAGAAACTATTTCATTTATCATATTAAAAGCTTCTAAATCCTTTTCTATTGCTTTTGCTAAATTAGTTAATGGTCCTAATGCAATTAAACTTACATTGCCATTTATTGCCTTTTCTAAGATGAAATCTACTCCCCCATAATTTATCTCTACATCTGCTTGTTGATAATTAGTTTCGCCAAGGCCATCTTCCCCATGAGTATCTTGGGCTGTTATTAAATCTCTTTCTAATGGAACCTCTTCTCCTATGTATACCGGTATATCTTCTCTCTTCATTAGTTTTAATACTTTTAATACATTTCTTGCTCCCTGATCTGCTTTTACATTACCTGAAACGGTTGTAATTCCTATAACTTCGATCTCTGGTGAGTTCAATGCTAAAATTAATGCTAATGAATCATCTATACCTGGATCACAATCAATTATTACTTTCTTTTTCAATTTTATCTTCTCCTTCATTAAGTTAATATAAAATTTATATTCAGAAAATAAAAAATGGAATAAACATTTGTTCATTCCATCACAAAACAAAGGGAGCTATTATTATTAATAGCTCCCTCATATATTAAAATCTAGTATTATTTTATTGAAATTATAACAACAAAATTGAACTAATAGCTTTAAAAATATTAAAGTTTATTAGTGGTCCTAGTTTTTTATAGAGGGATGGTTACGAACCTCTCTCAGAATTAATCTGAGTATATAAATTTTACCTATTCAGTATATATGTTTATTTAAAATTTATCAATACTAAATTTAGTTTTATTATTATATATTTTTTCTATTTTTATATTCTTTCGTAGCCTTAAGAGCATCCTCTTTTGAATTGAATATAAATAACTTATATTCAACTTGTATATAACTATAAATTAAAAGGTTTAACTCTAAATATATTAGTACTTAATATAAATTCATTTCTTCATAAATTTTGAAAGAAAAAATATTTAAATTAAAATAGTTATTGATTTTATTGTTAGCAAACATATCCAATTTTATTCCTTTTTTTTAAATCACTTACTTATATTAATTAAAATTTAAAACCACTCTAATTTTATAGCTACATATATCATTTAACTTAATTATCATATTTAGATTAATAATTTCATATAATTTACTAATTAATAACGGGGGTATTAACGTTGAGCGAAAATAACAAAAATAATCAACTTGAAAACTCAAATAATTCTTACAACGGTTTATCTATTGCAGGATTTGTTCTAGGTATTATATCTTGTTTCTTAAACTTTTTCGGAATTATTGGAATAGTGGCAGTTGTTCTTTCATCAATAGGCTTATCACAAATATCCAGAGATTATCAAAAAGGTAAAGCTTTAGCTATCATAGGAATAGTGCTAGGTACCATAAATATTATTTTTGCATTATTTGTATTTATTTCATTCTTCTAATATATACTTATACACTATAAAAATTAAAATCCCATAAGAATTGTATTTTACAATTCTTATGGGATAAATTATTTCTAAATATTAATTCATTTTAATATAAGTTGATAAAAAATAAACAAAGAGACCATATTTTTTTAGTCTCCTTGCTATGAATATTATTATTCTTCCTCATTATCACTTTCTTCATTTTTAGAGTTATATCCTATTTTAGCTACTGCTAAATCTTTATTGCTTTCTAATACTATTTCATTTGGTATAGATAGATCTTTAATAAAAATTTGACTTCCTTCTTCTAATTTAGATACATCTACAGTTATATTATTAGGAAATTTATCAGGTTCACCTTGTAACTCCACTTCTGTAATAAATGATTCTAATAATAAACTTTTAGACAATAGAGTCTCTTGTCCAACAAAACTAATTGGAATTTTTAATTTTACTAAATCACCTTTATTTATGCTTTGAAAATCTATATGAATTATCTTTCCAAAAGCATCTTGTTGCATCTCTTTAACAATACACTTTTTAAAATCCCCATTTAAATTTAAAGATACAACTGAACTCTTAGGATATCTTAGCAATCTAATCATTTCTTTTTTTGTAATTTTAGCAGATAAAGACTTGTGATGGTCATTTCCATAAACAATACAAGGAATTTCTCCATTTTTTCTTACTTTACTTCCCTTTTCACTTCTTTCACATATGTTGAATACTAAATCATCCATTATAATCCTTCCTTTATCTTTTATATTTATATAAAGCTTTTATTTTGTATATCCTATTTTTATTCATAATAATTATTCAATATTACAACTTAATTAATATTAATTATTTTACTGATGTTTTTAGAAAAGCAATTGAAATTACACCAACAGAATATAGAAAGTTTTATATAAAAAAAGTAGGGATGTATCTATCCCTACTTTATGTAATTATTATTATACTAACACTTCTGTATTAACAAACTTATCTATAGCATGAGCAATTCCATCTTCATCATTTGATAATGTAATATAGTCTGCTATGTCCTTTAATTCTTTAACAGCATTATCCATAGCAATACCTAATCCTGCATATTTAACCATTGAGCTATCATTATGACCATCTCCAAAAGCTATTATTTAATCCTTTTATTAAGGTAATAGTTTACATCCCCCCTTTACTTTTGTAGTATAATCAAAGAACTATAAAAATTACTTTATACACACTTCAATATTTGTAACTTTATACAATATTAATAATTATTTCTATAAAAATTGATTATATTTTTATAAAATCATATATAAGTATATAAAAGTCTTTAAAATAATATAGGCAAATTAATATATCTAATATTGTTTTAGTTATATTAATTCGCTTATTAAGTTTACATATAAATCATTTTGAGGTATTCTTTAATTCTTCTTGATAATCTCTTACTGCCTCTAATGCGTTTAAACAATCATCTTTATCTTTCAAATTTATATATAGTAATGTAGATATATTTCCACCTTTTTCACTTATCCTCGTTGCAACTCTATAATGATCTTCAAGCTCCTTTATCTCCATTTTATATATTAAATCTAAATGGGTTGTTTCTCCATTAAACTTTACGTTAATATTATCTTTTTCTATTTCTAAATTAACATTGTTTTCAGTTATACCTTCTGATATATTTCCAAACTTAGTAAATGTATAGGAAACATTATTATAATCAAATCTATTACTTTCTTTTAGATTTTCTAAAATATATTCTCCATCTTTAACTACATCTACAAACTCTTCTTCTTCATAAAAACGATATTTTCCTAAGTAATCTAAAGTATAGCATCTAAAAATATTATCTTTTTCTATGTTATCCACTATATATCACATCCGTTATCTGATTTTATTATATAAGAAACTATTTGCTTTATTATAGTATGACCTATATTTTAATTTGTATAATTAAAATTACTAACTATAGATATATAATTATACACCAACTAAATTTTTAACTAAAATTGTCTTAGGTCTTTTTGTTATTTCCTCTGGAGTATCAATTTGAACTATTTTTCCTTTATCCATTATAACTACTTTAGTTCTTAATTTTAATGCTTCTTTAATATCATGAGTAATAAATACAATTGTCATACTAAGTTCTCTATATATTCTTAATATTTCATCTTGTAAAAGTTTTCTAGTTATTTCATCTACAGCTCCGAAAGGTTCATCCATAAGCAAAATTTTTGCATTACTTGCTAAGGCTCTTGCAATTCCTACTCTTTGTCTTTGTCCTCCTGAAAGTTCACTTGGATACCTTTCCAACATATCCTCATTTAATCCCACTGCTTTTATTAATTCTTTTACTTTCTTATTTATATTTTCTTTACTTTCCATTTTAACTAAATTAGGTATATATGATATATTCTTTCTAACATTCATATGCGGAAATAAATCTATTTCTTGAATAACGTAACCTATACCTCTTCTTAAAGCTATTTTATCTACTTGAGAAATATCAGTATTATTTACGAAAACTTGTCCATAATCTGGAGTTATTAAGCCATTAATTAATTTTAAACATGTAGTTTTACCACATCCTGAGCTTCCTATTATAGTTACAAATTCACCTTTATTAATTTTTAGATTGATATTATTTAATATTATTTTATCACCATATACTTTACTTATATTTTTTAATTCTATAAACCCTCTTTCACCCATTGCTATCCTCCTTATTAATTTTTATTTTAATAATCCTTTATCTTTTAGGAAGTCTTTAGCAACTTTTACCTCATCCTCTTTTTCAGTTTCAACTTTATAATTTAACTCTGCCATTTCACCTTCGGTCAATATATTATTCATTTTCATTAATACATCTTTAAGTTCAGGATATTTCTTTAATGTGTTATTTCGTACTATAGTTCCACAATAATAAGTTTGATAAAATTCTTTGTCGTCATCTAATAGTACAACATTAGAATTAGAAAGTTGTCAATCTGTAGTAAAAACATTCATAATGTCTATTTCTTTAGAGTTTATAGCATCATATTTTAATCCAATATCTAAATCAACAGATTTTTTAAATTTCATTCCATACTCTTTACATAAAGCATCAAAGCCATCTTCTCTTTCATAAAAATCATATTCAGCCCCAAAAGTAAAATCCTTTGAATATTTAGCTAAGTCTGAATATGTTTTTATATTATATTGCTCTGCTAGATCTTTTCTAATAACTAATCCATAAGTATTGTTAAATCCATATAATCCAATCCAACTCAAATCATATTCGCTATTATATTTATTTTTCAATTCATTATATAATGTTTCATCATCTGGAATGCCCTCTTCCTTTAACACAAAGCTCCAACTAGTACCTGTATATTCAGGATAAAGGTCAAAATCTCCCTTAAGTATAGCAGGATGAATATTACTAGTTCCACCGCCTATTCCTTTTGTAATTTCTACTTTTAAATCAGTGTTTTCTTCAATCAATAGCTTGAGCATTTCTCCTAATATAAATTGTTCTGTCATTGGTTTTGTTGCTATTTTAATAGTATCATTTTTATTAGAACATCCTAATGTTGCAATGCATAATATTATAATTAGTATAAATATTAAGATTCTTTTAATCCCCCTCATTAACTCAACCTCCAAATTTTTACTATCTTTTTCTCAATAACACTAATAATAAAATCTAATAATAAAGCCAATAATGCTATTAATAAGCTACCTGCAATTGTTAATATTGAATTATTAGTTGTTATACCTCTATATACTGCAACGCCTAATCCTCCTGCACCTATAAATGAGGCAATACCAGCAAGAGCTATTGTCATAACTACCATATTTTTAAAACCTGCTAAAATTACTGTAGTAGCCATTGGAATTTTAATTTTATATAGTATTTGAAATTCTGTACTTCCCATCCCACGAGCAGATTCTATAATTGATGAATCTACGTTTTCCATTCCCGCATATGTATTTCTTATCATTGGTAATAAAGCGTATATAGTTAAAGCTATTATTGCCGTGGTATTGCCTATACCTGAAAAAGGTATTAAAAATCCTAGAAAAGATATAGAAGGTATTGTATAAAGAAAATTTACTATTCCTAAAACAAATTTCGAACTTTTCTTATATTCACTTATAACAATTCCTAATATTCCACCTAGAATTGTTGCAATAACTATAGATATTCCTGATATAGCTAGATGCTGAAAGGTTAATTTCAAAAAGAAATCATATCTTTCTACATATATATTTATTAACCTAGCGCAAAAATAGCGTTTGTTTCTGTTCATAAAACATATCTTTCTACATATATATTTATTAACTCTTTAATATTTCTCCCTCCTACTAAATATTTATTCTTTATATAATACTCATAAAAACATAAAAAAAATTCCTAAAATAAAAATTTAGGAATTTTATATATTAAAAGCATTCTTTCTTAAAATAAAAAATATTATAAAAATAAAAATAGTTGAAATTAGTAAAGATGGGAAAAAGAAAATTTTATTTATATTATAAATATAAGATAATATAATTGGTCCTATGGCATATCCTAATGACTCACAAGCTCCTACAACTCCAAATATTATCCCTTCAACTTTTTTCTTTTCTCCAAATTTGAGTAAAGAGTTTTGAAGACCTGAATTTAAAAATGTTGCTCCTAGAAAATATATTATAATAGATATAGTAAATAACCTTAATGTTTTTATCATTGATAATATGGTAAGTGCTATTATCATTACTATAAAAGACATAAATAATTGTTTTTTAACTCCTATTTTATCACTAATCCATCCTGCAATTGGAGCCGCCAAACCAAAAACCAATAAATAAGTTGATATAATTCCTGAGGTATAAATGGTTGATACACCTAAAACTTCTTGTCCATAAAAATGAATTAATGCAACTACACATGAATAAATATAATCTCCTAAAAATGCACTTGCTCCTAAAATAATAATTTTATATGTTAAGTTTCTGCTTTTTATTTCATATAAAATATCCTTTATATTATGATTATTTTGCTGTTTTAATTTTGGTGATTTTACTTTTTTTATTCTAATCATTACATATAGTAAGCTAAAAAATATTCCTATTGACGCAGTATAAAAAACTAAATTAAAGCTAGTGTATTTTTCTAGTATTAAGCCTGAAATTGCTGCACCAATTCCACCTCCCAATGTAAAAACAGCTGAGGCCAAACCAGTACATTCTCCTCTTCTATTTGAATCTAATGTTCTAGATAATATAGAGTACGTGGCAGGTGCAGCAATTCCTAATATTACACCTTGAAAAACATATAAAGTTCCGTAATTAAAGCATGTATTAGCTAATATATATCCAATAGGAATAAAAGTCATTAATAGTAAGCTTAACTTTAATGTTAGTTTGTCACCTATGTTATTGGAAATAACTCCAAATGGTATTTGAATTATTGTTTTGCTTACACCATATAATGAAATTACTATTCCTATTGTAACTGTACTCATCCCATTATGTTTAAAAAATAATGGTAAAATAGGTATCATAAGGCTATAACTAATTCCAAATATTAATCTGTAAATACAAAAGCTTCTGAAATATTTATTGCTTAATAAAAAATCATCATACATAATATTATTTTTTCTCCTTAACTATAGTAAAATAATATTATGTATATTCTAATTATTTAGAGTTTATTAATTTGTCTGTTATATTACATAAATATATGAAGATTTTATAATTATTAAATTATTATTCCATTACAATGATCAATTTCATGTTGTATAATTTGTGCTACAAATCCTGTAAATGTACCCTTTTGTTTTTTAAAATCTCTATCAAGATATTCTACTTCTATAGTTTCATATCTATTAGTTTTTCTAAAACCAGTTAAAGATAAACAACACTCTTCTGTTTCATAACTATTATTTTTCTTTGTTATAACAGGATTAACCATTGGAACTATAATATCTCCTACACAAAAAACTATAATACGCTTTTTAATTCCTATCATATTTGCTGCCATACCAACACAATCATCTATATTTGCTCTTAGAGTATCAATTAAATCTTCAATGACGTTAATATCATTTTTAGTTGCATTTTCTGATTTTTGTGCTAAAAATAATACATCTTTCATAATTGGTTTTATCATATATATCACACCTTTCTAATCAATTTATTATATCATTAAAAATGGTGTTGTAGATAGATATTCAGTAATATCTCCATCAAACTGGAATTTATCTCCTACAGATGATAATGGAGTTAAAGGGCCAGTTGAGTATGCATTAATTGGTACTGAAATTAAAGATATAGAGTCACCTATTGAAATAGCTTCATTATACTATTCATACAATATTTCTGAAGAATTAAATAATAACTTTAAGACTATTTGTGATAAGGTTTTAGAAAAATTAATTTATATAATTAATAAGTGATAAAGAAACATTCGAAAGGTTAGTTTTTGATCAAAGGAACCTTTTTCTATAAATAATAAAAGAGAGCTAAATATAATATATATAGCTCTCTTTTACCTATCTTAAACTATATTATTCAAATAATTCTTAATCATTATCTTCATCGTTGTTATCATCATTATCTTCAGTATTGTCATTATGATCATCATCACTATTATTATCATTATCATTATGATCATCATCATGTGAGTTATCATCTTCTTGCTCATCTTCTAGCCTATCTTCAAGTTCATCTTGAAGTTCGTCTAATGCATCCTCATTCAAGAATAAATTACTATTATTGCTTTTTAATAAATCTAATAACTCTTGAGTACTTAAATTTTCAAAAGCTTCTTCAATTCCATCTTCATCAAGCTTTGCAATCGCTTCATATTTTCCTAAACTTATTCCTTGCTCTGCTGCCATTGCTAAACTTTGTTCATTTCCTTTAACAAAGGCAACATTTGTATCATTAAAAGTAGTTTTAACTATATTTTGAACATTTTCTTCATATTCAATATTGTCGTTTCCTAAGAAAGAAAAACCAACTAAAATGGAATTTCCATTACCTAAGTAATTATCTTTGGTTAAAATTTCTTTTAGTTTAATAGCTCCTTCTTCTACTGTTAATCCCGTTATGGTGTTTATATCCAATACTTTTCCATCATCATTAAGTCCTTTAACATTAATTATTTTACCATTAGCATCTAAATTAAATTCAATACTAGGATTAACATCAAAAGTCAAAACTGCATAAGTATTATTTAAATTAGATGAAAATCTATTAAATATAGGATTAATAAAAATAAGTATAAGCGCTGCAACAGCTCCTAAAGGTATTAATAAATTCTTTAATCCCTTATTTTTAGAGCCTACTCTTCCATTATAAATATCTTCATCTAAACAAAATATAGTTTCACCAATCTTTAAATCACTCTTTTTGTTAATACGAAGAATTTCTCCTCCATCCTTCATAACAATTACATACTTTTCTTTTATCTCCATAACAATCGCCTTAAACATATTTTCACCTCCTTATCCATAACTTTAAATTTCTAAAATTCTTATCTAATATAATTACTACTGATATAATAAATCTTTTACTTCTCTTTATTATTTTTTCTGTAACAGAAAATTTTAAGGATATTTGTTTTATTGGTAATCTTCTCTTTTCATACATAAAGCTTTTTAATAAAACTTCATCATTTACTTGTTCTGATATAAAAATTGCTCTTTTTCTTGTATCTTCATGTTTAGGTGACTCTTCCACCAAATCTTCAAATGAAAATCCAAATTTATTTATTTCACCCTTTAGTTTATTTATTTCTACTGCAAGCTCATCATTACTTTCTATTGGTGTATGATAAACATTTTCCACATTAATTCCATTTTCACTTAGTTCTTCTATGGAATCTACCTTATTATGTTTATTTTCCTTAATAAGATAATTCTTAATTCTACTTGAAATAACAAGCTTTGCAAAAGCTGAAAAGCTTCCTTTACCTTCATCAAATTTATCAATAGCTTCTTTAAAAGCTATCAATGCGATACTAAACTCATCATCATTTTTAACTGAAACATACCTCCCAGTTATTGAGCTTACTGTTTTTATTATTAATGGCATATACTCATTAATTAAACTATTTATATCCTTTCCTGAAATACTCTTTATGTTATCATCTAAAAAACCTTCCATATAATATAAATCTCACCTCCTATCTTTAGGTTTTATTATATTGTAAATTATATTCCTTTATTTTTGTTTTACACTATTAAATACAACTGTTATTTTTGCTTTAGGTACTTTTTTAGATAATTATAATTAAAATAACAATTTGCATGTCCAATATCTAATAATATACTTGATTATATCTTTTTAAAGTACCATTTTTAACTAAACTATCAAAGCTTGCTGGATTTAAATCAAGAAAGGTCCCTGTAATGATAAAAATCTATTATCTATACATGAACCCATTCTCTTATAATAATCATTTAATCCATTATCATTTTTATCTAAAACAAATCCAATTCCAAATTCGATAATCTCAATTCCTATATCAGTATCTTTAAGTAACTCTAATACTTAATTATCTTTAAATAACTGTGACACATAAATTTTACTCATCTTATTTATTTTAGAGACAATGTCTCTATCTCTTATTTTAAATTTAACATAATTATATATCACATTCATATATTATTAAATAAAATAAATATTTATTTCTTTTTTAATGATCTGATAACTTCAACTCTTGTAACTACATTGTTCTTTATCTTTTCTACTTTCAAAGCAAATCCTGGATAATATATGCATAATCCTGTACCTAATTCTAATTTCCTAGAGTCAACCTCTTTCAAAATTACTTCTTCTAATGTATCTTCCTTATTTTCATAAGGTATTTCTATATTCTCTAATAAATTAATTCTTTTAACTCTTTCACTTCCCCTATAAATAGTTTTATCTACTTCATCGAAATTATAAAATAAGTATCTTCTAGTAGCAAATAATGCAGCAATAGATGCTATTCCTACTAAATTTTCATAAATAGACATATGCTCCACAATTAATTGCCTTGCAATTGCAAATAATAAAACCTCTATTACAGTTTCAGGAGTATGCTTACATAACATTTTTATAAATTCTATTCCAATTACAAAATTAAAAGCTTTAGAAAGATAACTATTAAATGAATCTAAATTACTATTGATTGAAAAAATAGAAGTTAAATCAAAAATAAGATATACCACTGAAATAGCAATACTTATCGCTAAAAGAATTCCAATTATAGTTTCTAAAACATCTGCTACTTTCATTACCTGTTCTCTTATAAATCTTTTCATTTAATTACCTCTTTACTTTATACAAAAATTTATTTTTAAATAACTTATAAGCTAATTCAGCTTTTTTTCACCATATCTATTTAAGTAAATTCTAATTAATCCTGCTATTTGCATAGATAATATCATTCCTAGTGCACCAAAATAACTTCCTCCAATTAATACAGCTATAAGTATCCAAACTGGAGATAATCCAATTTTATCTCCAACAATTTTAGGTTAAACAAAATTCCCATCAATTTGTTGATATAATAAAAGTAATATTGCTCCTGTTATTCCCATAGACATACTTGTAAATATACCTAAAAGAAATGCTAATGCAGCGCCAAGAATTGGTCCTATATATGGAATTATATTAGTTGTCCCAGCTAAAACACCTATTAAAACTGCAAAAGGATGTTTTATTATTAATAACAGAATAGTTGAAACTATGCCAACAATTATTGAATCTAAAATTTCTCCTAAAATGAATTTACCAACTATATTATCTAAATCTATCAAGAAGGTTGTAAGAGCATTTTCAAATTTATTGGGTAGTAAAATATGAGCAAATTTCTTTAATTGCCTTATTAATCTTTCCTTATCAGATAAGAAATAAATCATCAATATGATAGTAACAACAAAATTTAATATAAATGAAGAAATATTAGATATTGAAGTTACAAAAAAGCTTACTATTTTCTCAGCTGCTATTCCAACCTTACCTGCTATTTGTGATGCTATTTGTCCTGTAATTGGTATATCTATATTTTTATCTTTTAAGCTTTTAATAATTTCATTACTCCATATTTTTAATTGGTTCTCAAACTCTGGTAAGGAGTCTATTATCTCATTAATACTCTTAAATATTGGAGGGACTATATAGTTATATATTAAAACTAATAAAACAATTACTAAAGATAAAAGTAAAATAATACTTAATAATCTTAATAAGAAATTATATTTTAAATTGTTTTTTTTAGATGTTTTTGATAGAAGGTTAGATAATAATTTTTCTATATACATCATTGGCTCATTTAATAAATAAGCTAATAACATAGCATATAAAATAGGTTTAATTATCCCTATAAAATTTTTAAATTGGTATACAATCCATTCAATTATATTTTCACTATAAACTATTGTTTTAACTGTTAATATAACAACTAAAGCTATAAATATAATTATAACTCCATATTTTATATAAAATTTATTATTTCTAAGCTTATCAATCATATTAGCTTTCCTCTCCTTAAGTTTTCTTTAGTTCTAACTAATTGCTTATACTAATTTACCCATAATTAAGTAATTTAATTTATAAAAAAGCAAAAAAAGAAATCTTAGTAATTTATCTAAACTAAGATTTCTTTTTTTATTTTATATTATTTCTTTTTTCTTCTTAATAATACTGTTCCTAATCCAACAATTAGAACACCACCAATAATAATTATAACTACTACCTACTACGGCTCCAGTTTGTGGTAACTTTGAGCTAGATGGTTTATTGGGTTTATTGTTATCTGAAGGTTTACTTGGTTTGTTTGGATTAACTGGTTCTGTTTTATCTTCATAATCGTTAGGATTATCAGGATTAGTAGGATCATTTGGTTCTACTGGTTTTTCTTTATCTTTCTTACTATCTTTTATACCTACCTTTATAGTAGTGATTGCTTTGTTATATAATTATATTTTTACCTTTATTGTATTTTTTTAAATTATTTCAAAAAAGATGTAATAATAACTAAGAGAAACCCCTTAGTTATTATTACATCTTTGCAAATATTCCAAGTATAACTTAAGACTAAATTATTTAATTATGACATTATAAATATATAACATGACTAATTTTATAAATTTTTAGATAAAGTGTTATTCAAATAATCTAAGTACTCTTTCTACATACTCTTGGCTATAACCCATATTCTTAAAGTCATCTATATAAAATCTATCAACCACCTTTGCCTTTCCAAGGCTTTGCAGCTTACTATCTATTTCATATACAACATTTTCATAACTTTCATCAACAACTTCAATTGACCCACCAATTAAACTTATTTTATTTCCATCTCTCATAACTAGGTTATAATATACATCACTATCTTGACCTTTTGTAAAGCCTAACTCTAATTTTTCAACATCATCATAATAATATACTTTGTCTGAAAAAACTTTTTTATAAATTATTTCATCATTTGTTACTGCTGTATAATTAGTATAACTAAAGGTTATGATTCCAACTACAAAAAGAATATATAATACTTTAAATAGGCTTCCCTTTGTAATACTACTTATTCTTTTATCCATTAAAATAGTCCATTTAACTAATGAACTATATGAATCTATGTTTTCATATCTAAGTTCACCCTTACTTTTAGATGATATCTTTTTACTTAAAAATTTTCTATTAAGCTTAAATATTATTATTCCAATAATAGAAGCAATAAGTATCATAATAGCTACCATACTTTCAGATGATATTGTATAAAGTATAAATGATTTTTTTTCAGAAATTAACTTATGACTTTCAATGAATAGTAAATCTCCTCCAAGTACTAAAGCTATAGTAGTAATAACAATTACTAAATATTTTAGAATCCACCCTAAAAACTCTTTTACTGATTTATTCAAAATGCTCACCTACTTTTATATTAGGTTTAAATCCCCCAAATCTTTAATACTATTTTACTACTTTTTTAAATTATTATCCATATGAATACCTTAATTAGTTTCTAATTAAGGTTATATAACAATTCTAGATACAATTCTATTTCTTGATCATTTATAACCTTATATTAATATCTATATTTCAATATTATAAATATTATTTATAAACAAAAATAGTAGACAAATTTATAATTTATAAATCTGCCTACTAGATTTAATTATTATTGTAGAATTGTTGAAAAGCTTTCACTAATACTATCTAATATCTTATTAATTTCCTCTACACTCATTGTTTCATCACCTACATTTAAAACAATTGATTTTTTTGATAAATGTAAATTAAAGTTATTTATTCCTTCTTTATATTGTACTATTTTTGTTTTTATTCCCCTATTAAGTAACTCCTCATTTAAAGTATTTGCTAAGCTTAAGTTTTCACTATAATTTTCACATTTTTCTGCTAAAATTATTTCTACATCTGATTTATCTGTATCTTCTTCATTACTTTCTCCCCTATGAATATCTATTAAAACATAACTTGAAAAATTTGCTATATTCTCTTTAATAGTATTTTCTGCATTTAAAAATGATGTTTTATATTCACTTGGTTGTTGACATTCTAAAAATGTTGAATTTATACTTAATTCATTTAACTTATCATTTAATACTCTTCCTGCATCCATAACAGAATAGCCATCTTTGTACTCCTCATCACCATGAGAGTTATAAATAACTGCATTAATTTTTGAATTTACTTCTTTATTAGTAAGAGATACTTCATTTAAATCAACATCTAAAGTTACATCTTTACCTTTTACAACCTTAGTATTTATTTCATTAGAAATATTATTAACTAATTTTTTATTAATACTATTTGTATCCTTTAATTCAGATTTCTCTGAATTCATACCACTACTTAAAGTAATACTACCTAATAATATTATAATCCCTATACCAGTTATTATTTTTCCAATTCCAATCTTTTTATTATTTCCAATCATAATAATTCTCTCCTTTAACTTTTTCTTATTATTAATCATTGAACTAATTCCTAAAGGTATAGAAGCTTCCCCTATATAACTAAGAACGTTAATAATTGTATAACCATAAGATACCCTTTCCCTTTTATCTAACTTTGAAATAACCATATTATCACAAGCTACTTCACAATCTTCTTTTAATGTATTTAGTGCAAATAATATTATTGGATTAAACCAGTATACAGCCTTTAATAAATATATAAGCAAAGTTAAAGTAACATCTTTTCTTTTATAATGGCATAGCTCATGTAAAATTATATATTTTAATTCCTCCTTCTTAATATTATTAAATATTTTTATTGGAATTAAAATTTTAGGTTTTATAACACCACATAAAGCTGGACTACTAATTTCATTAACTACTAATATTTCTATATTTCTTCTTATATTTAATAAAGTTAAACAATCCTTTAATATTTTATAAGACTGTCTATTATATCTGTATATCATATTTTTTCTTATATTGATCAACTTATAATAAGAAAAAATTAAAAATATAAAAAATATAGAAATTCCAGTTATCCATATGGAGATTAATATTGTTTTTGTATTAAAATAATTATTTATATTTGCTGATTTTGACATAGGCTTTTCAATAATATTATTTGAAGTTTCTGAAGTGTTATTTATAGGTGTTTTTATCTTATTTGTATACGACTTTATTTGAGAATTATCATTTATTAATTTTTCATCATATGAAATGGAGGTATCAACCTTATTAAATAAATTGTAAATACTTATTTTACTTTCTGGACCATAAGGTATAATCAATTTAATTATTAATAAAAGCCATAAAAAATATACTATATTAATTCCCAATATTTTTCTTATCATAGGCCTTAAAATTAATATAATAATTGCTAAGATTGAAGTCAGTATCGATACTTGAAATATTATATTTAATATATTTATACAAGTCACCTCCATTTTTGAATTACAATTGTAATCTGTAATTATAGTTTACACTTGTAATTTTAAATAGTCAACTATAATAGTGCAGTTTTCCTTGAATAATTTTACAGTTAAATAAAAAATGAACTTTAACAAGCTATTTTTAATGA
>NZ_JAASHM010000029.1 GCF_019734195.1 Clostridium sp. K13 | reverse complement strand
AAATTCAAAGTGAAAATTTCACCGCTTCCCGGAAAAGTAATATTCCATTTTTCGTTCTCACTGTAGTTCGCAGTTTAACTATTTGGTGTATGAAGTTGAAAAAAGATGTATTTATGTGTATAATGGAAAAGTTAAATGTATTAATAAGATAGTCTTTAGAATGGAGGGGGAAAATGAATACAGATTCAATTTTATTACCGTTAATTCCTCTTAGAGGTATTACTATTTTTCCCAATATGATTATACATTTTGATATTGGTAGAGAAAAGTCTATTGCTTCATTAGAAGAAGCAATGCTACAAGAGGGTAAAATATTTTTAGTTACACAAAAAGATCCAGAAGTTGAGTTGCCAAATGAAAAAGAGGACATGTACTCAATAGGAACTATATGTAAAATAAAGCAAATACTTAAGCTTCCAAAGGGAACTACAAGAGTATTGGTTGAAGGAATAGAAAGAGCTACATTATTAGAATTTGAAGAAAAAGATAATCATCTTAGGGGTGTTATAGAAAAAATATCAGAATCTGAAAAAGATGTTGAAACTAATGAAGACTTAGCTTTTAGAAATCAGCTTGGTAAGGCATTTGCTGCATATATACATGTGACAGAAGGTGATGATAGTAAAGTTCTTCAAATGATGGAGCAAGAGAAAAATTTAGGTAAAGTTACAGATTTAATTGCTGCTTATATACAATTAGAGGATGAAAAGAAGCAATTAATTTTAGAAACTATCAATGTTCATGAAAGAATAGAAAAGTTACTTGTCTTTATTGATGAAGAAATACAAATAATTCAAATTGAAAAAGAAATAGGAAATAAAGTAAAAACTAAGCTTGATAAAAGTAATAAAGAATATTTCTTAAGAGAGCAAATAAAAGCTATTCAAGAAGAGCTTGGAGAAGATGAAGAAAAAAGAGAGATAAATAAATATACGGAACAATTAAAGAAGCTTAAAATGCCAAAGGAAGTTAGAGAAAAAGCTGAATATGAGTTATCAAGGCTAAAATCATCTAACTCAAGTGATGGAAATAGCATTAGAAGTTATTTAGATTGGGTTGTTGCATTACCTTGGAGTAAGACTACTAAGGATTCATTTGATATAGAAAAGGCTTCTACAATACTTGATGAAGAACATTATGGATTAGAAGAAGTTAAAGAAAGAATCTTAGAATATTTAGCAGTAAAGCAATATACTAAATCTTTAAAAGGACCTATTTTATGCTTAGTTGGTCCACCAGGAGTAGGGAAAAGTTCTATAGCTAAATCAGTAGCTAAATCATTAAATAAAAAGTTTGTAAGAATCTCTTTAGGTGGAGTTCGTGATGAGGCTGAAATAAGAGGACATAGAAGAACTTATATAGGTGCAATGCCTGGAAGATTAGTTTATGCATTAAAAGAAGCTAAAGTAAGTAATCCGTTGATTTTATTAGATGAAATTGATAAATTAAGTTCAGACTATAAAGGTAATCCAGCAGATGCATTATTGGAAGTTTTAGATCAAAATCAAAATAAGGCTTTCAGAGATGCATTTATGGAAGTTGAAATTGATTTATCAAATGTTTTATTCATAACAACTGCCAATTCGCTAGATACTATACCTAGAGCTTTACTTGATAGAATGGAAATAATTCAGGTATCAGGATATACTTATGAAGAAAAGTTCAATATTGCTAAAAACCATCTGCTTAAAAGGGCTATGGAAGAGTATGGTGTTGATGAAAAAACAATAAAAATTTCTGATAATACTATAAAAGAAATAGTAAATGGATATACTAGAGAATCAGGGGTTAGAACTTTAGAAAGACAAATTAATAAGGTTATTAGAAAAGCTATTACTGAATTAATTAAAAGTAAGAAAAAGAGTTTAACAGTTTCTACAAGTAAGCTAGAAAAATATTTAGGTCCAGTTGTATTTGAATTTGAAAATGAAGAAAAGGATGATAAAATTGGAGTTGTTACTGGACTTGCTTGGACTGCATATGGTGGAGATACTTTACCAGTTGAAGTTGCAGTTATGAAAGGGAATGGCAAGTTGGAATTAACTGGTCAATTAGGTTCGGTAATGCAAGAATCTGCTAAGGCTGCTTATAGTTATGTTAGAGCTAATGGCCATAAATATGGCATACCTGAGGATTTCTATAAGAAAAATGATGTTCATATCCATGTTCCGGAAGGGGCTGTTCCTAAAGATGGACCTTCTGCAGGCGTAACAATAGTTACTGCATTAGTATCTGCTTTATCAAAAAATAAGGTAAAGGGAAATATAGCTATGACTGGAGAGGTTACTTTAACAGGAAGAGTATTAGCTATTGGTGGTGTTAAAGAAAAATGTTTAGCAGCACATAGAATAGGAATTAATACAATTATTTTACCAAAAGAAAATAAAAAGAATGTAGATGAAATACCTACTTCAATTAAAGGTAAATTAAATTTAATATTTGCTGATAATGTTGAAGAAGTATTACAAAATGCATTAATCGGAGTTGATAAAATTGATAATTAAAAAATCTGAGTTTATTATATCTGCAGTTAAGAGAAATCAATACCCAATTGATGGTAGAAATGAAATTGCCTTTGTTGGAAGATCTAATGTAGGTAAGAGTTCTATAATAAACGCTTTAACAAACAGAAAAAAACTTGCTAAGGTATCTCAAACACCTGGTAAGACAAGACTTATAAACTTTTTCTTGATAAATGATGACTTTTATCTAGTAGATTTACCGGGGTATGGATATGCTAAAGTATCTAAGAAGGAAAAGGAAAGCTGGGGAAAAACTATTGAAATGTATCTAACTGGTAGGGAAGAGTTAAAGAGAGTTATACTTTTAGTTGATTCAAGACATAAACCTACAGCTGATGATATCATGATGTATGAATGGATTAAACACTTTGATTATGATTGTATAGTTATAGCAACAAAGAGTGATAAGCTTTCTAATAATGATCTTGGAAAAAGTAGAAAGTTAATAAAAGAAACATTAGGACTTGGAAGTACAGATAAATTTTACTTCTTCTCATCTTTAAATAAAAAAGGAAAAGATGAGCTTATAAACAATATATTTGAAGATTTATCAGAAGAAGCACAAGTTTAAATGAAATAGCTACCCAAATAAGGGTAGCTATTTTTTTTATAATATTTATCACATTTAATAGCTATTTAGAATAATTAGTAGAGAGGGGAAATGTTAGGGAGGCATCAAAATTAAAATTAAGAAATTTTAAGAAAAAAATATCATGAAAGAGATGAAAATGGTGTCAAATAACATTGAGAAGAATAGTATATAGTATAAAAACAAAAAAATCAAATCCTTAGGAGGAATGTTAATATGCCTAGTATGCATGATATGATTGATGAATTAAATGACATTGAATGTCCAAGCTATCCTCCAGTAGATCAAGGCTGTAATGGCTTTGGAGGTAATGGTAATTTAGGATGTGGCTTTGGAAGCTGGATCTGGATATTATTAATTTTATTCTATGCTGGACAAGGTGGATGTGGCGGATACGCTGGAAACACTGGATATGGATGTGGATGTAACACAAGTAGTAATTGTTGTTGCGGAGGAAATACTTCAAATAATGGTTTCTTTGGTGGATTAGGAAATTGTGGTGGAGGATATTTATTCTTGCTAGTTATCCTATTCTTATGTAACGGTAGCTTTGGATGCGGAAATAACGCATTACCTTATGCTGGCCTAGTATAATTTAGTAGGAAGGAGGAATAGTTATGTCAAAGAAAAAACACAATAAATGTTGTTGCCAAGAATGTTGTTGTGAACCTTGTTGTTGTGAACCTTGCTGCTGTAATAATGCTGTAGCAAATAATGCAGGAGGATGTGGAAATATATTTGGTGGATTAAATAATTGTGTAGCACCAATTATATTCTTATTAATTGCATGTGGTTCAGGACTTCTTAATAACAACTGTTCATATCTAATAATCTTATTATTCTTACTATGTGGTGGATCCTATGGTAGCCTATTTGGAGGAAATAATAACGTAGGAAACAACTGTTGCTGTGAAAGTAACTGCTGCTGTTAGTTAAGAGGATGGAGGGTCTTATGACCCTCCAAAAAAATGTCCTAAATTATAAACATATATTATTAAATTACATATAATGGAGTAAAGAAATTAATTGGAGGAAATTATATGTCCAAGCGTAAGCATAAAAGCAGAGGCGATACTAGACGTGAAACTGCAAATGAAAATAGAAATAATGCGAATATGAATAATAATGCAAATATGAATAATAGGCAAACATATAATAATGGACCATTTGGAATAAATCCTAATCAATTGTTAAGTAGTATGTTTGGTAACATAGACATGAATCAAATAAATAGTTTATTACAGTCTATGAATACACAAGGATTTGATTTTAATAATTTGAATTTAGGAAATTTAATGGGAGCTATGAATCCTATGGGAAGTTCCATGAATCAAAATTCTAATGTTATGAATTTTAATAAAGAGTCCAATAATGATGAAGAGGAAACTAGTGAAGTTGTTAATGATGATATATTAGATGGGAAAGTTGATAGAAATGATGAAAACATACAGATGTTAAAGGCTATTAGAAGTATTGTAAATGGAGAAAGAGGAGCTTTTATAGATAAGATAATTTTGATGTATAATGATGGGGTATTTGATGAGTAATATTAATAATAAGTGAATAAAATTAAGAGAAAGGTTAATACTATTACTGTACCGGAGAGTATTCTCCTATAGCAAATGAAGAGAAATCTTCATTAAAGCTAAACCCCCCCATCCCCCTTTTAGGCCGCTTTTATAGCGGCCTTTTATTAGTACTTAATTATTGAAGAAATTTTATATTCATCTAATTCGTCTAATTCAGCTTTTACATGTAAAGTGAGTTCTTCAGTTTTTTTGTTTGAATCAGTAAAATTAACTTTTTCAAAGGAAAGAATCCAATATAGTGAAGTAGCTTTTCCTGAATCATCCCATGAAATATCATAGAAATAACCTTTTTGAAATGAATATCTATAAGTTAATTTATCTAAGTTCCACAATACACCTAATTCTTTGCTAGGGATATATGAAGTAAATATATCTGGTGCATCATCTAATTCATAATCAGCCTCAATAATATTTATAAGTGTTTGCATGTTTCCTAGAGATGGGATTTTAGGACTACTAAATGTAATATCTTTTAAAGAATGCGAATTTAGTATATAGCCGTTGGTACCTTTATCTCCGGTAGTAGAGTTTGTTGTATATATCTTAGGTGTTCTTGAATTATTGTAGTCGAGAATTCCTAAAATATTGTTTTGAGAAAAGACTACTTCTTCAAACGTAGTATCTACCCATTGGAATATATAAAAAGTAGGTTTATTATTTTTAAAACCACTAATAATCAATTCAGGAACTTTATTTCTGTTTAAATCTAAGTATGAAATATTTATAGTACAGGAAGAGGTTATATCTAATAGAGAGTAGTCAAATTCATTGCTTTTTAATAATATTTCTCCAAGGGAGTTTTTAATTTTTATAGAATATGTTGAATTAGTTGATATAACAGTTAATTGGTCATCTTCCCCATCGCAATCAAAATCATATTCTTTAGTATCCTCAAGAGTTTTATTAGAGATAGTTTGTGTGTTTTTTGGATATGTATTACTTATAATATATATACTTGTACATATTATAAAAATAGCAATAATTAATGCTATAAAAAATTTCTTTTTTAATGTTATAAAATTGAACATAGTATCACCTCAGTTAAGTATATGTTTAGATGAGATAATAAATACTTATATAATAAAAAAAGCCAGTAGATATTCTACTGACATTCTTTACATAACCCATAAAAGAAAAGCTTATTCCATTTAACTCTATATTGAGTATTTTCTTCAACCATTTTATTTAATGGAGAAAAATCAACATCGTGTAAATCATCTACTTTACCACAAGTAATACATTGTATATGACCATGCTCGCTGCAATTACCATCATATCTGAAGTTACCTTCACCAACATTTAATTCTTGTACAAGTCCAATTTCTACTAGCGTTTTTAATGTTTTATATACAGTAGCTAAACTCATAGTAGGATAATTTGGTTGTAAAGATTTATAAATAGTTTCAGCTGAAGGGTGTTCACTAGTGCTTTTTAAGTATTGATAAACAGCTAGTCTTTGAGGTGTTAATTTAAGTTTTTTTTCTTTAAAGGTTAGAATTATATCTTCCATAAGGTACACCATCCTATATTTATTTAATAACATTATATTAAAAATTATAATTATTTGTCAATAACATTTATTATTTGATAACTTCAACTTATTAAAATTTCATTGTAAAATTATACACATTATGATATTTTATAAGAAGAGTAAGAATTAATAATTACATATTTAATGCATTAATTGTATAAAATATAATTTATAATTAATGTTGATATAAAGGAGGATAAAGTATATGGCAAAATATAAAGTAGGCGATGAACTATTAATAATTAATGATCCAAACGCTGAAAATGAAAAATTAAAGTCTTTAACTAAGTTAACAGTTGATGGTGATTATGCTCAAATTTCTTGGGGATTAAAAATTATAAAGGTTGAATACGATAAACCATATGTTACATTAACATATACTAATGTTGATGGAGAATTAAATAAAGTATTTGCTGAGTGTAGAGATATTGAAAATTTCGACCAACAAAAAGTTTTAGAAAAAGCTTTATTAAAAGCATTCCAAAACGAAATAATTAAGATATCAGTTGTTAAAAACTCTGCAGTAAAATAATTTTAATATGAAATATTTAAATATCAATTTCTTCTATGGAGAAATTGATATTTTTTTATCAAAAAATTATAAAAATATTGATTTAATGAGAAAATATGTTATATTATAAATAAATAGTATAAACATTATAAAAATGGGATAAGGGTTTATTTATGTATAATTATGTTATATAATAGCCTTATGATTTCGTTTACAAATAAAGTGGGGGTATGGGTTATGAGTAAATGTCCATTTTGGTCAAGCAAGAAGGAACGGGTAAGTTGTAGCAATGAATGTCCAATGAGTCCGGGTAAAAACAACGATGAGATTTGTCCTTTTGTAGAGCATTTAGTTGGAGAAAAGGTTATTTTTAAAGAAATTATTGATGATGATTTTATGTATTCACAGGATTCAAATTTGGAATATATAATTCCATCCTATGTTGGATATAAGGATGAGTAAGTATAATAGTCACTGAAGTAAAAAGATATCAGTGACTATTATTTTTAATGATTATTTTCCATTAAAAGTTCTTGCTTTAGCTTCCAAAGCTTTTCAGAAAGATCTACATAATAAGTATGAGGATTTTCAAATCTTAAAATTTCAGGCCATAATTTAGATATTTCTTTTTTTGAAAAATCTTTAATTTCTAATACTGAAGGTGAAGAGTATACTTGTTCACCTTTTTCAAAAATCTGAACTAATAATTCTTTTGCATAGAAGTTAGTTATCTTTTTTCTTTTCCATGTGTGAATTGGATGGAATATTTCAAGTTCTGAATTTTCATCAATATTTTCATTGTTTAGAGAAATAATGTCAGCTATTGCAGTGTCATTATTTTTATCAAATAATCTGTATATTTTCTTAAATCCAGGATTAGTGATTTTTTCGCTATTTTCGCTAATTTTTATTTTAGGAATTATTGTTGAGTCTTTTTCAACAGCCACAAGTTTATAAACACCACCAAATACAGGTTCAGATTTAGCAGTTATTAATCTTTCACCAACTCCAAATGAATCTATACAAGCTCCTTGTGAAAGAACATCTCTGATTATATGTTCATCTAAAGAATTAGATACAATTATTTTACAATCGCTATAACCAGCAGCATCAAGTATTTTTCTACATTTTTTAGTTAAGTAAGTTATGTCTCCAGAATCAATTCTTATTCCTTTTGGTCTCTTACCAAGAGGTTTTAAAATATTATCAAAAACCTTAATAGCATTAGGTAATCCTGATTTAAGAACATTATAAGTATCGATTAGTAAAGAGCAATTATCAGGATATGTTTGTGCCCATGCTTCAAAAGCTTCATATTCAGTATCAAATAGTTGAACCCAGCTATGAGCCATTGTACCAACAGCTGGTACGTTAAAGTATTTATCTGCAATGGTACATGCTGTAGAATCACAGCCACCTATTATAGAAGCTCTGGCACCATATATAGCACCATCATAACCCTGTGCACGTCTAGAACCAAATTCCATAACAGTTCGTCCATCTGCAGCTCTACAAATTCTATTTGCCTTAGTAGCTATTAATGTTTGATGGTTTATAGTTAAAAGTATCATTGTTTCAACAAATTGAGCTTGTACAACAGGACCTCTAACTGTTACTAAAGGTTGATTAGGAAAAACAGGATTTCCTTCAGGTATAGCCCAAACATCACATTCGAACTTAAAGTTTCTTAAGTAATCTATAAATTCTTGTGAAAAAATATTTTTTGCTTCTAAATATTTAATATCTCCTTCAGTAAATGATAAACTATTTAAATATTGAATAAGTTGATCAACTCCGGCCATAACACAGTATCCACCACCATCAGGTACTCTTCTGAAATACATATCGAAGTATGCTATTCTGTTTTGTACTCCTTTATTAAAGTATCCATTAGCCATTGTTAATTCATAAAAATCTACAAGCATTGTAAGATTTCTTTCGTTAGTAACGTCAAATCTCATTAAATTTTCCATTTTTATCTCCTTTATTGAAAAATACCTAAAGATATTGTACATCTATATATAAATTATTACAATATAGTTATTTGTATTATAATAGTGGTAATAATTAAAGTATATTAAATTTAAGGAGCACATATGAAGATGGAGTTAGATAATTATCAAATGAAAGCAATAAATACTAAGGATAAAAATGTATTAGTAGTAGCAGCTCCTGGAAGTGGGAAAACAACAGTTATAATAAATAGAGTTAACCATTTAATTGAAGAAAGAGATGTAAGGGTTGGCAATATAATTGTTATAACATTTACTAGAGCAGCTGCTGAAAATATGAAGTCTAGATATAAAAATATTTTTAAAAAGGAGATTGCGCCTTTTTTTGGAACCTTCCATGGATTGTTTTATAAAATTTTATTAAGAGAAGGATTTGATATAAAAATAATAGATGGTGGTAAAGGCCATGGAATAGTAAAAAGTGTATTAGGAAAATATTTTGATGATGTAAATGATGATAAAGTTAGAGATGTTTTAAATAATATATCATTATTCAAAACATCATTAGGTAAGTTAGAAGAGTTTTCTCCATCAATATCTATGGAAGTTTTTAAGGAATGTTATGAAAAGTATGAGGAACAAAAAGAAAAAGAAAAACTTTGGGATTTTGATGATTTGTCTGTGAGGGTAATATATTTATTAAAGAATAATTTAAATATATTAAAAAAATATAGAAGTTTATTTAAATATGTTTTAGTTGATGAGTTTCAGGATTGTGATGAGTTGCAAATAGAATTTTTAAAAATGATTAATGAAGAAAATGAGTTGTTTGCAGTAGGAGATGAAGATCAATGTATATATTCTTTTAGAGGTTCTAAACCTGAGTATATGGTTGAATTTGATAAATCATTTCCTAATGGAAAAAAAGTATATCTATCAACAAATTATAGAAGTAAAAAAAATATAATTGATATATCTAAAAATTTGATTGCTAATAACTTAGGAAGAAATAATAAAGAAATTTTATCTTTTGAATCAGAAAAAGGAATTATGAGATTTATAAAGCCATATAATGAGTTTCTTCAAGGTGAAGAAATCGTTAATATTATCAAAGGCTTTATTGGTGAAGATTATAGTAATAATGCAATATTGTATAGGACTAATATGGAAGCGAGAAGTTTAATTGATACTTTTACAAGGAGAAAGGTTCCTTTTGTTTTATTAGATAAAGGATATAATTTTTTTGAACATTTTATATGTAAAGATATTATAAATTATTTAATGTTAGCTATAGATCCTTATAATAAGGAGGCCTTCAATAATATAATAAATAAACCTTTTAGGTATATTAGTAAAAGTAATTTAAGTTATGTAGCAACTTATAAAGAATATAAGAAAGTGTTTGATATTCTTATAGATAAAAGTGATACTGCACCATTTCAAGCTAAGAAGTTAGATGATTTAAAGAAAGAAATTGCCTATTTAAATAAAATTTCATTAGGAAGTGCTGTACAATATATAATATCTTCTCTTGGATATATTGATTATCTTAGGGAATATTCAAATAAGTATAATCAAAATTTTAACGATTTAGAAGATGTATTAGAAGAGTTTAAGGGTGCAATAGAAGGTTTTAGAAGTATAACAGAATTTTTATCACACGTACAAAATGTCAAAGAAGAGATAGAAAAAAGTAAAGTAGTTCAAGATGGAGTAATATTAAGTACAATCCATGGTGTAAAAGGTATGGAATTTAAAAATGTATTTATTATTAATTGTGTAGAAGAAACTATTCCTCATAAGTCATCAATTGAAGAAAATTTAGAAGAAGAAAGAAGGCTTTTTTATGTTGCGATAACTAGAGCCATTAAGAATCTCTATGTATTTTCTCCTAAAACTATAAGAGGTAAATTTGGTGATGTATCAAGATTCATTTTAGAGAGTGGTTTAGAAGAGGAGAGTAATGTAGTTGATTATGGCATTAAGAAAGGAGATTCTATTTTTCATAGGGAATATGGAGATGGAAAAGTTAAAGCTATATCTGGAGATAAAATAACATTAAAATTTAAAAATGATATTGATAGAAGTTTTTCTTTAAGAATATTAATGGAAAATAACTTAGTAATATTAATTAAGTAACTTTAATTAATATTTTATAAAATTGGTAATAATAAAAATGTAATATACAAAAAAGGTGGCTTTGTTATGAAAAAATATAAAAAATATATGAAGCTAGTTTTATTTACAACTATTATTACTTTAGGATTAAGTTGTTTTAATAAATTAGTATTAGCTTATTCACCTGAAGAGGGAAAAAAGATAGAAGCATTTATTGAAAAAAATAATGATTTAATTACTTCTGAAGAAAAAGAAAATTTAAATGAGATAATATCCAAGTTAAATAAATATATAGTTTTGTCTCAAGAAGAGCGAGAATATATTCAGGAGTGTGAATTAAATGTAATAAGAAAAAAACTTGGAGATGCACAATTTGAAGAATATAAGAAATTAATAGAAAAAAGGTCTTCAGGTGCAGAATTCCAACAACCAGAGAGGTTTAGACTTTATGAATTAGAAAAAATGCTAAGATAAATTCAGAAAAAGCTAGAAGGAATATCAAAGTATTTGAATAAACAGGGTTCATACTATATAATTAATCTAGAAGGCTTATATTTTTTAGTATAAGCCTGTAAATTTTTTTGGGAGAAGTTTTTATAATTATGAAGAATTTTAATATAGAAGCAAATAATATTAAGGAAGAATTAATAGAAGTAAGAAGAACTCTGCATCAATATCCAGAATTAGGATTTGAAGAAACTAATACATCTAAATTTATAAAAGAATTTTTAACTAAAGAAGGAATAGAGTTTAAAGAGTTTGCAGGTACGGGAGTATGTGGAATAATTAAAGGAACTAAAGAAGGTATTAATAATAAGGTAATCGGATTAAGAGCTGATATAGACGGATTACCAATGCAAGATAAAAAAAGTTGTAGCTATGCGTCAAAGATTAATGGAAAAATGCATGCTTGTGGACATGATGGACATACAACTATTTTATTAGGTGCAGCAAAGCTATTAAATAAAAATAAAGATAAATTTAATGGAACTGTAAAATTAATATTTGAGCCTGCAGAAGAAACTACTGGAGGAGCAAAAGTTATGATATCAGAAGGTGTTTTAAAAGATCCTGCTGTTGATGTTATGTGTGGTTTGCATGTTGAAGAAGTATTAGATGCAGGAATGATAATGGTTAAAAGAGGTACAGTAAATGCAGCCTCTAATCCATTTACTATTACAATAAAGGGATCAGGTGGACATGGAGCTTATCCAGATACAGCAGTTGACCCAATAGTTATTGCAAGTCATGTTGTTACGTCATTACAAAGTATTGTTAGCAGAGAAATAAAACCTGTAAATCCTGCAGTTGTTACAATTGGTAGTATACATGGTGGAACAGCACAAAATATAATTCCTAGTGAGGTAAAGCTAGGTGGAATAATAAGAACTATGACAAATGAAGATAGAGAGTTTGCTAAGAGAAGATTAAAAGAAATTGTAAATGGAATTTGTACAACTTTCAGAGGAAGTGCAGAAATTGAGATAGAAGAATCATATCCTTGTTTATATAATGATGATAATATGGTTGAAATACTAGAGGCTTCTGCAAAAAATATTATAGGTTCTGAAAATGTTAAAGTGCAAAAAAATCCTAAGTTAGGAGTAGAAAGTTTTGCGTATTTTGCAAATGAAGTGCCATCAGTATTTTATTTTCTAGGAATTAGAAATGAGGAAAAAGGAATAATACATTCAGCACATAATAGTTTATTTGATATAGACGAAGATGCATTACCTATTGGAGTAGCAATTCAATGTGAAGTTGCTATAAATTATTTGACAACTTAAAAAAATAATATTAATCTAATATAATGGGAAATTGTCGAAGGATGATGAATTTACAACTCTGACTTAAAGAAGAGTTGTTTCATATACATAATATAGGAGTTGATTTTTTGAAAATTGAAATAGGAACAAATGAGGCAGGGCAAAGACTAGATAAGTTTTTGAGAAAATATTTAAAGGATGTACCCTTAAGTGCTATTTTTAAAGCATTAAGAAAGGGTGACATAAGAGTAAATGGAGTTAAAAAGAAAGAAAATTACTCTTTAGAATTAGGAGATGTTATCGAAATAAGATATCTTCAAAGTAAACAAGAGAAAAAAGAAGATTCGTTTATAAAAGTAAACTATAGTGGTCTTATGGTTACATATGAAGATGAGAATATATTAATAGTTGAAAAGTGGCCTGGTGTTTTAGTTCATCCAGATCAAAAAGGTGCAGAGCCTTCACTTACAGATTACGTATTATCATATTTACATGGGAAAGGTGATTACCTACCAGAAAAGGAAAAGACATTCACTCCAGCACCATGTAATAGATTAGATAGAAATACTTCTGGTGTTGTTATATTTGGAAAGAATTTTGAAGCATTAAGAACAATGAATGAAATGATAAGAGAAGGTAATGTAAAGAAGTATTATAATGCTCTAGTTAAGGGAAAAATAAGAGATGGAATATATAAAGGATATATTTCTAAAAATGAAAATGAAAATATATCAAAAGTTTTTGATGAGAAAAGACCTAATACAAAAGAAATTGCTATGGAAGTAAAGACAGTTCAAACTAATGGGGCGTACTCATTACTTGAAATTGATCTTATTACAGGAAGAAGTCATCAAATTAGAGCTCATTTAACTCATTTAGGAAATCCTATAATAGGAGATTTTAAGTATGGGGATAGAAAGTTAAATTCATTCTTTGATAATAAATTTGGATTGAATTATCAGTTCCTTTATGCATATAAACTTATATTTAAAGGAGCAGATGGGAAGTTAGAATATTTAAAAAATAAGACTATTGCAGAAGCGTTCCCACCAATGTTTAAAAAGATAAAAAAGGATGTATTTAAATTTAGTATATAGAACGTATAAAGGGGAATGTTATGGAAGAGAAGTCAGTGGGGCGTAGTTTTCTTATCTTATCTGTAGCTGGGATATTAGTAAAAATACTTTCAGCTGCATATATACCATTATTAAGAGCTATAATTGGTAAACAGGGAATAGGAATATATAATGCAAGTTATAGTTATTTTGTGTTTATATTAGCTATTACAAGCTTAGGTGCTCAGCCAGCTGTTGCAAAAGTTGTATCTGAATTAAGGGCATTGGGACATGAAGAAGATGCATTAAGGGCTATGAAATTGGCAAGAAGGTATCTAGCTATAATTGGAGCTGTAATTACAATTGGGTTTATAGTACTTATAGAGCCTATTGCAAAATTAACTCAATGGGAAAATGTAACGTTATCATTAATGTTTTTAGCTCCAACAGTATTTTTTAGTTGTATATTAGCTACATATAGAGGATATCTTCAAGGTGTTGAGGAAATGAAAACTCTAGCCATATCACAAGTTGTAGAGCAAATTGTAAATGTAGTATTAAGTTTGATTTTTGCATTTATTTTTATCAATATAAGTGTTGAATGGGGAAGTGCAGGGGGAACGGTTGGTACTACTATAGGTGCAATTGTAGCACTTATATTTATACTTGTAGTTTATGATAGAAAAAGATTTGCAGAAAAGGCAGAAGAGGAAAATAAAGCCGAAAAGCATATTAGTGATAGAAAGATTTTAAAAAAGCTTATTAAGTATGGAGTTCCTATTATATTAGTTGCAGCTTTACAGAATTCTAGTGGAATGATAGATACTATTAATGTAAAGGGAAGACTTCTTTTTGCAGGATTTGCTGATAATAAAGCAGAAGAGTTATTTGGAATTTTAGGATGTTATAATACCTTATTATATGTTCCATTATCAGTTGTTACAGCTTTAAGTGCAGCTGTTTTTCCAAAAATAATTCAAGCTTTTACAATGAAAAAGAAAAAAGAGTTAAAATCACAAATGGCATATAGCTTTAGATTAACATATTTAATTACAATTCCAGCAGCAGTTGGATTATCTATGCTAAGTAAAGAAGTATATATAATGATTTATGGAAGTACAGAAGGATATCAATTATTAATGTATGGTTCGATTGTATTAATTTTAATGTCACTTTCTGCTATTCAAAATACAATTCTTCAAGGGATAAATAAATTATATTTAGTGTTAAGTACAGCTTTCTTAAGTATTATAATAAAATTTGTTATTAATTATATATTAGTTGGAATGAAAGATATTAATATATTAGGGGCAGTTTTTGCAAGTTTCTTTGCCTTTCTTGTTCCTGTTATAATAAATCATATTAGATTAAGAAGAATATTTAAAATGAGAATTCCTATAATTAAATTAGGAATTATTCCTTTCATGGCATCTTGTGTTATGGCTTTAAGTATTTATTTATGTAAAATTCCTATTAATAGAATAATGAATATACTTGAAGGTGGAAGACTTTTAACTAGCTTAGTTGCATTGATATTAATAGCTGTCGGTGGTGCTGTATACTTTATTACTATGATTTTACTAGGTGGAATAAAGAAGAAGGATTTAGATATGATTTCACCAAGATTATTTACTTTATTACCAAGATTTTTAAGAAAAAATATGTAGAATAAAATTATAAAAGATTCATTGTCTATAACAAGATAATGAATCTTTTTTGTTAAAAATAAATTTTATTTAGTCTTCTTCAAGTCCAAATCTGCTGAGATAAGCAAAAATACCAAATGTTAAAACTATTACTATTATGTTTTTACTTATAAATAATCCATCTAATAGTCTATTAGTAAATAAATTAAGCATCAAATAAACTAGTATTCCTGTAAGTATGAAAATAATTATATTAAATAAAGATAAATTTAATTCAATATGTTTGTTTACTTCATGTAAATTTATTATTAATCCTAAAGTTGAAGTAACAAATATAGTTATAACGTAAGAAAAAATATTTATACTAGGAATAGCTGTAAAAATATAAAGACATACTATTTCAGTAATAGAAATAATTATAGAGTTTCTCAAAATAATACTTTGTCTATTGAGCCCATTTAAAATACCAAACATAGTATTCGCTACAAAGAAAATAGGTGCCGATAAAGAAGCAAGTCTAATATACAACCCTAAATCATCTCTTTTATAGAACATCTGCCCTAGAGAGTCTGGAATAAGTTGACATATAACTGTTGTAGCCATTCCCAATAAAAAAGCAATTTTTAATACAGTTTTAATTCTAACGGAAGCATTGTAATAATCCGAATTACTTATACTTTGAGATAAGTCTGGAACTAACAATGTATTTATCGAGTTTACAACTATAAGAGGAAATGTAACTATGGTTAATGCCATACCATTAAATCTTCCAATTAGATTTAGTGCAGAGCTATAATCTAAGCCTGAAGCTACAAGTTGTCTAGGTACAATTAAAGTTGAAATTGTAGAAAATGCATTTCCAAGAAATCCATTTAAGCAAAGTGGTAATGAAATTATTAATACATTAAATAGAAGTTGAGCTTTACTTTCAGGTTTTTCATAGCTAGGGGGTATACGGTTTACTGTATATCTATAGTATCCATAAAGTAAAAGTAAGCTTTGAAGCTCTCCTAAAGCTAATGAAACATATGCTAAAGTTACAATTGATGATAAAGTTTTTGCATGAAAAATCCATATTAACAAGGTTATTGTTATTATTCTCATGGCTTTTTCAGAAATATCTATAACTGCAGGAATTTTTATTTTAGAAGAACCATAAAAAAATCCTTTTAAAATATTAGAAAGTGCTATAAAAACCATTGCTGGACAAGTTACCTTTATGGCATTTATAGTTCTTGGATCTTTAATTCCATATTGACTTATGTATGGAGCTAGAAAAAAGACTATCAGGCCTATAGCTATTGCCCAAATTATATTAAAAAAAGCGACAGAACGAATAGTTTTAAATAAATTGTTATATTCACCTTTTGATTCATATATAGCAGCACGTTGAGAGATAGCAGCAATTATTCCAGCTGTCATTAAACAAATAAAAAGATTATATATTGGCATTACTAAGCCATAAAGAGCTACACCTTCAGGGCCTGCAATATCTGCTAAGTAAATTGAAAAAATAAAGCCTAAAATTCCAGTTGCGATATTTGATGCTGTAAGGAAAAATGAGTTTTTAAAAAAATTATCTTGTCCCAAAATAATTTGCCTCCTTAAGTAAAGTTTATAAGTCTACAGTAAAAAATAGCTCTATAAAGTCAAAATATAAATAAAAATAGTACTGCAGTTTTATAAAGTATATATCTATTTAAGATATTAGTATTTGAAATTTTAAAAAATAATTACAATATATGTTTAGTAAAAGTTAAGAGCTAAGTACATTAATACTTATTCGGTAAAATAAGATAATATGATACAACTATCTATTATTTAAATATTAAGTAATATTTTATTATGTAGAAAATATAAATAAAAATATAAAGGAGGGGAGAGTTAATGAAGAGGTTTTTAAAATTTTTAGTTTTTTCAATAGTTATTGTAACTTTATCATTTGGAATTTATAAAATTAGTAATAGGTATGACTTGAATCTAATTTATAAAAATGTAGATTGGTCAATAAATACAAAGGCTTTAGAAGGAGCAGTCTCTTTTGATTTTGATAAAGAAAATAATTTATACATAGCATTTAAAGATACTATAAAAATAGTAAATAAGGATAATAAAGAAGATATTTTACTATATGATGAAGAGTTAAATATATATGATATAGCATGTTATAATAATGATATTATAATAGCAAGTGACAATAGAGTATTACTATATGATACAAATAAGAAAAATTATATAGAATTAATTAATAATCTGCCTAACAATGGATTAAATTACAAAACAAATATTATTTTAAATAATGAATATTTATATATAAGTATAGGGTCTAATACTAACTCTGGAGTTGTTGATGAAAATAATAAAAATGAAGATATGGCATCCTTTGAATGGGAAGCAACAGGTATAGGATATAACAATAATTATGGGTTTCTTCCTTTTGGAACAAAGTGTGAGGAAGGGCAAAAAATTAAAGAGAATATTATAAGCAATGCAAGTATTTTGAGATATGATTTAAATAGTAAAGAATTTGTAACTTATGCTACAGGTATTAGAAATGTTGAAGGTTTAGCTATCGATAGTCTAGGAAAGTTAACTGCTATAATTGGTGGAATGGAGGATTGTGGAGTTAGACCGGTTAAGGATGATGTGGATTATATATATGATATAAAAGAAAAATCTTGGTATGGATGGCCAGATTTTAGCGGAGGAGATCCAATTATATCACCAAGATTTTCTGATGGAAGCAATAAACTTTCGTATGTTATAAATAATCATCCAACAGAAGTTACATTAGGACCTAGATATCAACATGATAAAGTATCATCACTAAGTGGATTAACTATTGATTACGAAGGAAAGTGTTTTCCTAAAGATACAGTAATATTTGCAGATAATATAGATAATTATATATATGTTTTAACAGAAAATAATACATCTAGAGCTATAGTTGCATTAGATAAGGAAAGTCATGTAGAGAAAATAAAATATAATAATTCAAATATATATATATTAGATAGTAAGGGTGGATGTTTATATAAAATAGGAGGAGCGTTGAATAAAAATATATTTAATCTACCAAATGTAATTTGGATATTCATTATAGTCTTTGTAATATCAATAATATTAGCTTTAATATATAAGAGTAAACAAAAAAAGAAAGTTAAATAAGAGTGAAAAATATTTTGGGAGTAATCTCAAAATATTTTTTTGCATTAACATATAAAAATGATGTAATATACATGTGGAAGAAGAAAATACTACAAAACCTAAATACATAATAAAAAATATGAATTTATAAAAATAATTTACATAATTATATAAATATAATAGTAAAATTTATTAATAGTAAAAATGGGGAGTGGTATTTATGGGAAAAACAATTATATTAAATTTAAGTGACATAAAGTTAACAGGAGATGTATTAGATGTAGGGGAAAGCTATGGAGTAATATATAATATTTCCAAGGATGCTATAGATGAGGTTTCTGTTGATTTATTAGAAGGGTCTATTGATGAAAAAAATACTTATGGGGGATATGATACTTGTACAGTATTCTTTTATTTAAGTAGTATGTGGAGAGAAGCTAATAAAATTAATTTGATTAAAGAAGCTAGTAAATTAGTTAAGGTTGGCGGAGAAATATATATATGGGATATAAATAAGGAAATTGGTGAGGTGTTTAATAATAAGGTTATGGCAGTTTTGCCATCAGGAAAAACAAAGGAATTTGAGTTTAAAAATTTAAACCCTATTTCTAAATCAAATATAGATGATACAAAAAGGTTGTTGAGTGATATATATACAATAAAAGAAGAAAAAGTTTGGGAAGACATTTTCTTTATAAAAGGGGAAAAAATAAAATAGTTAAACCAAGGAAAGGAAGAAAAGGATGAAGGTATTATTAACAGCTATAAACTCAAAGTTTGTTCATAGCAATTTAGCAGTTAGGTATTTAAAGGCATTTACGGAGGATATGGATTACGAATGTAAAATAAGAGAATTTTCTATAAATGATAGAGATGAAAAAATATTAGAGGAAATAATAAAGGAAAAAGCTGATGTAATAGCTTTTTCAACATATATTTGGAATATAGAAGTAGTAAAGAGATTATCAAATTTAATAAAATTAGTAGATGAAAATATAAAAATTGTTTATGGTGGTCCAGAGGTGTCTTATGATAGTTTAAATATATTAAAGGAACTTCCAGGAGATTATGTAATTCAAGGAGAAGGGGAAAAAACTTATAGAGAGTTTATTGAGTACTTACTAGGAAGTAGAGATGTCAGAGATATAAGAGGATTATATTTTAAAGAAAATGGTGAAGTTATAAGTAATGGAAATAGACCGTTAATGAATATGGAAGAGATAGTGTTTCCATATAAAGAGGATGAAAATTTAGATAATAAAATAGTATATTATGAAGCGTCTAGAGGATGTCCTTTTAACTGTAAATATTGCCTTTCATCTACTACACATGGAGTAAGATTTCTAAATGTAGAGAGAGTAAAGAAAGAATTACAATACTTTATAGATAAAAAGGTTAGATTAGTTAAGTTTGTTGATAGAACATTTAATTGTAATTTTAAATTCTCTATGGCTATATGGGAATTTTTAATTAATGCTGAAACTAATACGCAATTCCATTTTGAGATATCGGCAGATATATTAAAACCACAAGAATTAGAATTATTAAGAAAGGCTCCAAAGGATAGATTCCAGTTTGAAGTAGGAGTTCAAACAACTAATGATGATGTATTAAATAGAATTAATAGATTTGTGAATTTTAGTGATATAAAAGAAAAAGTAGTTGAATTACTTGAAATTAAAAATATTAAACAACATCTTGATTTAATTGCAGGTTTACCAGGAGAAGATATAACGTCATTTAAAAAGTCCTTTAATGATGTTTATAGTATAGGACCAGAAGAGATACAGTTGGGATTTTTAAAGTTACTTAGAGGATCATCTATGAGAGAGGAAGCTGAGGAATATGGAATGAAGTATTCACCATATCCACCATATGAAATATTACAAACAAAAGATGTGTCTTACGATGAACTTTTATTATTAAAAAAAGTAGAAAGTATGGTTGATAAATATTATAATTCTCAAAAATTTAATAATATAATAAAATTCTTAATTAATAGTTTTGATACACCTTATGATTTTTATTTAGAACTAGGAAACTACTTTGATAAAAAAGGATATTTTGATAGAAATATAGGTAATAGTGAATATTATAAAGTATTTTTAGATTTTAATATGGATATAACAAAGTTAGATAGTGAAGTATTACGTGACATAATAAAATATGATTATTTAATGTTCAATAAAAGAAGAGGTATGCCGGAATTTTTAGGAAAAGGGTTGGAAAAATGTCAAGAGAGTAAAATAAAGGATCTTCTGAGAGATGAATATTCATTTAGGGAACATTATATTGAAAGTTTTATTATAAATATAAATGATTTTGTAAAAGATAATTATGTAAATAAGGAAAAAGTATATTTCTTATGTTCCTATGATGGAGATATGGAGGATATAACTAGTAAAGTACAAGGTATTTAACAATATGAAAATATTTCCTAAAAAGGAGGTAAAGTTTTATAAAATAGATAATTATTATAAAGTTAAAATGTTGTTTAGGGAATGTTAATAAAAAAAAGTTGAAAAATTGTAAAAACAGTGTATAATTATAAAAGAGATAAAAAGTAATTAATACTATATAAAGTATTAATATTTATATTATCCAAGTTGTATATAGTAAAGGTGGTGAGACTTTGGCATTAGAGGCAATTAATGAGATAAAAGAAGCTGAGAAAAAAGCAGAAGCAATAATTACTGAAGCTAAACAAAATGCAAAAGAAATTGTTAGCAATGCGACTAAAGAAGCAGAGGTTGAATATGACCAAATAATAAACAATGCTAAAATAAAAGCTAATGATTTATTAAATGCAGCTTTAGAAGAAGGAAATAGCAATTCAGAACCTATCTTAAAGATGGGTGAAAAGGACATAGAAGCTATACGTAATATGTCTCAAGAAGTAAAAGATAATGCTATTAATATAGTTGTTGAGAGGATAGTGAAGATTCATGGCAATAGTTAAGATGAACAAATTCACTTTGCTAACCTTTGAATCAAAGAAAGAAGAACTTCTTCGTAGGCTTCAAGGTTTTTCTAATGTAGAGTTTATAAATCTACAAGATGAAAATATATTAGAAGCTAATGAGGAGTTACAATCTCTTTCAAAGGATTCTATAGATTCAAATATAGCAAAGTATGAAGAAGATTTATCAAAGGCTAAAATGACTCTAGACTTTTTAACTAGCTATATGCCTAAAAAGTCAGGATTAAAAGCATTAGAGGATGACAAGGAAAACTTAACTATTGATGAATTAGAAAAAGCAGTTAAGAGTATTAACTGGAATGAAATTTATGCTAAAGTTAAGGAAAAGGAAGATGAGCTTCATAGCATAGAAAGTAAGATTACTAAGCTAGAAGGTGAAATTGAAGTTTTAACTCCATGGCAGGCCTTAGATATTTCTTTTGAAGCTCTAAATGAGCTAGATAAGGTATCAACTTTTGTAGGTAGTATTTCAAAGCAATATGAAGAACAGCTTACTGAAAGTTTAGATACCGAATATGTTGAAATTATCTCTAGAGGTAATAATGACATAAATGTTGTAGTTGTGGCTTTAAAAGAAAGACATGACGAAGTACTAAACCTTTTAAGGGGATTTGGATTCAGTTCATTTAAGTCTGAGTATAACGAAATACCACAAGTGGTAATAACAAATCATGCTCATGAAATTGAAGAATTAAAATCAAAAATTTTCTTTGTTAAAGAAGAAGTAGCCTCTTTTGAAGAAGACTACAAAAAAATGAAGTTGGTTTATGATTATCTTACAAACGCAGTTTTAAGATATAAAGCTTCAAATAACTTCTTAAGAACTACTAATACTGTTGCAATTCAAGGATGGTGTGAAGTAGAGAAAAACGAAGAATTACAAAAAATATGTAAAAAAGTATTAAATGATGATTATTATATATCATTTGAAGAAGTAAAAGAGGATGAAGTTGAGGCAGTTCCAGTAAAGTTAAAAAATGGAATACTTAACAAAACATTTGAATCTGTTACTGAAATGTATAGTTTGCCAAAATATAACGAAGTGGATCCTACACCATTATTAGTACCATTCTACTTAATATTCTTTGGTATGATGGTTGCTGACGTTGGATATGGATTAGTAATGTTAATTGGTGCATTCTGTGCAATGAAATTCTTAAAATTAAATAAGAAAAATGAAGACTTTGCTAGATTCTTCTTATTCTTAAGTATACCAACAATCGTTATAGGATTGATTTACGGATCATTCTTTGGTGATGCAGTTAAGATACCAGGACTTATAAATCCAACAGAAGATGTTAATACTCTTCTAGTTGCATCAATAGTATTTGGGGTTATTCAAATATTCTTTGGTTTATGTATAAAAGCATATACACTTATAAAATCAGGGAAACCTAAAGATGCATTTTATGATGTTGGTTCATGGTTAATAACATTAATATCAATTGGTGTATTAGCTGGTTGTATAATGTTAGGATGGCCATCAGTAGTTAAGTATATTGCAATAGCAGCTATGATATTTGGTATGCTTGTAATAGTATTAACAGGTGGTAGAGAAGAAAAGACAAAGGGAGCTCAAATAGGGCAAGGGTTATATGCTTTATATGGAATAACAAGTTATATTGGTGACTTAGTTTCATATACAAGACTTATGGCATTAGGATTATCAGGTGGATGTATTGCAGGAGCATTAAACTTATTAATGAAGTCTTTAACTGGTCCAGCAATAATATTATTACCTTTCGTATTCGTAGCAGCTCATGTATTTAACTTATTATTAGGTTTACTTGGAGCATACGTTCATACAGCAAGATTACAATACGTAGAATATTTCTCAAAATTCTATGAAGGTGGAGGAAAAGCATTTACTCCATTCAAAGCATCAGAAAAATATATGAATTTAAAGGAAAATTAGGAGGATTTTAAAATGAATACATGGATACAATTTTTTATGGAAAATAACGGTGGTTTAATATTCGCAGCTTTAGGGGTTGCATTAGCAGTTGGTTTATCAGGTATAGGTTCAGCTAAAGGTGTTGGACTAGTTGGGGAAGCAGCTTCTGGATTAGTTACAGAAGAACCAGAAAAGTTCGGTAAAGCGTTAGTATTAGAATTATTACCAGGTACTCAAGGTTTATACGGTTTCGTTGTTGGTTTCGTTGCTTACACTAAGATGTCTTCAGGAATGTCTTTAGAACAAGGTTTATACTTAATCGGTGCTTGTTTACCAATCGCTTTAGCAGGTTTATTCTCAGGTATAGCTCAAGGTAGAGTTGCTGCTTCTGGTATTCAAATATTAGCTAAAAGACCAGAACACAACACTAAGGGAATCATCTTATCAGCGATGGTTGAAACTTATGCATTATTAGGATTCGTTATATCATTCATGCTAGTAAGTATGGCAATGTAATTTTACACCGCAATATAAGATTAGCGTCAATATAAGATTGGAGATATAAATTATGTCAAATGTAAAGAATATGACTTCTAAAATCCTAAAGGATGCAGAAGCTGGAAAGGAAAATATCTTAGCTGCTGCTGAAGAAGAAAAGAACAAAATTATTTCTAAGAAAGTAAGCAGTGCAAATGAAATTGCACAAGAAATTTTAGAAAAAGCTGAAGTTGAAGCTAAATCTAAAAAGGAAAGAGTAATTTCTAGCGCTAAATTAAAAGTTAGAAATAACAAATTAGCTGCTAAGCAAGAAATTATAGATGAAGTTTTTGAAAAAAGTATAGATAAGTTAACAAAATTATCTAAAGAAGATTTCTTAAACTTTGTAAAGAACGCAATTTCTTCAATGAACTTAAGTGGTAAGCAAACTTTAATCTTAAATGAAGAGGGATTAAAATTTGTTGATGAAGCTTTCATTGATGAATTAAATAAAAACGTAGATGCACAAATAATTTTAGGTGAAACAGCTGGAAACTTTAAAGGTGGGTTCATCTTAGAAAATAACGGCATAGAAATAAATAGCACTTATGAAGCTTTAGTAAGCTCATTAAGAGATGAGTTAGAGTTTGAAGTGGCAAAGGTGTTATTTAATTAAGGAGGGGTAGTATGGATGTAATGCAATTTACTCAAGCTCTTTCAAGAATTTGGGTATTGGAAACAAGACTCCTTGATAAGGCCAAAGTAGAGAGAATGCTAGAAGCTAATTCTGCTGATGAGGTTTTAAAAATACTTGGGGAAACTGAGTATGCAAATATAATGGGTAATGTTAAAAGAGCAAGTGATTATGAAGAAATTCTAAGTACAGAGCTTAAAAGAGTTTATAAATTAGTTTATGAACTATGCCCAGTAAAAGAAATCGTAGACCTAATGAGTATTAAATATAAATACCACAATATAAAGGTATTATTAAAAGGAAAATTCTTAGGAAAAGATTTTTCTAATATGTTAATAGATTTAGGAAAAGAAGATTTAAGTGATTTAAAGAGAAAAATTGATACAGATAATTTCAGAGATTTAAAAGGAAATGTTGAAAAGGCAGTTCTAGAAGTAATAGCTGATTTTGAAGCAAATAAAGATCCTCAAAATATTGATATTATTGTAGATAGATATATGTTTAAAGAATTAGTAGAAATAAAGAAATCTTTAAACTACAAATTTACAGATAAACTTGTAAATTCGATTATTGATGCTACGAATATTAGAACTTTACTAAGAATTAAAAAGCAAGGTAAAGGAAGAGAATTTGCTTCAGAAGTTTTAGTTAGTGGTGGATCTATAAGCAAAGATACTTTAGTATCTATATTAAATGAAACACCAGAAAATATTATTTCAAAATTAAGCACAAGTGTATATTCTGATTTAATAAAAGAAGGTGTTGAAGGGTACATAGCTACAAATTCAGCAAATCTTTTAGAAAAATTAAGTGATAATTATATTATGGATCTTATGAAAAGTGGAAAGCTTGTAACATTTGGACCAGAAAGAATATTATCATATATTTACGCTAAGGAAACAGAAATTAAAATAATAAGAATCATTATGGTAGGAAAGCTTAATAATATTGCTGAGGAAGTAATCAGAGAAAGGCTGCGTGATATTTATGTATAAGAAAATCGGTGTAGTTGGTGATAAAGACTCAGTTTTAGCATTCAAAGCTATTGGAATAGATGTATTTCCAGTTGTAGAAGCGGATGAAGCTAGAGTTGCTGTAGATAGAATGGCTATGAATGGATACGCAGTTATCTTCATAACAGAACAAGTTGCAGTAACAATAGAAGAAACAATTGAACGTTACAATAAGCAAATGCTTCCTGCTGTAATATTAATTCCAAGTAATCAAGGAACTTTAAATATAGGTTCAAAGAGAATTAGCGATAGCGTAGAAAAAGCTGTTGGTGTCAATATTTTATAGAAAGGCAGGTTAGAGATTTGAAGACCGGAAGAATAATCAAGGTTGCAGGTCCTTTAGTTGTTGCTGAAGGAATGGACGAAGCAAATATATTAGATATGGTTAAGGTTGGAGAAAAAGGTCTTATCGGAGAAATCATCGAAATGAGAGGCGATAAGGCATCTATCCAAGTTTACGAAGAAACTACAGGAATAGGGCCAGGGGACCCAGTTGTTACAACAGGAGAACCTTTAAGTATTGAACTTGGACCAGGACTTATAGAGTCAATGTTCGATGGAATACAAAGACCACTAGATGCATTTGAAAAAGTAGCTCAATCACCATTCTTAACAAAAGGTATTTCAGTTACTTCATTAAATAGAGAAAGAGTTTGGACTTTCAATCCTACAGTTGCTGTTGGAGATAAAGTTGAAGCTGGAGATGTAATCGGAACAGTTCAAGAAACTGCTGTTGTATTACATAAAATAATGGTTCCTTACGGAGTAGAAGGTACTGTTAAAGAAATAAAGAGCGGAGATTTCACTGTTGTTGACACAGTTTGTGTTGTTGAAACAGCTAAAGGTGATAAAGAAGTTCAAATGATGCAAAAATGGCCTGCAAGAAAAGGTAGACCTTATGCACAAAAATTAAAACCAGAAGCTCCTATGACTACAGGTCAAAGAGTTATAGATACTTTCTTCCCAGTAGCTAAGGGTGGAGCTGCTGCAGTACCAGGTCCTTTCGGAGCAGGTAAGACAGTTGTTCAACACCAAATTGCAAAATGGGGAGATGCTGAAATAGTTGTTTACGTTGGATGCGGTGAGCGTGGTAACGAAATGACAGACGTTCTTAATGAGTTCCCAGAATTAAAAGACCCTAAAACTGGTGAATCTCTAATGAAGAGAACAGTTCTTATAGCTAATACTTCAAACATGCCAGTTGCTGCCAGAGAAGCTTGTATATATACAGGTATAACAATCGCTGAATACTTCAGAGATATGGGATACTCAGTATCAATCATGGCTGACTCTACATCAAGATGGGCAGAAGCATTAAGAGAAATGTCTGGTAGACTTGAAGAAATGCCAGGAGACGAAGGTTATCCAGCATACTTAGGATCTAGACTTTCTGATTACTATGAAAGAGCTGGTAAAGTTGTTTGTTTAGGTAAAGATGGAAGACAAGGTGCTGTTACTGCAATCGGTGCGGTTTCACCTCCAGGGGGAGACCTTTCTGAACCAGTTACTCAATCAACACTTAGAATAGTTAAAGTTTTCTGGGGATTAGATGCTCAACTTGCATATAAGAGACACTTCCCAGCTATAAACTGGATTAACTCATATTCATTATATGCTGATACTGTTGATGGTTACTTAAATGAAACAGTTGCTGCAGATTGGTCTACATTAAGACAAGAAGCAATGACTTTACTTCAAGAAGAATCAGGTTTACAAGAAATCGTAAGCTTAGTTGGTATTGATGCATTATCAGAAAAAGATAGATTAAAATTAGAAGTTTCTAAGTCTATAAGAGAAGACTATTTACAACAAAATGGTTTCCATGAAATAGATACTTATACTTCATTAGATAAACAATACAAAATGTTAAAGCTTGTATTATTATTCAGAAAAGAAGCAGAAAGAGCTTTAGATGCAGGAGTTTACTTAGATAAGATCTTAGGATTAGAAGTAAGAGATAAGATTGCAAGAAGTAAATATATCCATGAAGATGAAATATCTAAGATGGATGATATTGCTGCTGAATTAAGAGCTGACATTGATACTTTAATCAACGAAGGAGGGGTTCTTAATGCTTAAGGAATACAGAACAGTAACAGAAGTTGTTGGTCCTTTAATGGTTGTTGAAGGAGTTAGCGGCGTTAAGTACGATGAGCTAGTTGAAGTTGAGATACAAACTGGTGAATTAAGAAGAGGTAAGGTTCTAGAAGTTAATGGATCAAAAGCAATGGTTCAATTATTTGAAGGTTCTAGTGGAATTAACTTAAAAGGAACTAAAGCTAAATTCTTAGGAAAGCCACTTCAATTAGGTGTATCAGAAGATATGCTAGGAAGAGTATTTGATGGAATGGGTCATCCTATTGACAACGGTCCAAAAATAATACCTGAAAAGCAATTAGATATAAATGGGGAAGCAATTAACCCAGTATCAAGAAATTTCCCATCAGAATTTATACAAACAGGTATATCTGCAATTGATGGATTAAATACACTTGTTAGAGGACAAAAGTTACCAGTTTTCTCTGGTTCAGGTCTTCCACATGCACAATTAGCTGCACAAATTGCAAGACAAGCGACTGTTTTAAATTCAGATGCTAACTTCGCTGTTGTATTTGCTGCTATAGGTATTACATTCGAAGAATCTCAATTCTTCGTTGATGAATTTAAGAAGACTGGTGCTATAGATAATGCAGTATTATTTATGAACCTTGCTTCTGACCCAGCTATCGAAAGAATAGCTACTCCAAGAATGGCATTAACTGCTGCTGAGTTCTTAGCATACGAAAAAGATATGCACGTTCTTGTTATCATGACAGATATCACTAACTATGCTGAAGCTTTAAGAGAAGTTTCTGCTGCTAGAAAGGAAGTTCCAGGTAGAAGAGGTTACCCAGGTTACCTATATACTGACCTTTCTACATTATATGAAAGAGCAGGTAGAATTAATGGTAGAGGTGGTTCAATCACTCAAATTCCAATATTAACAATGCCTGAAGATGATAAGACACATCCAATTCCAGACTTAACTGGATATATTACAGAGGGACAAATAATCCTTTCAAGAGAATTATACAAGAAGGGAATTATGCCTCCAATAGATGTACTTCCATCACTTTCAAGACTTAAGGATAAGGGTATCGGTAAAGGTAAGACTAGAGAAGACCATGCTGATACAATGAACCAATTATTCTCAGCTTATGCACAAGGTAAGCAAGCTAAAGAATTATCAGCAATCTTAGGTGAATCTGCATTATCAGATACTGATAAGAAGTTTGCTAAATTTGCTGAAGCATTTGAAGAACAATATGTTTCTCAAGGATTTGAAGCAAATAGATCAATTGAAGAAACTTTAAATTTAGGTTGGAAATTACTTAAGATTCTTCCTAAGACAGAGCTTAAGAGAATCAGAGATGAATATCTTGAAAAGTATATGCCAAAGGGAGATGAAGAGTAGAATATGGCAAAGTTAAATGTCAATCCTACTAGAATGGAGCTATCTAAGCTGAAGAAGAGATTAACTACTGCAGCAAGAGGACATAAGCTTCTTAAAGATAAGCAAGATGAATTAATGAGACAATTCATTAACCTTGTTAAATATAATAATGAATTAAGAAAGTCAGTAGAATCTGAACTTGAAGGTTCATTTAAGGATTTCGTTATGGCAAGTGCTGTAATGAGTTCAGAATTCTTAGAAGAAGCAGTTGCTTATCCTAAAGATAGTGTATCTGTTGAAGTAGGAACAAAAAACATAATGAGTGTTAATGTTCCACAAATGAAATTCCACAGACAATTACAAGATAGTGAAGGAAGCATTTATCCATATGGTTTTGCAAATACATCTTCTGAATTAGACGATGCTATAGGAAAGCTTGAATCTATACTTCCAAAACTTCTTGAATTAGCTGAAGTTGAAAAATCAACTCAGTTAATGGCTGATGAAATTGAAAAGACAAGAAGAAGAGTTAATGCCCTTGAATACATGACTATTCCTCAATTAGAAGAGACTATTAAGTTTATAAGAATGAAACTTGATGAAAATGAAAGAGGAGCTCTTACTAGATTAATGAAGGTTAAGGATATGATTAACTCAAGAGCAGAAGCTTAATTTACACATTATCACATAAAAGAGGAGCTGTTATAAAACGGCTCCTTATTTTTATGAGGTATTAATAGACGAAGTTTGAAATTTTTCCATATGTAATATTATTTATTATATGTTTGATAATAAACTCAATTAATAGTATAATGCTAATAGAATACATAATATTGCATATTGTGATAAGTTTTAAGGAGAATGTTAATGAAATTTTTACTAGCGACAATAATAGCTTTTTTAACAGTATTTATTTTGACACCAATACTTATGAAATTAGCTTTTAAATATAATTTTACTGATAAACCAACTAAAAGAAAAATTCATAAAGGAGCAACTCCACTTTGTGGAGGAATTGCCATGTTTATTGGATTTTTTACAGCATACTTTATTGCTTTTCACAATTATAATTTTGATGAAAAGTATGGAATATTCATTGGAGCATTATTGATTCTTTTAATTGGAGTGGTAGATGATTATTATAAAAGCATTGGAAAAGAATTTGGTATTATTCCTAGACTTATAGTTCAACTTTTAGCAGCAGTAATAGTATTTAAATCAGGAATTGCATTTGAAGGTTTTACAAATCCTTTTACAGATAAATACATAACCTTATCACCTATAGTTCAGTTTGTACTTACTATAACGTGGATTTTTGGTGTAACAACTGTAATAAATTGGTCTGATGGAATGGATGGCCTAGCAGGAGGATTATCCTTTATTTCAGCAATGACTTTTGCAGTAACGGCTATAATATTAGGGCAACCTCCATCATTATTATTTTCATTAATAACAGCAGGAGTTGTATTAGCATTTCTATTTTATAATAGATATCCGGCAAAAGTATTTATGGGAGATTCAGGAGCTAATTTTTTAGGTTTTATTTTAAGTATTATAGCTTTAGATGGAGCATTTAAAGGAGCAACTATATTAAGTTTAATGATACCAATATTAGCTTTAGCTGTTCCTATATTTGATAATATATTTGTAATATTTAAAAGATTTTCAGAGGGAAAACCTATATATCAAGCAGATAGAAGTCAAATTCACTATAGGCTTCAAGCAAAGGGGCTTAATACTAACCAAATAGTAACATTTATAAGTATAATAAGTTTAACATGTAGTGTTATTTCACTATTACTTTTATTAATAAAGTTTTAATGGAAGAAAAAAACAAATAAGTATTTACAAATTAAGAAAAATTTTGTATAATTTAATAAAATCTTATCAAGAGTGGTGGAGGGACTGGCCCGTTGAAACCCAGCAACCTACTTCATTAATGGAAAATGAAGAATGGGTAATGGAGAATAAATAAAATTTATAATTATCCATTAACCATTATTTAATTACCCATTAATTAATGTGTGGTGCTAATTCCAACAGCTTAAAGCTGATAGATAAGGGTATTTTTATAGGCAAAGTGTTTTTTTACCTAAAGGAAATATCCTTTAGGTTTTTTTGTTTTATAAAAAAGAATAAGTAATATAAAAAAGAATAAAAATTTAATATGGGGATTTAGTAGTTAGTAAAAACTACTAACTAATTTAAAGGGGGCTTTTTTTATGAAAATTAATGAATTATTTAATAGCAAGGAACTGGTATTTTCTTTTGAAATATTTCCACCGAAGGTTACATCACCAATTAGCACTGTTTATAAAACTTTAGAGGAATTAAATGATTTAAAACCAGACTTTATTAGTGTAACTTATGGGGCAGGTGGAAGTTTAACTAATAATAGAACAACAGAACTCTCCTCGCTAGTAAAAGAAAAGTATGGAGTAGAATCAGTTGCACATTTAACATGTATATCATCTACTAAAGATGAAATAGATATTATATTAGATGATTTAAAGAGTCATGGAATAGAAAATATATTAGCTTTAAGAGGTGATATTCCAGTTGGACAAGATCCTAAGGGTGAATTTAATTATGCATATGAGCTTATATCTCATATAAAGAAAAGAGGAGATTTTAACATTCTTGGAGCATGTTATCCAGAAGGGCATGTTAGGGGAAGAGATTTAAAAGAAGATATGATGCACTTGAAATTAAAAGAGGAAATGGGTGCTACTCATTTTATTTCTCAACTATTTTTTGATAATAATTATTTTTATGATATGCTAGAAGAAAAAGACAAATTAGGAATTAAATCACCAATTCAAGCTGGGATTATGCCAGTGGTAAATAAGAATCAAATAGAAAGAATATCATCTTTGTGTGGAGCACATATACCTGAAAAGTTTATTAAAATCATGAATAAATATGAACATGATAAAGATGCATTAAGAGAAGCTGGTATTGCATATGCAGTTGAGCAAATAGTAGATTTAGTTTCTAGTGGAGTAGATGGAATTCATTTATATACTATGAATAATCCATATGTAGCAAGAAGAATACATGATAATATAAATACAATTATAAATTCAATTAATAATAGAAAAGTTGTTTAAATTTAGGAGGGTAATAATGAATAAAGTAGAGAGTTTTGAATTAGATCATAGAAAGGTAAAGGCACCATATATAAGAAAATGTTGTTTGCTAAATGGTCCTAAAGGGGATTATGTAACTAAATTTGATATTAGATTTTTACAACCTAATAAAGAAGCCTTTGGAACTGCAGCAATGCATGGATTAGAACATCTATTAGCATATAAACTTAGAGATACTTTAGACGGAATAATTGATTTATCACCAATGGGATGTAGAACAGGATTTTATTTAAGCATTTTTGGCGATAGAGATGCTAGTGAAATTAAAAGTGCTGTAGAAAATGCTTTGAGTGAAATTCTAAAAGCAACAGAGATTCCTGCTGCTAATGATATACAATGTGGAAATTATAGAGACTTATCATTGTTTGGTGCTAAAGAGTATGCTAAAGAAGCATTAGAGAGTGGTTTTTCTTTAAATATTTATGGTGAGTAAATAAATGCTTTTAATAAAAGTATATTAAAAGTAACTTAGTATTAATAAAATAAATAGACAAATAAGTGTGTAAAATTATATGTCTATTTATTTTTTTTTATTTTAATAAAAAAATTAATAAAAGTTAATTGGTATATATTAAAATGTAAAATAAAATACAATAATAATTTAACAATGTGGCAAAATATCTAAAATTGTACTATAATATATTTATATGTATATTTTAGGAGGATAAGCATGAATATATTATTGGTCGAGGATGAAAGAATTCAAAGAGAGGCATTAGCATCAATAATTAAATCAAATTTTGTGGATGTAAGGATATATGAGGCAGCTTCTAAAAATGAAGCAATAAAAATTATTGATGAAAAGGATATACATTTATTTTTTATTGATATACAGTTGAAAGACTCTTCAGGATTAGATTTAGCAAAAAAAATACGTAAATATGAAAATCATGCTTTAACTGGAATAGTATTTGTAACTGGTGAGCTTGTACATATAATAGAAGCATTTAAAAACATTCATTGTTATGACTTTATTGTTAAACCCTATAAGGAAAAGGATATCATAAAGATTGTAGATGTGTTTTTAAACTCAACGCCACTAAAGAACATTAAAGAGGGATGTTATTCATTTATAGATCTTGACTCTAATATATCAGTAAAATTATATCATAATGATATTATTTATATTGAGTATATAAATAAATGTTGCAATATTCATACTATAAGTGGAGTATATAATGTGAAAAGGACTTCTTTAGTTAAGGTTTTAAAAAGTTTAAATAATGATGAAATAATACAAACACATAGATCATTTGCTATTAATATGAAGTATGTTACTGAAATTGAAAAGACCTATGAAAAAGTATGGAATATTAAATTGAGGGGATGTGATGATGTGGTTTTATTAAGCTACACATATAGACAAGCATTTTTAAGGAGGATTGAATAATGGACATAATAGGAATATGCATTTCGTTTATAGAAATTTTAACTATATTTTTAATATATAATATTTTAATAAATGATAGAATATTTCAAGGAATTTTTAAGATAGGTATTCTTTCAATAATAACTTCATTGACATATTCATTATTTGTAACTATATATTCTACTGATCCACTGATAATTCTTATAGGGGTATTATTTTTAAATTCTATGTTAATAAGTAAATATGAAAAAAAGGATACAATAGTAACATTTATTGAATTTATAGTCAGTGCTTTACTTATGCTAGGCTTTGAATTAGTAATAAGTTTTATAGTGTATGTAACAATGGGAAATGATGATTTAAGTCCAACAACATATCTTATATTAGTGACATGTATAATGTCTATATTAATTTATTTATTAAGTACTAATAAAGTTGTAAAAAAGGTAAGGTTTTCAACCTTTTTTTCTAAATATAAAAGTATAAATATAATAATATTAAACTTATTTGTATTCTTTTTGTTAATAAAGGTATTAATGACTAATAGGTTAATGAGTACTACGATTATTATTCCAATAACAATATTAGGGTTAATACTTATAGGAGTAAACTGTTATTTTTATGTTTATTTATATAAAACATTAAATGAAAAGAAAAAAAGTGAAATTAAAACTTCATTTAATCCACTTATAAATGATTTAATGGGTAAGCTTAAAGCTAATGAGCATGAATATAAAAATCATTTAAATACTATTTGGAGTATAGCACAAGTTACAACACCAGAAGAAATGAAAGGAAAATTACAAGAGTATATATCAAATATAGTAGATGATACAGAAGAATTTTCAATGTTATTAAATGTAGAAAATACTATAATTAAAGCTGTGCTTTATAATAAAGGACAAAGGGCAGAAAAGTTAGGAGTTCAATATACATATAATATAAAAAGTAACTTTAAAGATATTTCTCTTGATAATTCAGAGCTTACAGTAATATTGAGTAATTTATTAAATAATGCTATAGAAGCAACTAGTATGATAAAGAAAAAAGAGTTAGAAGTAATCCTAGAAGAGGATAATAGGTATTATATAATAAATGTAAAGAATAGGACAGAAGGATTAAAAGGAGAAGATTTATCTAATATTTTTAAAATGGGATATAGTACTAAAGGCGAAGGTAGAGGCTATGGATTATATAATGTGAAAAATATAGTAGATAAATATAGAGGAAAAATACAATTATCTTTAGAAGAAGATATTATGAATATTAAAATTTTATTTGTTAAATAAGTGTATAGTGAAATAAACACTTAAAATTAAATAGGAGATATATAATAAATTTTTAATTATATATCTCCTATTTATTATTTATTTTCTTTTTTCATAGGTGGAGTTGGTTCACCCCATAATAAAAGACTATTAGGTGCTGCTAATGTAGCTATTTCACCTACACTTGTAACTGCACACATTAAAGTAGCTAATTTAACTGCTAATTTTTTTTTCATTTTTATAAACCTCCTTTAAAAAATCTAAAATTATATATAAAATTATTAATAAACCACAATTAATATAGTAATTTGATAGTAATAAATTTGAAAAAACAAACCAAATTAATAAAGTGAAAGTAACTATGTTTTTAAATTTTATCTTTTTATATTGTGTTTTAATTACTTTACGAAGAGGATTAACAGGATTGAATTTTCTGATAATTATAATACTTAGTAATATTAGCATTAAATGAAGTATAATGTTTATTGGAGGTAGAATATAGGCTAAGTAATATATTACAATAAATGATACATTACTTTGAACTACACAGCTAATAAAAGTCTTGGCATGGCTTCCACCAATAAAAGGTCTTATTAGCATTAATAAAGTTATCATCAATATAAATGCCGGTAACTTGTCTAATAATAATGCAATTAAAACCATAATTATTATTTTAGAGGTCTCACCATAAAAAACTTCTAATCCATATCTTATTTTATCAATTTCATAAATATCAGTTAATCCAACATTTGTAACTATAAAATCTAATTGTTTTTTTATAAATTGATTACTCAAAAGTATACCTCCTTAAGTATTACATAAATAATTATAATATAAATTACACTTAAATTCTATTAAAACCACAAATTTCATTTAAATTAGCATAAAAAGAAGAAAAAAGGAATAGAAAGAAAGAAATGATACATATTTTCTTAATATGAACAGTAATGTTCTAATAATGAATAATAAGTAAAAAATACTTTTGGAAAATGTAAAAATATGATAAAATATGATAAAATATGTTGGGGATATGGGGTGATTTAAATATTTACATTTCTTGAATTTACAAGTATGTTAATGCTATATCATATACTATTTATTGAAGGAATAAGTAATATAAAAAAATATATTTTTCATTCAATAGTAGGGGGAATAATAGCAACTACTATATTTATGATTTTAAAGGAGTACAGAGTATTAGCATTTATTTTTATTTTCTTAATAGCTACAATTATAGTAAGGCAAATTTATAAGAAAAGTATTATAGTTAATATAGTTGAATTGATTATTTCAAGTATTATAGTAATTGTTACTGAACTTATAGTTATGGTAATATCTATTTTAATAGTTGGACATAATGATTTACCATCTTGGTTATGTGCGGTAATTCTTTTGGTAACAATGAGTTTAGCAATATATTTTAGTCATAAAATTATTAAATTTAAAAAAGTTAGAATAGATAATTTTATAGAAAAATACAATTCTATTCTTATAGTTTGTATTAATATAATCATAGTATTTTTATTTTTTAAAGTGTTATTTCAAAATAGCTCTATAGAAGGATTAAATTTAGTAGAATGTGGGGTACTATTTATAGCTATTATAGTTATAAATTTATTTTATTTTATAGATCTTTATAAAAAGGATAGAAATAGTAAAAAATCTGAATTGAAAGAAAGTATTAATCCATTAATACAAGATCTTATTGATGAAATGAAAGCAAGTGAGCATGAGTATAAAAATCATTTAAACATATTATATTGCATGATACAAGTTTGCAAAGAGGACGAGCTGCGTGATAGAGCTAAAAAATACATAGGAAATGTATTCGAAAATAAAAATTTATTACATAATTTATCAAATATTGAAAATATTATTCTTAAAGCTGTTTTATTAAGTAAAATAACTCAAGCTGAAAAAAATGAGATAAAGTGTTGTTATGAAATAAATAACCAATTAGAATGTATACCATTAGATGATAGTGAACTTACAGTAGTATTAAGTAATTTATTAAATAATGCAATTGAAGCAGCAAGTAAAAGTGATAAAAAGCATATTAATATTTTTACGGAATTTAGAGAAGAGAAGCATATAATAAAGGTTTCAAATAGCATTACTAATCTTACAGAAGAAATGATGACTGATATTTCTAAGGTGAGATTTTCAACTAAGGGAAAAGGAAGAGGATACGGATTATATAATATAAAAAATATAATTAATAAATATAAAGGGAATGTTATAATGTCTTTAGATTCAGATGTTTTTAACATAACTATTAAGATATAAAGTAGTATGAAAAATAAAATAGTATTTTCATACTACTTTTTTTATTTACTTATTATTTTTATTATTTAAATTTTTATCTACTTTTTCTAAATAATTATGTTCATTTACAATACAATTTTCAAAAGATTCAATAGCATTTTTTGTGAAGTTACCTATTTTAGCTAAGTCAGCTGGAGTATTTACATGAATATTATTACTCATAAAAATCATCTTCCTTTCAATGTTTAAAGGTATATCATTATGTAGTTAGAAAATTACTAAACAACAAATTCACCTAATTATATTTTGTCATATAATAAAAAAACTATTACAAATATAAAAGGATTAAATTGACAATTGAGGGGGTTAATAGTAGAATAAATATAATTTCTGAGTGTAAGTTCAGTTAATAAAAAGGGGGAATTAAGAAATGAAAGCAATTTTAACGGTAATTGGTAAAGATAAAGTGGGGATAATAGCAGGAGTAAGTAGTGAATTGCAGAAGTTAAATATTAATATTTTAGATGTTAATCAAACAATAATGGATGAATTCTTTACTATGATAATGATGTTAGACCTAAAATTAAGCACTAATAATTTTGAGGAAATTAAAAAGACTTTGGAGCTAAAAGGAAAAGAATTAGGTGTTGAAGTTAAAATTCAAAGAGAAGAAATATTTAACTCAATGTATACTGTATAAAATATCAAGTCTTTAATGGAGGAAAATTATGAATGCAAATAATATATTAGAAACTATAAAAATGATAGAAGAAGAAAAGTTAGATATTAGAACTATAACTATGGGAATCTCTCTTTTAGATTGTATAGATAGTGATGGAGATAAGGCAAGAGAAAAAATATATAATAAAATTACTACTTATGCTAAGGATTTAGTTAAAGTTGGAGATGAAATAGCAAATGAATTTGGAGTACCTATAGTAAATAAAAGAGTATCAGTTACACCTATTTCAATAATAGCTGGAGCAACAAATGAAACTAATTATGTGAAATTTGCAGAAACATTAGATAAAGCTGCACATGAATTAGGCATAGATTTTATAGGTGGTTTTTCAGCATTAGTACATAAAGGATATACTAAAGGAGATAGAATTCTTATTAATTCAATACCAGAAGCTTTAGCGAAAACTAGTAAGGTTTGTTCTTCTGTAAATGTTGGTTCAACTAGATGTGGTATTAATATGGATGCTGTTAAGGAAATGGGAAAAGTAATTAAAAGAACAGCAGAATTAACAGCAGATAAAAAAGGATTTGGCTGTGCAAAACTTGTTGTATTTGCTAATGCAGTTGAGGATAATCCATTTATGGCTGGAGCTTTTCATGGAGTTGGAGAAGCAGATAGAGTTATAAATGTAGGAGTTAGTGGACCTGGAGTAGTACAAAGAGCTATAGAGAAGGTTAAAGGAGAAAGCTTTGATGTAGTTGCTGAAACTATTAAGAAAACTGCATTTAAAATTACAAGAATAGGACAATTAGTAGCACATGAAGCTGCTAAAAGATTGGATACACCTTTTGGAATAGTAGATTTATCATTAGCACCTACACCTGCAGTTGGAGATTCAGTTGCGCATATTTTAGAAGCTATGGGACTTGAAGTTGTAGGGACTCATGGAACAACTGCAGCTTTAGCTCTTTTAAATGATGCAGTTAAAAAAGGTGGAGTAATGGCTTGTAGTCATGTTGGGGGCTTAAGTGGAGCTTTTATTCCAGTTTCTGAAGATGCTGGAATGATAGATGCTGTATTAAATGGTTCTTTAAATCTAGAAAAGCTTGAAGCAATGACAGCTATTTGCTCAGTTGGATTAGATATGATTGCAGTACCAGGAGATACACCTGCAGAAACATTATCAGCAATGATTGCTGATGAAAGTGCAATTGGAGTTATAAATAACAAGACTACAGCAGTAAGAATAATTCCAGCTCCAGGATGTAAAGTAGGAGATTTAGTTGAATTTGGAGGGCTTTTAGGTACAGCACCTGTAATGCCTATAAATAAGTATTCTTCATTTGATTTTATTCAACGTGGAGGTAGAATACCAGCACCAATTCATTCATTTAAAAATTAAATAGAATAATATAACAATAGAGATAAGCAAATATTATTTATAAAATAATAAATAATATTTGACAAGTCTCTATTTTATTATATAAAATTAAATATTTGTATTGTTAAATAGAAAAAATATATAATAAACTTAGGAAAAATAAAATAAAAATGTTCAATTTAGGCAATACTATAAATAATTATAACTGTACAAATTACTAACAGTAGATTATTATTAAATGTTGCATAAAATAATACAAAAAAATAGATTGGTCGTGAGGAAAAACTAATGAGTGGAAATTTAGCTTTAGAAAAAGAAATTCTTGAACAAAAGCGTAAAGATATATTAAATGAAGTCGAAGATAAAAAAAGATACCAAGAAGAAATAGCTAAAAAGTTAAAGGTATTAACTAAGGAAGCTAAAGGAAGTTATAATCAAGAAAAAGAAAGTACTGAAAAGATATATAACTTGCTAAAAAAAGAAATAGAAAATTATGAAGAAGCATTAAAAAATCCTTATTTTGGAAGGGTAGATTTTAATGAAAAGTTTGGAGTTGAAGAAAAGATTTATATAGGTAAAAAAGGAATAACATCTACAGTAGACGGTGAAGAAATAGTTGTAGATTGGAGAGCACCGGTAGCAGATCTTTATTATAGTGGGACTGGAGGAGAAGCTTATTATAGGGCTCCAATGGGGGTAGTTGAAGGTGAGTTAAATCTAAAAAGAAAGTTTTTATTTAGTGATAAGCACTTAGATAAGGTTTTTGATGAAAGTACTAATGAAATTATTATTAATGGTGAAGAGGGATCAGAACTTGTTGATGAGTTTTTAAAAATAAATCTAGAAGAAAGTAGAGGAAAAAAGCTTAAGGAAGTAGTTGCAACTATCCAAAAGGAACAAAATGATATTATAAGATGGCCTAAGAACCTTCCAATAATAGTTCAAGGATCAGCTGGATCAGGAAAAACTACAATTGCATTACATAGATTAGCATATCTTTTATATAGATACAGAGAATCTATGGATGGAAAAGATATATTAGTATTAGCTCCTAATAAGTTATTTCTAGATTACATTTCTGATATTTTACCTACATTAGGATCAAATGATGTAAAACAAACAACATTTCAGGAACTTGTTATGAAAACTCTTAAATTAAAAGGAAAAATAAAAACTAAGGATGATAAGCTAAAGGAGCTTATAGAAATAGAAGATCATAGAGAAAAACAATCAATTGTAAATGCGTCAAGGGTAAAGGGAAATTTAATATTTAAGACTATAATTGATAGATATATAGCTTTATTAGAAAGTAGTTCATTAGAAATAGATGATATTTTAATGGAAGGTTATGTTTTATTTTCTAAAAGAGAAATTATGAGATTATACTTAAAAGATTTACAAAGTTATCCTATAAATAAGGCTCTGTTTTAAATGAAGGTTGATTATATATTAAATTTAAAAGGACACAGTGCTGTGTCCTTTTTGAGTATATAT
>NZ_JAASHM010000028.1:21655-43264 GCF_019734195.1 Clostridium sp. K13 | reverse complement strand
TTAGATGATAAATTTAAAGACATAGAAAATCTAAGAAATAATCCAAATAAAGATTTTAGTACAAATAATATAGAAGGCAATAAAATAAATGGCTCAGAAGGACAAACTATGCAAGAAGGAATGAAGTCATTTAAAAATAATGGAAGTAATGTAAGTTCATTAGATGATAAATTTAAAGACATAGAAAATCTAAGAAATAATCCAAATAAAGATTTTAGTACAAATAATATAGAAGGTAATAAAATAAAGGGATCAGAAGGACAGACTGTACAAGAAGGAATGAAAGCAGTTAAAAATAATACAAGTAATTTAAATGCTTCAGAAAATAAATTTAAAGATATAGGAGATTCAAGAAATTCTATAAATAAAAATAATACAGATAGTGTAGGAAGGGGAAATGCAACAGAAAATATAAATACTAAGGAGATAAAATCTAATACTGAAGATAAAACAAATGTAGTATCAAATAATAAAGGTAATGTAGCTAATGAATCTACAAATAATAAGAATAACTCTGAAAATAACAATGCTGGAAGAAAAGAAGTTAAGGGAGAAATGGAAGATAGGACTATTGGTCAATATATGAAAGACAAATTACAAGGATCAAGATTTGTTGATAACATTAATAGGGCTTATAGCTTAGGATACAATACTACAAGTAAATGGGATATTAAAAATAAAAATAAGAAAGGAAGAAAGAAATAATGGCTTACGTTTTACCAAAGGAAATTTCATCATCAGTTAAATTAACAAAAAACCTATATGTTTTTGATTTAGTTTTTATGGGAATATTTATGTGTGTTGTATGGATATTAAATTTCTTAGTATATCCTCCATTAAGAACTTTTTATTATATTTTTATGGCTATTATGGGACTTTATTTTAGGAGTAATAGTTCAATTAATCCGAAAAGGAGAAAGTACCAAAGTATATATTATGCTTTGGTTAGAAATAGAAAAGCTTATATAAGAGAATAGGAGTGGTAGAAATACCATTCCTATTATTTTGGGAGGAATTAAAGAATGTCAGTAAGAAAATTTGATGATATTAAAATAGAAAAGGAGAAAAAGAATATAAAAGTAAAGCTAACAAAAGAAGAAAAAAAGATAAAGAAAGAGGAGAAGAAACAAAAAAAATTAGAGTTAAAAGAAATAAGAAAAGCTAACAAAGATGTATTAGCTTCTACTAAGGAGCTATTAGGTTTTATAGATGTAGATGATGATGACAGCATAATAATGAAAAATGGATATTTAGATATATTCCAAATTGATAGTAAGGATATATATTCTTTAACTGATGTTGAAACTACAATGAATATATATAATTTTATAGCCTTTTTAAGGTCATATCCATTTGATATAAAATTAATAACTATGAATTTCCCAGTTAATACATTAAAGCAACAAGAGTTTATCAAGAAGAAAATAAAAGAGTGTGATAATGAAAAATATTATTATGAATTAATAGAAGAGTTAGAACAATTAGTGTATTTAGAATCAACTAGACAAAATAGAGAATTTTATATCATGATATTTATTAAAGATACTGAAGAGAAGGAAAGTATTAAGAGAACATTATTTAGAAGTCAAAATATAGCTGTTCAACTTATTCCATTAACTGTAGAAAAGAAGCTAAAAATATTATTTAAGTTAAATAACCCCAACACAAAACTTATTAACTAGATAAAAGCTATATGGGAGTAGTTATGAAAAATAAAAAAATATTATGGGATAAATAGGAGGATAAATAGTTATGTATTTTGCACAATTAGATAAAAATGATGGTACTTGTATAATATGCTATGTAAAAGAAGATATAGTGATTGATGATGATATTAAGTTTTATTCTGAAGATGAAGAGAAAGTTAAAAGCTTTTGTGAAAATTGGAATACAGAAGTAATGAGTAATAAAAATTAAATATATTGCAAATAAAACAATGAAGTTTGGTCTTTCAAAATTGAACAATACGGTATTTACAAATTATGCTATAATATTAATTAATGAATTTATAATTTTTAGGGGCGGATTAATATATGGCAATAGAATTTGATTTTAGTGGATTGAACAATATGTATATTTCAGCTTTAGAATCATTAGATAAAGCATTAGCATTTGATTTAAAAGTGGGTAAAGGTAGATTTTTGTTTATGATGTTTTTATCAGAAGAAGATAAAGAATCTAAAGATATGCTATTCTTATATATGAGAAATACAAAAGTTATGAAAAAAATTAAATTATATGGTAATCATAGGAAAGGTATATTTAAGGCTTATATAGATAAAGAAATGAAAAATTGTTTTATTAGAGAATTACAATTAGAATACACAGGTGGAGATTTTAATTTTATGAATTTTCTTTATCAGCTTAATGGAGCTATTCCACAAGAAACTAATATAAGTGAGAAAATAGAAATTTTAAGAAAAAATCGTAATATTGTTAACAGATTAAATATTATTGATGATGCTGATAAAACTGTATTAATAGGAGAAAAAAGATTATCTGTAGGAAGTCCTCAGGATAAAACACTTAGAAAATTATATATGTATACTAATGCAAGGGTGGAAGATATTGATGAATTAATTGAATTATTAAAGAAAATGAATATGACAGTTGCTTGGACAACAGAAAACAATAGATATAGAGAAGCTGATATTAGAGGAATAATTGAGAATTTAAAATAAAATGAGATTTTTAAAAGATACTAATTAAATTTAGTATCTTTTTATTTTACTAAAAATAGGAATGGAGTGGAGAATATGGCGTTAAGAAAAAAGATAGAATACAATCCATATTTATTAAAGGCTATTCAGCCAGTAGGTGGAATTAGCTTTTCAGATAGAGCAATAATAAAAGGTGATGGATATGAGAGTTGTATAAGAATATATGAATTTAAAACAAGAGTAGAGAATTTTTGGCTTGAAGATTTAACAGATTTATCGAATGTAATAGTAACAGTTGATATTTCAACAGAAAATCAAAATAAAATCTTAGAGCAGATAGAAAGATCTATATCAGAGCAATATACAAGAATAGATGATGCAGCAACTAATATTGATAGGATAAAGGCTTCTGCTGAAGTAGAAAAACTACAAGGCTTGGTAGATGACATAACTCAACATGAAGAAGTTATTAAGTTAGTAACTATTAGATATTATGTATCAGCTTTAACATTAGAAGAATTAGATATAAAAGTTAAAGAAGTATTAGAAGCTATAAAAAATAAAGGATATAGAGGTGCAGTATTAATTAATGAACAAGAATATGAATGGAAATCATTATTTGAGAGTGCAACTAATCAAAGATATTTTAGAAATAAAAGAGTTGGGGAGCCAATCCCTTCTATCTATTTAGGTGGGGGTTATCCATTTCATTTTACGGAGTTAAGTGATCCGACTGGAATGTATTTAGGTACAACTAGAACTGGTGGAAATGTACTTTTTAATATATTTACAATGAATGATTTTAGGAAGTCTTATAATGCTTTAGTAGTTGGACTTATGGGAGCTGGTAAGTCTACCTTATTAAAGAAGTTATTAAAAAATTCATCTATATTAAGAGATATGGTTAGAGTATTTGATATAGCAGGTGAATTTAGAGAATTGGTAATAGAGCGAGGAGGTAAAGTTATAGCATTAGATGGAACTGATGGAATTATAAATTTACTTCAAGTATTTGCGACTGTTATTGATGAAGATACTAATGAAGTATTAGAAGAACAAAGCTATATGAACCATTTAAATAAAGTGAGTATGATTTATAGGTGTCTAGCTCCAGATGCTGAACAAGCTGAAGTAAGAGAGTTTGAAAGGATATTAAGAGAGTTTTATAAAGATTATGGAATAGAAATTAGTAGAGCAACAACTTACAATGCTAATGAATATCCAATAATGGAAGATTTATTGGAATATATAAGAAAAGAGCTTTATGAAGATTTTGAAAAGAAAATAGTTAAAAGAACCTTATCAGACACCAAGAGAGAAAGACTTGAATATATAGAACTTAATATAGGAAGTATGGTTGATGATTATGGGAAATTATTTAATGGACATTCAACATTAGAGAACTTCTATGATGAACAGATAGTAAGTTTTGAAATTAAAAATTTAGCACAATTTGATAAAAGGGTATTCAACGCTCAAACATTTAACATAATGACAATGCTATGGAATAATGCCTTAAAAAAAGGGTCAGTAGCAAAGAAATTATATGATAATAGGGAAGTTAGTTTTGAAGATAGTCAAAAATTCTTTGTATTAATAGATGAAGCTCATAAATTTATAAATTCAGATAATTTAATGGCAGTTGATTATGCTATAGCATTTGAGAGAGAAGCTAGAAAATATTTTGCTGGTCTTATGTTTGCAACTCAAAGTATTAGAGATGTTGTTCCCGAAAATATTAGTAGTGAAGCATTACATAAAATCAAAACTTTATTTGAATTAACTCAATATAAATTTATAATGCAACAAGACAATAACTCTAAAGAAGCTCTTAAAGAAATATTTGCAGGTCAAATAACAGAAAGTGAAATAGAAAGAATACCGACTTTTAAAAAGGGAGAATGTATTTTAGCTATAAATGGATATAAGAATATTAAATTAAATATAGAAATTACAGATAAAGAAAAGCAATTATTCGCTGGAGGTGCTTAATATGAATAGTAAAAAAATAAAATTATTAATTATAGGAGCAATAGCAATTTTTATAACTGTTGGGGTAAGTTGTGGAATTAAAAATTATAAAAAAATAAATGAGGAAAGAAAGAGTACATCTCAAATGATAGATGAAAATTCAAATAGTTTTAATGAGAAAGATGAAGAAGAATATAATGAGTATCAGTTAGATGATGCATTAGAAGGTTTTGATAAAAATAATCAAGTAAATTCAGAGGATATAGTAGTAGAACCAGGATTTAAAACAAGTATAGGTACAGGTAGTTCAGATGAAGAAATTAGATATAACAATAAGTTATTAAGTGAAAGTAAATTCTCTCTAAAAGAGAGAATTAAAGCTAAAAATGTAGCGGAGAATTTTGTACAAGCAATTACAAGTTTTGATATAGAAAAACCAAAGGAAACTGTAGATTTAGCAGTAAAATATGTAGCAGACCCACTTAAAGAAGAAGTAGAATCATTATATATGTATTTAGGTAAAAATGAAACTATTAAAAAATGTATTATAGATGAAGTTGAATCTTATGAAGTTGAGAATGAGTATGATAATGATTATATTATATTTAATGTAAGGGTAGGTTGGAGTACAGTAGATCAGTATGAGCAAATTTCAAATGATGGTCATGATAGTTATGAAGTTAAATTATTAAAAATAAATGATGATTATAAAGTTGTTGAATATAGTGTTGATTAATAGAAAGGTGTCCCACGGGGACATCTTTTTTCTTAAAAATAATTTTTAGTAGAAATGAGTGATAGGTTTGTCTAAAGAAAAAAAGTTATTAAAAAATAGCATAAAAATAATTTTATCATTCAATATAGTTACGATAATTACTCTACTATTAATGACAGCAACTATATCTATTATAATAAATCAAAATTCTATAAGTAATACTGGAAGTGGTGGAATGATAACTGATATAGGAGTAGCGGGAGTACCACAAGAATATGTTAATTATTTTAATGAAGCTTCTACTATATTTAATATACCTAATTGGTGTTTAGCAGCAGTAGCAAAACAAGAAAGTAATTTTAATCCGAATACCTCCTATGGAGGGGCGTATGGAATAATGCAAATACAAAAAGTAGACCCATCAAGTGGAAAAGATTTGTGGAAATATTTAATTGATATGGGATTAGGAGAGATATATTTAGCAAATGGATATACATTTAACGATAGTGAAGAAATGTGGAATATATTTTTAAATGATCCAAGGGCTCAAATTTTTGCGGGAGCTTATGAGATAAGATATTATGGTAATTATGTTTTGTATAAGCAAAATAAAGTACCTAAACTTAACTACAATAATAATGAGAATATGGATTTAGTGAAATGGAATAGTGATGAAAATGATAGTGATTTTAGAGAAACACTAAGAAGAATTTTTGCTTGTTATAATGGGGGTCCATCTTATGGTATGAAAGTAGATTTAGATAATGCACAGTTTAATTATCCTAATAAAGTTTTTCAGTATGCAATGGAATTTAGAAATGCTGGATTAAACCAAAGTAGTAATCAAATAATAGAAACAGTAATCGAAGCTGGTATGAAGTGGGTTGGAAAATCACCTTATGTATGGGGGGGAGGAAGAACAGAAGCAGATGTAATAGCAGGTAGATTTGATTGTTCTTCATTCGTTCATTATTGCTATGCAAGTGCAGGTATTCAACTTGGAGATAGAGAAAGTGTAGTTACATTCTCTTTAGTTAATATGGGACAAAAAGTTGATGCAAGTGAAATGCGAAGGGGAGATTTAATATTTTTTGATACATACACAGTTGATGGACATATTGGAATTTATCTTGGAGATAATAAATTTCTACATGATGGAACTTCAACAGGGGTAACAGTTTCTGAATTAAGTGGTTATTATAAAGAAAAATTTAATGGTAAAGTAAGAAGAATAGTTAACTAAAAGAGTGAGAAAAATTAAATGAATATTAAATAATAATTGGGTGAAATAATTTAAATTTAATAAAAGAAAGTTTGGTGATCTTATGATAAGTAGAGATGAAATGCAAGAAAAAGTTGATATTGTGAAAAGAAAAATAGAAAAAAATAAAACTATTCCTTATTATTTTTTAGCTTCAATATTTGTATTGGGAGCTTTATTTTTTTTCTCATCAAATTTACTTTTTAATAAAGAATTAAATTTGATTACTACAGAAATAAATCAAGAAATGTATCTTAATAATATTTCTTTTTCAATAAAAGATAGAAAATATAATCCTAATAATGGATTAGTGCAATTTACAATAAAATTAAAGGAAAATAGTTCAAATAGTGATTTAGACTTAGATTTTAATATAAGAGAAAAAAATAATCCAACAGAAATAATACCTTGTGAAGTAGTACAAATAACTTATAGTGATTATATTGTTACGACAGAAATAAGCGGAACATGGGAAGCTTTATCTTTAACCATAAAAGAAAAAAGTGAGGTTAGTGATAATAAATATGTTAAATTTTATTCAGATATAAGAGATATAAAAATAGATGATACTCTAAAAAAGAAGAGTAGAAATGAATATACAAAAGAAGTAATTGATAATGAAATTAATGATATAAAATCGAAAATAGAAGAACTAAATTTAGATATATCAGATAAAAAATCAGAGATAGAAGATATAAATAAGAAAATAAATTTACTTGAAGAAGATAAAAAATATCAAACAGAAAGTGAAATAGAAGTTACAGAAAACACTATAAGTTCAAATAAAACATCTATAGGGAATTTAGAAAATGGGATAAGAAAAAATGAAAATAGTATAAAAGAACTTGAAGAAAAAATTAATAAACTTGAAGAAAAGAAGCAAGATTATAGATAAATCAAGATATGACGGTTAGTCATAAAAAGTATGATTTAGATATGATTTATATATGACGAAGGTGCATAATTGGAAAAGATTTTGTACCCTATGAAACGCTAGGCTTTGCCTAGCTCCCCAAAAATTTTGGGGACAGTTTCTCTTTATGCTCTTATAAAATATCTACAGAGGTAATTTCCATCAAAGATATTTTATAATTCCTTTTTGGTATTTGATTAAACTTTTTAAAGTTTATGGGTGAGCGATAGCGAGGGCAAAGCCCTTTAATAAAAAGTAAGAGGTATTAATTAGCATGGCAAGAATAAGAAAAGAATATAAAATGACAGAAAAAAATTTAGAATATATAGAAGAAGTTAAAGAAAAAAATAATCTTAAATATAATAGTGAAGCATTAGATTTAATAATAAGAGAGCATAGACAAAATTCTAATATCACAACAGATGATATGAGTAAAGTTATAACAAAAGAAGTATCAGAAAAAATAAAAAGTGATATTGAAGAAATTAAAAAAGAGATTGATAGCAATAATAAAATGTTTTTAAAAATAATAAAAGAACTGTTTAAGTTTTTGAATATTAAAAAAGAAAGTAGTGAAATTTAATGGCAAATAGAGAAAGAAAAATATATATGTTATCTAAAAAAAATTTAGAGTATATAGAAGAAGTTAAAGAAAAAAATAATCTTAAATATAATAGTGAAGCATTAGATTTAATTATAAGAGAGCATAGGCAAAATTCAGATATTACAACTGAAGCTATGATTAAATTGATAGCAAGAGAAGTATCAGAACAAATTAAATTAGATTTTAAAGGAATTAAGAAAGCTAGTAATGATACAGATAGAAATACTCAAATACTATTAGAAATGATTAATGGATTTTTTGTAATTTCTGAGTATGGAAGGTTAGCAACAACAGAAGATGTTATTGCTCCAGCATTAACTAGAGCTAGTGAACTTGTTGATAAGAGAAAAGAAGCAAAAATAGTAAAAGGATTCGATAGAAAATATTAAGGTGAAATATGGTAGGAATAGTTCATAAACGAAAATGGGTTAAGTCCAGTAGTGAAAAATTTTCAAGTTATATAAATTATATTGATAGAGAGGAAGCAGTAAGAAACTATAAACTTGATGAATATTCATTGTTCAATGATTATATGGGAAATCCTAAAAAGTGTGGAAATCTATTTACAAGTGATAGAGATTTTTTGACTGAAGATGAAAGTAAAAAGTTAAAAAGATGTTTTTCTATTGCACAAGAAAATGGAAGTTTCATGTGGCAAGATGTTTTTAGTTTTGATAATGAATGGCTTGAGAAACATGGAATATATGATAGAAGAACAGGGGCATTAGATGAAAAGAGAATAATGGAAGCAGTAAGAAATTCTATGACAGAAATGATAGAAAGAGAAAATTTTGATAGCTTAATTTGGAGTGCTTCAATGCACTTTAACACAGATAATATTCATATTCATATTGCAAGTGTAGAATTAAATCCTACAAGATATACTAAGGAAGATGGATTTATGCAATATAAAAACCTATATAGAATGAAAAGTAAATTTGCTAATACTCTTATAGATAGGAGTAAGGAACATAAAGAAATTAATGACATTATGAGAAATAATATTATTAATGGTAAGAAAGAAATATCTTTTCACCAAGATATAGAGATGAAAAGATTAGTAACAGAGATAATAAAAAGATTACCAGAAGATAAAAGACAATGGCAGTATGGATATAATTCTCTTCATGAAGTTAAACCATTATTAGATGAATTAACTTCATACTATATAAAAAATTATAAGAAAGATGATTTTGAAGAGTTAATTAAAAGTTTAGATGATGAAGAAGAATATTTAAAGGAAGTCTATGGGGAAGGAGAGAAACATTTTTATAAAAATTATAAGAAAAATAAGATAGATGAATTATATTATAGAATGGGAAATGCACTTCTTAGAGAAATAAAAACTGAAGTTATTAAGAAAAATGATAATAAAAGTTTTATAAAAAATTATTCATATACCAATTTAGTATTAACGGCAAAAGATATAAAAAGATTAAAGAAAGTATTTGATAAAGACTTTGAAAAAATAAAAAATGAATTAGCTTATGAGAGATTACAAAGAGAAATTGAATATTCTCATTCTATGTAAACTTGAAGGGAGGTGAGGAATTATGTTTAACAATTTAGGAATAGTAATAGAAGCATTAAGTGATACTGAATTAAAAGTATATAATAGTGTTGAAAAAAAAGATGTTATAGTTAAAGCTTCAAAAGATTATGTATCATCAATAAAGGCAGAGTTAAATGATGAAGATAGAGAAACAATGATCGTTGAGTATGATTTAGAAACTAAAGTTGTAAATGAAAATATTGTAGATTAGCACCAGGTAAAATACCTGGTGCTTTATTATTAAATTTTTTAGGAAAGGAGAAAAAAGATGGGGTAATATATAATAATTATTTAAAACAAGTTAATTTCTATATAAACAATAAGTTTTTTATAAATCCACTTATAGAATATCAAATGAAACATTATATTATTGAAGATTTTATGTTAAGAGAGATAGAAAAGAAATATTTAATTAATAAGATAGATGGATTTAGATTTGAGTATTTAAAAGGATTAGGTAATGGGAATTTTGATGTTTTTAAATTGCCAAAACGAATTATATGTTTTGAAAATATATATTTTTTAATATGTCATATTAAAAATGGAAATTTAAATAAAAAGGAGTATATAAGGAGAATAGAAGTCAATTTAGATAATAGTTTTATTAAAGAAGAACAAAAAAATGAACTGAAAAAAATGTTAAAACCCATGTATAATATAATAAAAAAATAAAAAGGATGGGGTTAATGTTTTATAAAAAAACAATAAAAAATTTAAGAGATAATATAGCAAATCTAGAAAGAAAAATTGATAATTATGAAAGAAAAGAAGAATTATTTAAAAATATGGTTAAAATGGTAGATGAAAAGTCTTCAGAAGCAATAATAAGTAATATATATAGTTATAATAATTCAATATATGCAATTTTTTTATTTGAGAGAAAGATATTTGTTGATACTATAGAAATTGAAATATATGAGGCTATGTATGATAAATGTATTTCCAAAATTATATCAGAAATATTTTTTAATAAAGATTTGCATATAGTATCTATAGATACTGAATATTGGTATCGAAGGCAAGGACATGCATCAAAAGGACTTGAATTATTAATTAAATATGCTGAAAATATAGGTTCAAAAAGGATTTTTGGGGGCTTATTGATAAGTGATGATATGGAGTATCTATATAAATTTTATTCTAAAAATGGATTTAATGTGAAAAGGACAAGTTTTGAAAAAATATTAAATGATAATGCAAATATTGAATAATAACGCTAGGTAAATGCCTAGCGTTTTATTATACGAATTTTTAGGAAAGGAGAAAGAAAAAATGAAAAAAGCATACAATAAAAAATCAAAAGAAGATAAGGAAAAAGAAGTTAATAATCTTTTAGAAAAAGCTAATGAAGGAATAGAAAAGTGTTTTACAAGTCCAGAGCATTTTAAAGAACTTATTAGTTATATGAGTAAATTTTACAACTATTCATTCAGAAATACTTTTCTAATTCAAGAACAATTTAAAGGAGCATTAGCTGTTGGATCATATGCTTTTTGGAAAGAAAAAGGTTTTACAGTTAATAAAGGTGAAAAAGGAATTAAAATTTTAGTTCCAAATAGATTAAGTGATTACTTTATTAACTCAAAAGGCGAAGAAGTTAAATTAAGTAAAGCAACTCCAGAAGAAAAAAGATTAATAGAGCAAGGAGAAATAGAAGTAAGAAAAGGGAAATTAATATTTAATCAAGGATATGTTTTTGAGGTTTCTCAAACTAATGCTAAAGCAAAAGATTTACCTAAGATTTTTCCTGGAAGATGGCTTGATGGAGAAGTTAATAATTATGATTTAATGTATAAAGCTATGGAAAATATAGCGAATAAAATAGGAGTTAGAATTATAGAGCCTAAAGAAGAATTAGGATCAGTAAAAGGTGTTAGTTATCCATTAACAAAAGAAGTAGCTTTAAATCCAAGAAATACACAATTACAAAATGTCAAAACTTTAATACATGAGTTGGCTCATGCAAAACTACATACAATGGAAACAAGAGATAACTACACTACAAATGAAAAGGAGTTTCAAGCTGAAATGTCTGCATATGCAGTATGCAGCTATTTTGGATTAGATACATCAGAGTATTCATTTAGATATATAAAATCTTGGACTGAAAATGTTGAATTAAAAGATAAAGAGAAATTAATAAATGAAGTTAGAGAAACGGTAAAAGAGTATATTGAAATTATAGAGGAAACATTAATTAATAGTAATTCTTTATTATTAGAAAATAAAGATAAAATAGAGCAAAAATTAGAAGATGAAAAGTTAATAAATTTTCTAGGGAAAGATAGAGTTGTTATAAATGAAATTACTAGAGATGAATTAGAAAAAATAATAAATGAAAATGACTCAAATATATTTTTAGAAAATGAAAAAGAGTTAAGTATAAAAAATGAAGTAGTAGCAATGAAAGTTAAAGGGAAATATAGAGATGTTTATATTGGTACAGATTATAAATTAGATAATTTAATATACATTGATGATAATAAAAATTTATATAGGATAAAAGAAAATATAGAGTATGATAAAAGCTTATATAGAATAAAGGAGCAAGAAATTATGAAAGATTTAGAAGAAAAAAGTGTTGAAAGTGATGATTGGAAGTTAACAGATAGGGATTTAGAAGAGATAAGTTTTAAAATAATTAAAAATAATATAGAAGCGTTAATGAAAGAAAATTATGGGGATTTTGTAAGAGCAATGATATCTATTGAAACAGGAATTGAAGATTTAGATTTATTGGATAATATATATGAAAAATATATGGATAGTGATTTTAAACTTATAAATGATAAGTTTGAAGATTTAAAAAATAAAATAGAAATGGAGAAATTAGATATGAGGGATGAAAAGAAAGAAAAAGAGATTTGGAGAAAAATAAGAGAGCATGAAGAATGGGTAAAAAGTAATGGTCTTAGAGGACAGCAATTAAATTTAGAAAATGAAAATTTAAGTGGAATGAGATTAATTAATTTAGATTTAAGAGATGCCAATTTTAAAGGTGCAGATATGACACAATGTATAGTGTATGCTGATTTAAGGGGAGCAGATTTAAGGGGAGCAAAGATAGATAATAGTGAGTGGATAGGTTCTAATATAAATAATATTACAATTGAAGCTAATAAATTAAATCTCATAGAGTATCAAATGGAGCAAGAGAAAGACTTACATTTAGCAGGTATGGACAAGCTAAAAACAAAAACAAGAGAAATAGAAATTAATATGTAATAATATTCGGATTAATATAAAATATGCCAGGATAATTTTAATTTATTCCTGGTATATTTTTGTTTAAATTTATTGAAAATACGAACATTTATGGAGAAGTTATATGAAATATTTGAAAGGTATTTTAAATTTAAAACAGAATAAAAAGTATAAAATTACAATAATTATCTTAGTTGTAGTTATACTTATACTACAAACAAGTTTATCTATTAATAATAAAAAGATACAATTATTAAATACAAAAATAAATAAGCTACAAATAGAGAATAAAAAAGATAATGATAAGTCTGAAATAGTATCTAATGTGGGCGAATTTGTTGAAGAAGAAAAAGATAAAAGTGATAATTTAGATATAAATGAAGAATTTGAAAATAATAAAAAGAAGCTAGTAGATAAATACATTGAAATTGGAGAAAGAAATAATAAAAAATATTCATCAGAAATAATATCAGGTAAAGAAACATTAGTATTTGAAACAATGAATTTAGAAATGACTGATGGACAAATTGAAAAATCTCTTAAAAAGATAAATAATGATGAATTTGGAATTAATATAGTTAAAGATAAGTTAGGAAATAGGATATATTATAAAGTTTACTTAATAGAAGCTAATATAGGCTTATGAAAGCCTATATAGATAGGGAAGGAAATAGGGAGTGGAAATTTTTGGGAATAAATAGAAAGAGCTTTAATAAAAGTGATGTTTTCAAATTTGCAGATGAAGTAAAAGTTTTAATTGAATTACTAAATGGAATAGTGATCCAGAGCCAAGATGAAGATAGATTAAATAACATCATTAGACAAAAAGAAAAGTTAGAAAAATTAATAATATTTTTTGAACCTAATATATATGAAGAATACTCTGAAAAAGTTAAGATATTATATTTTAAAATGAAGAAAGCTAAAGAAGAGTATAATAGAGTGGTTGAAGAAAAGTGTTTTAAAGATGTTATTGAAGAGTATAAAAGTATATATGAAAAGTCAGTAATTGAATATGAAAGAGGAAAATTAATAAGAGATAAAATAAAAGAAGAGTTAACTAAAGTATAGTTTTTATGATAAAATAGGGATTGATAAATCCATTTTATAAGAAAACAAATGAATAGTTAAAAAGCAGTAAATTTAAAATTTACTGCTTTTTTTCTCCAAATTATATTGTATTAATTTCTAAAATATAATATAATTTAGAAAAAAGAAGAATTTCTTCTTCATATTTTAATTCCGAACGATAAATTAAAATGTCGCCAAACATTTTAATTTATATAACTGAAACTGGTAACCAGAATACCAAGAGACAGAGTGTTGGAACTTTAAATTCATTTTATGCTTATATTCTAGCATAAGGTGAATATTTGTGCAATATAAAAAAGTTGACAAAATTCAAAAAAAATAGGTTAAAAGTGAACAATTATATTTGAATTAAGTTTTTTATTGTATATAACATAAGTTTTAATATATAAACTCTTAGGTATTTGTACCTAAGAGTTTTTTTGTTGAAAAAATTAATTAAATAAAGAAAAATCCTATTAAAATGGGTAAGTGGTTAAAGGAATAACACTATAAAAAACTGGTCGGCTCACCACCGATAACAGCTCCGTTAGATGGTAAGGCACTTTTCTTAGACAAGCTATTTAAGATAGTTTTCTTAGTAGTGGAGTGCCTGTCCTGGTGGAGTTTGCATTAGCTCCTAGGGGTGTGTGTAGAGTTACATGGTAGTATACTTGATAAAACCAGACCTAAGCAAGTTTGATACACATAGTGGTTGGAAGCCACGGGATAAATGCGACACGGATACCTCAATGGCTCCGAGCCATAAAGTGTTTGCTTATCCCCTTTGCAATTAGTATATATTTTTATATTAGTTGCAAGGGGGGGAGCGAGCCGTTTCCTAATTCACCTTAGCCATAAATGATTATAGCTTTTATGTCAAGTATAAATTAAAAAATAATTTGTGAGCGAAGGGGTTAAATAACTATATATAATATTTTGAATGTATTTCTAAATATCAATAAATATGTATTATAATATATGTAAATTACTTTTATTTTATTTTAGTTTATTATATTCATTTACGAGTATATTGAAGAATGGTTATTATAATATTAGGCTATGTTAGCTAACTTCGTGATTAATCCTATCTAAAATAGGCTATAATATAGATATAAACTATATTTCAACTAATTTGTAGAAAGGATACCTAATATTATGCCAAAAACAAATATAAAAGCTATGATAAAAGATTTAAAAAAGAATGAACTTATAGAATTAATTTCGGTAGCACAGGAAGTATTAAGTAGTTTATTTAATTCTTCTGAAATTAGAGATAATGTTAAAGAAAGTAGATTTTCCAAGGGATACGAATGCCCAAAATGTCAATGTAAAGATGTAAATAAAAACGGGAAGTCTAACGGAAGACAAAGATATATCTGTAAACGTTGTCGTACAAGTTTTGATGAGTTTACTATGTCTCCATTCTCTAATACAAAATTAGGCTTAGATAAATGGCTAAAATACTGCGAATTAATGATATTAGGACTTTCTATAAGAAAATGTGCTGAAGAAGTCGGTGTAGGTGTTAAAACATCTTTTTACATGCGTCATAGGATACTTGATGTAATCAATCTATCATTAAAAAATGATAAAGTTGAAGGTATAGTAGAAGTAGATGAATGCTTTATTAAGGAGTCTTTTAAAGGGAATCACTCTAAAAGTACTACATTTGTAATGCCTAGAAACCCTAGAAAAAGAGGTAAAGGTAAAAATGATAAGAATAAAAGAGGAATATCAAAAGAGCAGATTTGTATAGAGACAGCAATTGATAGAAAAGGAAATATCCTTATGGGTGCGGTTTGTAATGGTAGAATTACAACGAATCAAATAGTTAACTTCTTTGACAATAAAATATGCGAAGAGGCTACTTTTTGCGTAGATTCACATAAATCATATGTAGGAATAAAGGACAAGTTGAATATAGAATTAAAGCAAGTTCCTAGAGGAAAATCAATGATAGATAGTGTTTATCATTTACAGCATATAAATGCTCTTCACAGTAGCTTTAAGAGATGGTTAATGACTTTTAATGGTGTATCCACAAAATATATCAATAATTATTTGGCTTGGTTTAAATTTCTACAACTAAGTAAGAAGAATAAGAAGAATGACCGAATTAAAGATATGCTAGTGAATGTAGCTACTAAGGATACATATGTAACTAGAGCCACTATTAGAAATAGATTCATTGAGTTAACCTAAAATAAGGAACTTTACTTCAAATTAATGAAACTATTTTATAATTGAAAAATAATAGGATATTTTGTATAATATAATCAAGTTCGCAATTGTTTAATATTGCGAAGCAAAAGGATAGGAGCATAGCTCCTATTTTTTATTTTATCTATAAAGTATATTGTGATTTTGCTAGAAGTGAATCGGAGTGCTTTACAGTAAATATAGTTTATGGTATTATTAAATACATTAAAATATGAAAGGAGTTGTAGTTATGAAAAATTTATATATAATGCTTAATAAATTAAAAAAAATATACATTACTCCTGGGTATATTATAAATTAGATAGCATATGCTTAATATACAAATCCCCTGGAATATCGACTTATATTCTAGGGGATTTTTTATAATGTTATAGCTCTGCGCTATTTAATATTAATAGTTAACATAGAGAGTATAAATAATGAAAAAATTTAAAAATATCTTCGTTTGAAAATAACTACTTAATAAAGATGCAAAAATTATAAACAAATATTTAAAGCTTATTATATGAAAAATAGGAGGAAATAAAATGATTATGAATGGTGGAATAGCGTCAATAAGATTAAGAAGATAGCGCACGAGTTGTGGCTATCGTTAAACAAATTTAATATAATGTCATAACTCCGTGCTATTTAAAGAGTAAAAATAGTGAATTAAGGAGATTATGAATGAAAGCTAAAAGTAATAATTATAGAGGAAAAGTTGATATTAGTGTATCGCAAAATTTTATTACTAGTAAAAATACTATATATAAATTAATAAAAAAAACAAATATATCCAAAAATGATTTTGTTATTGAAATTGGACCAGGAAAAGGTCATATAACAGAAGCTTTATGTGAAAAAAGTTATTGGGTTACAGCTATAGAACTAGATAGAAGTTTATATGGAAATTTAATAAATAAATTTAAAAGTAAAAATAATGTTACTCTTATTAATAAAGATTTTTTAAATTGGAAATTACCTAAAAAAAGAGAATATAAGGTATTTTCTAATATTCCTTTTTATATAACAACAAAGATTATTAAGAAATTATTATTAGAAGAGTTAAATTCACCAACTGATATGTGGCTAGTTATGGAGAAAGGTTCCGCAAAAAGATTTATGGGAATACCTAGAGAGAGTAAATTATCATTACTTTTAAAAACTAAATTTGATATTAAGATAGTGCACTATTTTAATAGAGAAGACTTCCATCCCATGCCTAGTGTAGATTGCGTCTTAGTATATTTTAAAAGAAAATATAAATATGATATATCTAAAGATGAATGGAATGAATATACAAGTTTTATATCTAAGTCTATTAATAACTTAAGAGATGTATTTACAAAAAATCAAATTCATGCAGTAATTAAATACCTAGGTATAAATCTTAATAATATTAGTGAAGTTTCTTATAATGATTGGATACAGTTATTTAGATATAAACAAAAGATAGATTAGTAATAGTAGATTTAAATTAGGAGGTGTTAAAATGATTATGAATGGTGGAATAGCGTCAATAAGATTAAGAGGATAAGTCACGGGTTGTGGCTATTATCTTAATTTAATAAAGAGTCATAATCCCGTGATATTTAAAGTTAATATTTAAATATAAAATTACAGGAGATTATGAAGATGATAAAAAAGGAATAATTGTAGGAATTAATATAAATAATAAAAATAATTTTGATGAATCTATGGAAGAATTAAAAAATTTATGCTTAGCTTGCAAAATAGAAACTGTTGGTCAAATTAAGCAGAATTCAAAGAAAGTTAACTCTACTTTTTATATGGGTAGTGGGAAGATAGATGAATTAAAAAATTTAGTAGAAGAAAACAATGCAGATATAGTTATATTTAATAATGAATTATCAGCGTCACAAGTTAAAAATATTGAAGAAGAAATAAATTGTAATGTCATAGATAGAACTGCGTTAATATTAGATATCTTTGCAAATAGAGCAAAAACAAGAGAATCTAAATTACAAGTAGAGGTTGCGAAGCTCCAATATGAATTACCAAGATTAGTTGGTTCAAATGAAGATTTAGGTCGTCAAAGTGGTGGAGTAGGGACTAAAAACAGAGGCGCAGGAGAAACAAAATTAGAATTAGACCGTAGAAGAATAGAAGATAAAATTGCTAATTTAAATAAAGAGCTTGAAGTATTAAAAAATCAAAGAGAAGTACAAAAAAGTAAAAGGAAAAAATCTAATATTCCTAATGTAGCTTTAGTAGGATATACAAATGCTGGTAAGTCATCTGTTATGAATGCTTTAGTAGAGAAGTTTATAAATGATGAAGATAAAAAAGTATTTGAAAAAAATATGCTATTTGCAACTTTAGAAACTTATGTTAGAAATATAAAATTAGATAATAATAAATCTTTTTTATTATCAGATACAGTGGGATTTGTTGGGGATTTACCTCATAGTTTAGTAAAAGCTTTTAGGTCTACTCTAGAAGAAGTTTGTGATGCGGACTTATTACTTCATGTGATTGATATATCTAATCCTAATTATGAAAATCATATAAATGTAACAAATGAAACATTAAATCAAATAGGGGCGGATAATATTCCTGTGATTTATGTATATAATAAAGTTGATTTAATGGAATTAGATACATTCAATATAGAAGGGATGCTGGTTTCAGCTAAAAAATATATAGGTATAGAAGAATTATTGGAATCTATATGTAAAAATATATTTATGGATTATATAAAATGTAAGGTTATGGTTCCTTATAAAGATGGTAAAATGACATCTTATATAATTGATAGTTCAACTGTTCTAGAAACTGAATATACTAATGAAGGAACTTTATTTAGTATAGAATGTAGTAAAGAGGATTATGTTAAATACCAGTCATATATAATCTAGAGTGATTCTAGGTATCTATATAAACAATGCATAAATGAAAGAGGATGTCGCATACCAATTGAAAATTGTTCATGTGATAGCCTCTTTTATATTTGATAAGTAATTAGAAATGATTTTATTGTATGTGTTTATTGCAACAATAAAGTAAATAACTACAAATGATGCTAAAGACATTAAAATAGGATAAATAAATACTTCCAAAACCAATTAAGCTAGAGATAAATATACTTGTAAGAATGACTTTGTCTTTGTACGACTACGATGGGGAAAATGTGTATTAAAGAAATAACAAAAATACTTTAAATGAAATGTGTAAATTAAGTTAATGCTATAATATAATAAAGTGAACAATATTAATATATTACGAACAATTTATAGTAAGTTATAGAAGCAACCACATCTTAGAATTCAATATATTGAAAAGTCTAAGGTGTGGTTGTTTTTATGCTATATTTATCACGAAGAAGGCTAACATAGCCTAATATTAAAAAAGATGATAAGAATAATTAATATAGTATAATATAGATAGAATATTAATTAGAAAAGGTGTTGATTTATAGTGACTAGATTAGAAATATTAAGTCCAAAAGTGGATTTTGTATTTAAAAGAATATTTGGAAATGAAAACAATCCAAGAATATTAATATCATTTTTAAATGCAGTAATTAAGCCTAAGGATTTAATAGAAACAGTACAGATAATGAATAATGATATAGATAAAGAATCTATTGAAGATAAATTTAGTAGATTAGATATTAAGGCAAAAACTAATAAAAATGAATTAATTAATATTGAAATTCAAATAAAAGATGAACATAATATGGTGAAGAGAAGTCTATATTATTGGAGTAAAATGTTTGAAAGTCAACTTACAGAAGGGCAAAAGTATGATACATTAGCAAAAACAATTTGTATAAACATATTAAATTTTAAGTGTTTAAAGACAAAAGAAGCACATTCAATATATAGATTAAAAGAAATTAATACAAACGAGGAATTAACTGAGCTTCAGGAAATACACTTTATAGAGCTACCTAAACTGCCAAAAAATGAAGAAATAAAAGATGTATTTGATGCATGGATGGAATTTATAGAAAATCCTATAAGTAATAAACTTGAAAAGGCTGAAATGACTATAAAAGAAATTAAAGAAGCAAAAAACGAACTATTAAGATTAAGTGCAAGTGATAAAGAAAGAATGAAGTATGAAGATAGAAGAGCTGCTTTATTAGATAAAGTAAGTGCTCTCGAAAATGCCGAGGAAAAAGGAATTGAAATAGGAAAAGAAATAGGAAAAGAAATAGGTAAAGAAATAGGTAAAAAAGAAGGAGAAAAAAATAAAGCTATAGAAGTAGCTAAAAATTCTCTGAAAGCTGGACTTGATATAGATACTATTAGTAGTATTACAGGATTAGAAAAAAATGAGATAGAAAAATTATTATAGATAAAAGTGGTATTAGTTGATATTCTTCAATTAATACCATTTTATTTTTATTTATAGTTTCAAAACTTTTAATTATTGACACCTATAAAAGATAAGATGTAAAATCAGTATATGTAATGATGTCAAAACTAAGTATCTAAAGTGAGGGTAAAAAATGGAGAAATTTTTAAGTGAAATAGTAGAAAATCATAAAAGTGATAGATATACAAGAGAAATATATCAATTTGAAGATATAGAAATTACTGTACTTCAAAATGGAGATAAAATAGTAGTTTGGGGATTTAATTATAAAAGTCAACGTTTTTTGAATTTAGGGAGCAAAAAGTATTCGATATTAATTACAGGGTTTAAAGAAATAGCAAAAGATTTATATTCAAAAGAGGGTAAATACTATATAACTTTAGATAATAGTATCAAAAGTGTCATAAGTAATAAAGTAATAGGATATGCTAGAGTATCAACTCGTAATCAATTAGATGGAAACTCATTAGAACAACAGTTAGGGCTTATAACAAATAGATATCCTACTGCAATTGTATATGAAGAAAGTAAAAGTAGTATGAAAGAAAGAAAAGTATTTAAAAAAGTAATAGAAGCTCTGAATGAGGGTGATACTTTAGTAGTTACAACATTAGATAGATTTTGTAGGACTGTAAAAGAGGGGTTAGAAATAATAGATTTACTTATGGATAAGGGAGTAAGAATACATATATTAAATATGGGTTTAATAGAAGATACGCCAATGGGAAGATTAATTGTAACTAATCTTTTAGCATTTGCAGAATTTGAAAGGTCTATGATAGTTGAAAGAACTCAAACTGGGAAAGCAATAGCAAAAACTAAAGAAGGCTGGAAAGAAGGTCGTCCGAAACTTTATACTAATGAGCAGTTAGATAATGCTTTATCTATGTTAACAGTAAATGGTGGTAATAGAAGTTATAAAGAAGTTGAAAGATTATTAGGGATAAGTAAGAGTACATTAATAAGAGAAAATAGTAAGCGTAAATTTGAAAATGACATATGTCGGTAGAAAAAAGGATAAGGGAGAGTAGCGACACATGTCGGTAGGAAAAAAGGATAAGGGAGAGTAGCGACACATATCGGTAGAAAAAAAGGATAAGAGAGAGTAGCGACAC
>NZ_JAASHM010000028.1:0-21558 GCF_019734195.1 Clostridium sp. K13 | reverse complement strand
CACATGTCGGTAGAAAAAAAGGATAAGAGAGAGTAGCGACATATGTCGGTAGAAAAAAGGATAAGGGAGAGTAGCGACACATGTCGGTAGAAAAAAAGGATAAGAGAGAGTAGCGACACATGTCGGTAGAAAAAAAGGATAAGAGAGAGTAGCGACATATGTCGGTAGAAAAAAGGATAAGGGAGAGTAGCGACATATGTCGGTAGTAAAAAGGATAAGGGAGAGTAGCGACATATGTCGGTAGTAAAAAGAGTAATATGATAAAAAAGCGAAAAAATAGACTATAGATTTATCTATAGTCTATTTTTTATTATTTTTATATTTGAATAAATTTATAGTTCTTTCTAACTCTAGTATAGTTTCATCAGCTAAATCTAAATTATTATTTTTTATTAAGTCAGCCAGTTCTATTATATCTTTTATAACTGTTTTTCTTAAATTCTTTGCTTTTTCATTTAAAACTTCTTTTTTAATAAAATTTTCTTTTTGAGTAGCTTCAAATTTTAGTTTATTTTCCAATTCCGATATTTTATTTTCTAATTGAATATTATTATTTTTTAATCTTTCAGCATTTTCTTTTTCACTTTTAAGAAGTTTTTCTTTTTCTTCATTAATTATTTTTAATTTTTCATTAAGTTTATCAATTTCTTCATTTCGATTATTTTCAAATTCTTTTGCTAATTGTTCTCTTATTAAGAGTTTTTCTTTTTCCTTTTCTTCAAGTTTTATTTTAATATGTCTTTCTTTTTCTTCAAGTTCATTATTTATTTTTTGATAAGTATTAATTAAATCTTCCTTTTCTTTAATTTGTTTTTCTTTTAAATATTTTTCTTCAATTAATTTATTATTTTCGTTTTTTATTATTTCAAGTTCTTCTTTTGAAATCTTACTTTGTTGTTTTAATACTTCTAAAATAGCAAATTGAACTTGTTCATCTAATTTAGCAAACTTATCACCTTCTGTTAATGTTATAAGTTTATTATCAAAAAATTCTTGTAACTCTGGAATTAGTTTGTTATTTATATTGTTATATCTTTCAATGGTTCTTTCTGAAACTTGTAATTCTTTAGCAATTTCTTTTTTTGCATTTATTTTTGTGCCTTGATGTTTATTTTTTATATTATATAATTCATTAAGTCTTTCAATTTGTTTTCTTTTTTCTTCTTCACTAATTATTCTAGTATCTGAATTACCTTTAATTAAATGAATTTCTTCGTCTATTTCATTTAAACCTTTTATTACTTTACACGGAATAGTATCAAATTTAATGCCAGTTTCTCTTAAATATTTAATAGCTTGGTATCTTCGTTCTCCTGATAAAATTCTAAATTCTCTTTTTTCACTATTTGAAATATCCAATACCTCTATATTGTGCATAAGTCCATTTTCTTTAATATTTTGTGCTAAATCTTCAATAGCAGTTACATTATAAAAGTTTTTATTATTCACTTTAATTTCGTCAAATGGAATTTGACGAAAGTCAAACTCCGATTTGTTTTCGAGAATTTTAGCTTTTTCTCCAAGTGTTTTAGATGATGATTTATTACTTAAATTAAATTTTTTAGCCATTAAATAATCCTCCTATATATTAAATACTTCTTTTACTAATGAGTAATAATCTTTAGTAGCAGTACAGTTTTTATCGTATATAACTAGTGGTTCACCAGTCGTACTTTCTCCAACTTTTGTAGTTTCTCTTATAACTGTATTAAGCAATTGTGTTGAAAGTTCTTGCTCTAAATAAGCCTTTATTTCTTTTGATATATTTGTTTGGGCTTTAAATCTTGAAATGAAAACACCTGCTATTTTCAAATCATAGTTTAATTCTTCAATAACTTCATTAACTTTATCAAATAAGAATGATAATCCTTCAAGAGCAAAGTTATCGGGTGTAAGCGGAACTAATACTTCATCACTAGCAACCAATCCATTTAAGCTCATTGTACTTAAAGATGGGTGATTATCTATTATAATGTAATCAAAGTTATTTTTTATAGATGATAATTTTTTCTTTAATATATTATAAGGGTTTAATTCTGTAGAAAGTTTATTCTGAATATCAAAGTATTTTATTGTACTGGGAATTAAATATAAATTATTAATATCTGTTTTTCTTATAACATCATTGACTTCAATATCTTTATTTGCAAGAAGTTCATAAATTCCTATTTGATTTTCATTTGCCATATTTAAATTAATACAACTATTAGCTTGTGGGTCATTATCTATTAGTAATACTTTTTTACCTTTTAAAGCTAAAATTGTTGCTATGTTAACACTACTTACAGTTTTTCCAACTCCACCTTTTAGATTAAATAATGATATAATTTTCATAATAAAACGCTCCTTTTTTTTACTACTTTAATAGTATCTATTTTTTTTATATTAATCAATTTATTTATAGCGACATATGTCGCTATAAATAAACTACTTTTTGAAAATTTGAATATATCTAACTTTACGAGTAACTTTAGAGTTTTTTATATAAACTGTATCTTCATGGCCTTTAGATATATAAACTACATTAAAATTTTTCAATTCTTCAATGTCTTTAATTTTCATATTATCAAAAAGGTCAATTCTCATTAGTGCTTTATCTTCTAATTTTTTATTATTAGCCGATAAGAAAATATTATAATTCTTCATATAATCAAATCCTTTCATTTTGATTTAACACTCTCGGTTAGCACCTCGTGTTGTTGTTTTTTTGTTGAGCCTAAGACTACATATTGGAGTGAGTTGTAAAGGAAAATGGAGTAAAAAATTTTGGCTGCTTACTGCAGATTCAGTTGGCGGACAAAAATTTTTATGGAATGACTTTACAACTTGAATGGAAATATGATAGGCTAGTGCCTCAAAAAAACAGAATAAAAAAAGAAGTCCCTAAGGACTTCTTACTTATTTGGATGCACTCCATCGGGTACACGCTTATAGTAAAAATAAGTTTAGTTATTCTTTGCTTTAGATTGGTCGCTCGGTAGATGGAACAAGCTAAGGCAATAGAATATCTTAGCTTATTGAAGCGTTATAAGTGGGTGATGGGAATAGTGCCAATAATAAATTATGTACGATAAAGATAAAATGCTTGTCTAGTTTTAGGATTCAAATTCAATTGCAACTAAGTCTGAAGTAGTTGAAAATAAATTAATAAATATATCTTTATAATCCATTAATGTAGGTAAAACAGCGAGTTTAAGTTCTGTAGTACCATCAGTTCTAGGATCAAACTCACTTATAGATAAATTTTTAGTTGTTGCTTTTGTATAGAAATGTTTTGAAGAAAGTTTAGTTTTAATACCAACAAGGTGTAAAAAATGTTTTTTTTCAAACTTTAATTCCTAAAATTTATAAGGTTCATTTTTACTTTTAGAAACTATAATAAAGTTTTTGTTAACTAAGTTTTTTATAAAGATTAGCTGATTTAATTATAGTTTTTAAAACATCATATCTATTTAGTTTTGCTATATATCCCCCTGTATAAAAAATGGAGTATCTGTACTTGGTACATATACTCCCAATTAACTGATTTTTCTGTTGTCTGCCAACGACGTGCAATTAAATCACGTAAATCTTTCAGATTATTAAGGTGTCAGTACACCCAAAATAAATTTTAAGTTTATCTATATAATTATTATAACATTATAAGAGTTATAGTAAAAAAATAGAGGAAATTTTAATAAAGATTATATTTCTGAAAAGTGTTCTTTGAGAACACTTTTTTAGTTTATGTAATTAAATAATATTATGTTTTTTAAAACTAAAAAAATTATTATCTCCAATAATAATATGGTCTAAAAAATTAATACCAAGAATTTTACTACTTTTATTAAAAAGTAAAGTTTCCTTAATATCATGATTACTTGGAGTAGGATCACCAGTAGGATGATTATGAACTAGAATTATACTGTTAGAGTTAGTTATTATAGCAGTTTTGAAAACTTCAGAAGGCGTAGTATTTAAAGTATTAATAGAACCAATCGATACTATAGATATAGAGGATATGTAATTTTTAGAGTCAAGAGTGATAGCAAGTAAAATTTCTTTATCACAGAATTTAAAAAATTTTTTTGTATAATTATAAACATCGCTACCATAACAAATTTTTTTCCTTAAAAAGAAAAGTTTTTTGTTTTTTTTAATATAGTTTTTTGAATATAGATTTTTTTTAGCATAAGTCTCTCCTTTTAAATTAATTATTTATTTTCTATAATTATAGAAAATAAATAGTATTATATAATAAATACTATTTATATAAATAATAAGAGAATTTAATTAAAAAAAAGATAGTCAAGAGAATAATAAAAGTTACTCTCTTGACTATCTTTTTTATTTTGGTTTATATGGAGGAGTATCTTCAGCTATTTTACGTTGATACATTGAAAAATCACTATCATAATATATATCTGAAGATTCTTCCTTATCATTAGAATTTTTTTCTAATAGTGTTTCTATATAATCTAGCTTCTTAGATAAATCATCTATTTTAAAAAGTCTATTTTTAGTTCTTTTTAATTCATCATACATTAGATCAGTTCTTTTCTTTGATTGTTCGAGTTCAATAAAAGTTCTTTCAACTTTTTTTAGTAGTTTTTTTAATTCATCTACATAGTTGTTTTTAGGAGTATTAATAGTTTTTTCATTATTATTTATATAACTTGAATAATCAATTTTAACATCTGTATTATCTAGAACTTCAATACTAAATAAATAATCCATAGAACAATTCATAATTTCGCTTAATTTTAATAATGTATAAATATTAGGTTCAACTTCACCATTTTCATAGTATGAAAGTGTAGACCTTGATATTCCTAATTTATTAGCTAATTCTTGTTGTGTTATATTATTCAATTTTCTATATTCTTTAATTTTTTTTCCAAGATTAATCCAACTCATATGTACTTCCTCCTACTATAGTTTTAACAGAAATATAAAATTTAAACCATAAAAAAAGAGGTTAATGTCAGTAAAAAATAAATTTTATATAAAATGTATTATTTATTGACAAAAATGTTTGTTTTATGTTATTATTTGAACATAGTATTTTCAAAAAAAGAAAAGTGTTATATAAATTAAAAATTTGGAGGAAATAGAAAATTTCCACCCTAGCGGTTTGGGTGAACTATACACTTTTTTAGGAGGAGTTATGGTTAAGCAGGGAAGTTGGAGAGAAGATGACAAAATATTAATAGAAATGTTTAATAATGGTTGTACAGCTTTAGAGATTTCTATAGAATTAAATAGAACAAAAGAAGCAACTCAAAAAAGAATACAATATTTGAAAAGGAAGAAAGTTATATTTGAATGTAATAGAAGATTAAAGCAAATAGAATTAAGAGAAATAAATAAAGCGATAAATTATGAAAGTAGTAAATTTATGAGTGATAGATCACTTGTTAAATCAAGTTTATCAGCATATAAGAATAATTCTAAAGGAGATTTAGTTTTAGATAAGGAAAAAGCTAAAGCAAATGGATATGAATATACTAGTGATATGCCAAGAAAATTAGGAAATAATGAAGGTAGAGAGTATGATAAAACATTTGTATATAAAAAAATAGGTTAATAATTTACAGGACTTGAGGGATTACAAAGAATATAAAATGCAAATTTTAATTAAGGTCTGTAAGTTTATCAAGGGGAGTTTTTCTCCCCAATAAATAAAAGTGTTCCTTGAGAACACAAAATAATATAATGTGAGAGGTGTATTATGAAATTTGAAAAAATAAAAGAAATTTTAAAAAATAGAAAAGTACAAATAATAACAGGAACAGTAGCTGGAGTTTTAGCATTAACAGTAGTTGGAACAATAATATTAAATAATAAAAATGTAGAAAATAAAAATATTATTGTAGAAAAAGATGATAAAAAAGCTTCTAATAAAGAAAATGATGAGATAAAAGAGCAATTAGAAGAATTAAAAAGTATAGATACATCTAATATGTCAGATGAAGAAAAAAAGGAACTAGAAAATAAGATAGCAGATACAGAAAAGAAGGTAGCTAATAATAATGATGAAGCAGGTAAAGAAGTTACTTCGAATACTTCAACATCAAAGCCAAATTCTACTTCAACAACTATAGAAAATAGTGGTACAAGCACTAACACTAATACTAATAAAGGGAGTAATTCTAATAGTAAGCCATCTAGTGGAAGTTCTTCTAACTCAAACAGTAGTAATAATACAGGAAGTTCTAGTAGTGGTTCAACGGGCGGAAATACTACTAATAAGGAAGAAGCTCATACTCATAGCTGGGTGCCAATTACTAGTGTAATACATCATGATGAACAAGGACACTACGAGAAAAAAATAGTTAGTGAAGCATGGACAGAAGAAATTCCGATTTATGAAGATAAAGAAGTGGCAATTTGTAATGGATGTGGTTTAGATATAACATCAGATCCTTGGGGGCATATAGAACAACAAGCATTAGCTGGAAATTACTCTTGTGGGGGATTCCGTACTGATTGGAAACAAGTACAAGTAGGAACTAATAAAATAAATCATGATGCAGTATATGAAGATAAATGGGTTGTTGATAAAGCTGCTTGGGATGAAACAGTTACTACTGGATATAAATGTAGTAGTTGTGGAGCAACTAAATAGTATGATTTATAAAAAGATAGAAGAATTTTTTGATAAATATTTTGAAATTATATTAAAAATAGCATTAATTATAAATGTAGTTATGATAGTGATTTTATTCTGTATGATAAACACCTAGAAATTAAGATGTTTTCTATAGTAATAAAAATATTAAAAGGTGTTCCCGAAGGACACAAAACTTGATAAGTTAATTTTATTTAAAACACCTATTAGTTTAGGTGTTTTTTAGTACAAAAAATTATGTAACATAAAGAACTTCAACTATTTAATATGGTTGGAGTTTTTTAATTGCATAATTTAAGAAAGTGAAAGGGGTGAATTAAAATGAATACTTGTGTAATGTGTGGAACTATTGTATTAAATGGAGATCATGTTTGTAAGTATTGCACAGAAAAAATTGAAAATGAAAAAAATAAGGAGGGATGACAGTGAGAAAACTTAAAAGAATTTTAAGTTTAGTTCTAACTATGTGCATTTTTATAGGAATGGGAAGTGATATAAAAGCACAAGCACAAACTATAGAAGAAGTTGCTAAGTTAGAAATCAAAGTTAATGGTAAAGGTACTGTTATTGTTGATGATGGCTATTCAAAATACTCTTTAGAAGATAAGGATGTATTAAGAGCTAATGCAACTGTAAATAGTGATTTGAAATTAACAGTAACTCCTAATGATGGATATTTAATAGCATCTGTAAGTGGTGTTGATTCTCAAGTTGGAGAAAGTGGAAACAGTAAAATATATAATGTTTCTACAAAATCTGATGGTACTTTTATTGATGTAAACTTTGAAAAAGAAACTAAAGATGAAGCTGAGAATGAGATTAAAGAAGAAACTAATAATGAAATAAAAGAAGAAGTTAATGATGAGATTGAAGAAGAAACTAAAGAAGAAGTTAATGATGAGATTGAAGAAGAAAAGGGTGTATCTGAAGAAGCTAAGAAGTTTATTGCAGAATATGAAGCTGGTAACTATGATTCTTCAGAATCATTAGAATTTAGAAAATCATTAGTAGCTTCTAACAACCTAGAAGAGTACGTTGATTTTCAATTCTTCTTTAAACAAGAGTATATCGAGGATTTAGAAGAAACTTATTTAGGGGATTTACTTACACTTATTAGGTTATCATCGAATAATATAACATCTACGAATGATTTATTTGATGCTTACTCTCAAGTAGATGCTAAGTATATTTTGATACCATCTATTAATAGAATGGCTAGATCTGGTTTTTCTACATTTGATTTAGCTATGGCTAGAAGTGTAACAGTAATGAGACCTAATCATACTAATATTTCTGCTCCCGAAAATAGTGTAACTTACTATGAGGGTGGTATCTTTATGGGACAAACTGGTGTCTATTCTGTTAATGGTAGAGCGGCTTTTTGTGCTGACCATACTAAGACAGACCCACCATCAGGCACTATATTATCAAATATACAAGAAGTAACAAATGATACTATTAGAAAGATATTGTATTACGGTTCTGAAGGACCAGCTCAAATTAGTGGTTGGACTTATAATTCTTTAAGATTAGGAACTGCTATGGCGATATCTAATATTAGACATGGTACTAGTAAGAGTATGGGTGTAAGATTAACAAATGCAGTTTCAGGACTTGCATCTCCACCATCATCTTTTAAGGCTTATATTGGAGATCCATCAAATTCTGCATATCAATCAATTGCTTATTGGGAATATAGTCCCAAGGGTTCATTACAAATATCTAAATCTTCTGCTGACCCATCTATTACAAATGGGAATAGTTATTATGACATAACAGGTGCAGAATATGGGGTATTTACAGGTTCTAATGCAACTGGTCAAGTGGCAACTCTTACAATAGGTTCTAATGGTTGGTCTCAAGAAATTTCTTTAGATGCAGGAACTTATTATATAAAAGAAATTAAGGCTCCAAAGGGATATGCTTTAGATAATAATATCTATCCTATGACAGTTACTTCGGGTAGTAAAGCTACAAGAAACTTTACTGATAAACCACAAACTGACCCTGTAGGTGTGCTTTTAAGAAAAGTAGATGCTGATACTGGAAATGCTTCACCTCAAGGTAGTGGAACATTAGAAAATGCTGAATTTACTTTTAAATTTTATGCAGGTGAATATAACGATGGTGTTAATCCAGCAGACTTAGGTATTAGTCCTACTAGAACTTGGATTATGAAAACTAATTCTAATGGATTTATTCGTTTAGAAGATTCTTATAAGGTATCAGGGGATGCATTTTGGTACACTAGTTTTGGAGTTCCTACATTACCAGCAGGAACATTAACAATTCAAGAAACTAAAGCTCCTATTGGGTATAAAATTAATTCAGAGATATTTGTAAAGAAAATAACAACTAGTGGTAGTGGGGAATTAGTAAATACTTATAACGAGCCAATAATAAAAGAAGATTCTTTAAACTTTGTTATAAAAAAGGTTCAAAGTGGAACATCAACTTTAATACCTAATGCTAAGTTTAGACATACTTTACCTGATGGTACTACAGAAGAGTTACAAACTGGTTCAAATGGTGAAGTAGTTATTAGAGGTTTAACTCAAGGTATTCACAAAATAGTTGAGTTTGAAGCTCCTGAAGGTTATGAAGTAAATAAAAATGAATTTGTGTTTGAAGTTAAGTCAGATAACACTATAAATGTTATTTCTAATACAATAAATATGGGTATGAGTTATTCAGAATTTGAGGGTGATGGAATTTTAACTGTAAATGATGATGTTAAGCCATTTAGTATAAAATTAACAAAGGTTAATGATAAAGGGGCAGTTTTAGAAGGTGCAGAGTTCACTTTATATTCAGATAGTGCTTGTAATAATGTAATAGAAACACAAGTAAGTGATGGAAATGGTAATCTTAAATTTTTAAATTTAAAACCAGGAACAAAATACTATATGAAAGAAACTAAAGCTCCCGAAGGTTATAGAATACCAGTAGATATTTTTGGAAAAGTTCATGTTTATGAAATATATGTAGAATCAACACCAGTTAATAATGTGTTTGATTACTATATAGACGGTGTTAAATACACAGTAAATGATACAGATTCAAATAAGGATGTATATTTAGCTGGAACTAAATCTGATAGAGAAGTAAATATAAAAGTTGTAAATACAATAGGTATGAAGTTACCTAAAACAGGTTCATGGTTAATGATACCTATATTATTAATTGGAGTAGGATTGATGTCTTATTCAGTTTTTTCAAATAAAAAGAAAATGAAAGTAGATAAAGGGGAATAGGGTAATGATAAGCAAGAAAACAAGAAAAATATTTTGTTCAGTATTATTGGCTGGAATAATAGTAGGTCAAATGAGTTCAATAAAGGTTTTTGCAGAAGCAAATATACAAAGTATAGTAGATGTAAGAGCTGAAGTAGGAACTCCAGGGGGAGTAGCAAATTTAGGTAAAGGAAGTGCACAAATAACTATTTCAGGAAATAGTGGACAAACATTAGTAGGGAAAAAGTTTAATGTGTACAAGCTATTTGATGCTGAAAACTCAGCAGGGTTAGAATCAATTAATTATACAATAAATCCTACTTATAAAACTCCATTACAAAATGTAGTAGGTAAGAAATTAAATAAAGCAGCAGCTCAAGTAACTGAATATGAAATAATTGATTATATTCAATCTTTAAATACTAATAAAGTTGAAGGTGCTCATGCAGATCAAACTTTAGAAGGTAGATATAGTGATTTCAGATACTTTGTAGAAGAACTAAGGGATGAAATTAAGAAGTTAAATATTAAAGGTGATGTTGTTAATGTAAGTGAAACTAAGGCTGATAATAGCATAGTTATTGCAGGATTAGACTATGGTTATTATGTTGTTGATGAAGTAACGGCTGTAGATGATACTCATTCAGCAAGTTCACTTTGTATGGTGAATACTGCTAATCCAAATGCAGAAGTGCAAATAAAGTCAGATTATCCTTCTGTAATAAAGAAAATACAAGAAGATGATAATAAAGATAGCATAGGAAATAGTGGTTGGAATGATATTGGGGACTATGAAATAGGTCAAACAGTTCCTTATAAATTTGAATCAAATGTTCCAAACATGAATGGATATCATAATTATTATTATGCATGGCATGATAAAATGGATGAAGCTTTAACTTTTAAGAAAGATACAGTTTCTATTACTATTGAAGGGAAGAATAAGAGTTATACTTTAAATCCAGGAGAATTTAATATAGTTGAAAATCCAGGAAAAGGAGAAACTTTTAAAGTTGAAATTACTGACTTAAAAGCTATAGTAGACAGGGAATTTAATAATAAAAATGCTTTAGGTGAAAATGAATATGGACAAAAGGTTATTTTAAGATATGATGCTACTTTAAATGATAAAGCTGCTAACGATACTGGTAGACCAGGTTTTGAAAATGATGTTAAGCTTGAATTTTCAAATAACCCTGATGGTGACGGACAAGGTGAAACTGGTGAAACTCCTTGGGACACAGTAGTGTGCTTTACATTTAAGGTTGAAGGTTTAAAAGTTAATGACCATAATTTAAATCTTGAAGGAGCTAAGTTTAGATTATATTCAGATAAAGATTGTAAAAATGAAGTATATGTTAAAAAATCTTCTGATGGATATATAGTAATTAATAGAGATAGCATTGGTGGAAGTGATCATACTGGTGGTACTAAACCACAAGATGCAGTAGAAATGGTATCAGATGCCAATGGCGTATTTAACATAATTGGATTAGATCAAGGAACATATTGGCTTAAAGAAACAGATGCCCCTGATGGATATAGACCATTATTAGACCCAATAGAAATTAATGTAGTACCAACTTATACAACTGATAGAAACAATTACATTAAAGGTGATGGAGCAACTGACAAAACATTAAAGACATTAGAAGCAACTGCTAAGATTAAATCTTTCTATTCAGGAATATTTAATACTGAAGATTTAAATTTAACTACAGATGTAAATGAAGGTTCAATGAACTTAACAGTAGTGAATAAAGTTGGAACTAAGCTACCTATAACTGGTTCACCAATGACTTTATTAATGGTTAGCTTAGGAACTGGAATTATGACTTACTCAATTAGAAGAAAGAAAAACTAATATATAGATAGGTAAAATTGTTATGGGAAAGAATAATATATTAAAAAAATTAAGTTTTTTATTAGGATTAATATTATGTTCTTACCCTTTGATTAGTGGGATAGTTCAGCAACAGGCTCAGAAAGGGACTGTTGCTACATATCAACAGATGATAAATAATTCATCTAATTCTTCTCTTGAAGAAGCATTATCAAAGGCAAAGGAGTATAATGAAGTTCTATTTGAATCACTTACTTCTTTAAGTAGTGATAAGCTAAGTATTTTAAGTGAAGAAAATTATAATACAACATTGGATATAGGAAATGGAATTATGGGAAGCATAGAAATTCCTAGTATTAATGTTAATTTACCTATATACCATGGAACTAGTGATGAAGTATTATCTGCTGGTGTAGGACATCTTAATGGAAGTAGTTTACCTATAGGTGGGGTTAATACTAAAAGTATATTAACAGCTCATAGAGGATTGCCAAGTTCTAAGTTATTTACTAGATTAGATGAATTAGTAGAAGGCGATTTATTTTTTATAAGAGTATTAAATGAAACATTAGCTTATAAGGTCAATGATATACAAGTAATAGAGCCTGAAGATGTTGCTGGATTAGAAATTGAAGAAGGCAAAGATTTAGTTTCTCTTATAACTTGTACTCCATATGGGTTAAATACTCATAGGCTTGTAGTAACTGGTGAAAGAACTGAATATGAACCAGCTATATATGAGAGTATAGAAAGTAAAAATATGTCTATTAGAGAATATGTATTTTTAGCAATCCCATTTGTATTTTTAACAATAATTGTTGGAAGGAGGATTAATAGTGCTAGGAAAAAAGCTTAAAGTATTGGTATCAACATTAATATTATTAAGTGTACCAATTAGTGTTATTGCTTCACCGAGAGCTATAATTAGCGATTCTGTAATAATTGATAAAGGAGATGGAAGTGTAGTAATTCCACCAAGTGAGGTATTAAATGAAATACTAAATAATGAGACTTCTTTATCAAATAAGGGAAGTATAACTATAAAATTAGCAGATGCAAAAAATAATCAAAGCAAAGAAGGTGTTGAGTTTTCAATATCTAAAATAGCAGATATTGAAGATGGGCTTTACAAAGTAAAGGAAGATTATAAGGGTGTAGAAGTTGATTTAAATAATATAAAAACTGCTAATGATTTAGAATTAGCAGCCGAGTTATTTAAGAAAGTAGCCAAAACAGATAATTTAATGAAAACTAATGCTAGTGGAGAGTGTAATATTGAGGATTTAGATGTGGGAGTATATTTAGTATATGCTAAGAATATAGCAAATTACGATAATATAACTCCTTTTATAGTTTCAATTCCTTCATGGAATGAAACAGATAAATCTATGTCTTATGATATACAAGTAATACCTAAACATACTGAAATAATAAAAAAAGATAAGACTAAGGTTCCAGCAACAGCATATGATGGAAATTCAATTTATTTAGTTTTAGGAGGTATGGGTTTAATAGGTAGTTCAACTTTATTTTTTAAGGCAAGAAAGAAGGAGTAACTTTGAAAAAGATAGTAGCAAGTGTTTTATTAGTAATTTCTATAATATTTCTATTTAAAGGCTTTATAGATTGGAAATATAGAATAACTAATAAAGTAAATAATGATAGTATTCGAGAGTTGGTAACTAACGAAAATGAGGAAGATCCATTAAATAGAATTATAGATTTTCAAAAATTAAAATCTATAAATAAGGATGTAGTAGCATGGATATACATTCCTGGAACGAAAGTGGATTATCCCATACTAGTAGGTGAAAGTGATGAAGAGTATTTATATAAAAATATAAGTAAGGAGCATACCCCCCTAGGTTCCTTATTTGGTTTTAGTGGTACAAACTTTACAAAGGGTAATACTTTCATATTCGGACATAATATGGCTAGTAGTCAAATGTTTGGTGAACTTAGAAAATACTTATCTTCGGACTTTTTAGAAGAACATAGATATATATATGTATATACGGAGAGAAAAGCTATGAAATGTGATATATTTTCAATTTTTATTGCTAATGAAAATGATAATGTGTTTAGTGGTCAATATGAACTAGGGACTGTAGAATATATAGATTTACTTTCAGAATTGGTTAATAGAAATAATTATAGTAATAATAACTTGAAAAAGGATATTATAGAATATTCAACTACACAAGTTTTTAATCTAATAACTTGCTACGGAAGAGAAGGTACTTCTGATAGATTACTTGTTAATGGAATAGTTGTAGAAGAAAAAATAAGATAAATGATAAAGGTGTTCCTAGGGGACACCTTTTAATTATAAGAAAAAATAATATAAATATGAAATAAAAAATGTGTCCCCGAAGAACACTTTTTATTATTAAGTAAGTTAACTAAAGTAAGTAATTTTATGCTTATTTTAGTTAATTTATAAAAGGTAATTTAAAGGAGGAAATAATATGAAAGGGAAAAATCCAACTAGGAAGCAAAAAATTATGATAAAAGAAAATAAGTTAAATCCTGATAATTGGGTAGTATTAAAAGTTTTTAGCGATAGGATTTGTATTCAACATAAAGTAAGTAAAAAAATTAGGGAGATATAAATGCAAAAAAATCTAATAAATTGGATAAATAATTATATAGATAAAAAAATGAAAGAAGGAAGAAAATTTATTAATAAAATAAATATTAAAGAAAAAAAGTAGATATTAAAAGAAATGAGTGAGAATTATGATGTTTATGAGTGTTATAGCAATAGTTTTATCAGTATGTGGAGTTGCAAGTGTAGCTTGTGTTATTGTAGGAGCAAAATCGGAAAAAAATATTTAAAAAGTGTTCCCCAGGGACATATTTTTGAAGGAATAAATTTGTTAATAAGATAAAAAGATGTCCCCGAAGGACATCTTTTATTATTAGGTAAGTTAAATAAAGTAAGTATTTTTATACTTATTTTATTTAGGTTATAAGGTAAATAAAATTAAAATACATATTTGGAGGAAAAGACATGGAGACAATAAAGGTAGCGATAAGAATTACCGAGGAAATAAGAATAAAATTAGAAGAGTATATAGTTATAAATGGGTTGCATAGACAAAGAATAAGATATAATCAATTAGCAGAACAAATAATAAAGGATTGGTTGAAGAATCCAAGGTTAAATAAAGAAAAAATAATTTATGGTACATCAAGTAAAACTAGGGGGGGGAGGGTAAGTATAAACTTAACAGAAGAAGAACATATAAGAGCATATGAAATATATGTAGCTGAATACATAAGAGAGTGTAGAAGTTTAAATATATTATTATATAACGTTTTGTTGCAGTTTGTTGATAATAATTTTAGTGATTTTGAAATATAAGAAAGTAGACCAAACGGAATATTAAGTAACGGAACAAAGTGAGTAAGTTAATGTATAGTGCGGTAGAAGCTTAAGGTGTTCCTAGGGAACACTTTTGGAAAGGAAGTAATATGGGAAAGGCAGATAGATATATAGAAAAACAAAAGTGTCAAAATAGTCAACTTAACCCTTTTAAAAACAGAAAAAAATATGATTTTATAGAAATGATAGAGCATAGTAAAAATCAAAATAGGTTCGTAAATAAAATCATAAATAGAAAATTAAAGTAGTGAATAATTCAAAAATACAATTAATTGAAAGTGAGTGAAAATAATGAATAAAAAAATAGAAGTGAATAGTGAGATTAAAGAAATAAAAAGATTAATAGAAGAGAATGAAATTAATAAAGCAGAATTTAAAGCTTTTGAATTAGCTGAATCTATATTTCCATATAAAAATAATGGTGATCCATATTTTACTAATGAATGTGTAAATGTAATAAGCAAAATTATTATGAAAGAATACAAGAAAAGTTGTAAAGAGGAAATTAATATAGATTATATTATAAATAATTTTGAAGAGTTATCAAAAGAAGTAATTGATGTGCCGGAAATAGTGAAAGCAACATTGAAGGCTGAAATACTATCAAGTTTAAACTTATTAAAATAAAGGTATCCCTTGGGGATACCTTTTAATTATGCAATTAATATTCTATTTAATATAGATGAAAGGTGTGTTATATATGAATACAGATAAGACTAGGTTAACAATAATGAATGGATTAGAAGTGAAAAAAGGTATATTAGATAATTGTAAAATAATAGATTGTAAAAATGAAAAAAGTAATAAATTGTATAAAAAGATATTGAAGAAATTAATAAAGTAAAATCAAAGGCACAAGAATATATTATGAATATTAAGGAAAATTATACTAGTGAATATGAAAAGTTAAATACAGTAATAAAAGTTAATGAAAAAGTAAATTATGAAATGCTTATTACAAGAGAGGGTAATTTAAAAATACCATGTGTATTTTTAAATGAAGGTAAATGTTCAATATATGAAGTAAGACCATTTATATGTAGATTTTATGGTACAAGGAATAAAGACTATGGTTGTAATAAAGTATATATTAAAAAATTAGATTATAGTGAAGGTGAAATGGATAATATATTACTTGAAAAGAGAATAAACTCTGAGTTTAAGAAGATAATTGGCGAAGAATATATTGAAAGGGGATATCCTATAAGTGATTTTATTTATAGTATGTATGATTTCAATATTAAGAGTGGAAAATATAAATTGGCTACTGAAAGTAATAAAAAAGATTATGTAATTATGAAAGCTAAGATAAACAATTTAATTTAGATAAAGGTGTTCTTCGGGAACACCTTTTTATTATATATATTTTTAGGAAAAGAACTTCTGACAGGCAATAGCCGAGAGGTTCTTTTTTATTGAAGGGAGGTGATTATATGGCAGGAGAAAAGCTTGATAAAGATATTAAAGAAATTGCAGTTGCGGTAATTGAAGCAAGTGGCAAAACTTATGAAGAATGGTTAAATGAACAACATAGGAATGTTATATTTACAAATTCAAAGTTATTGAAGGAAAGCTTAAATTTAAGAAAGGAAATAGGTAATTAATTGGAGTGGAAATTAAAATTAGAGGGATTTCAAAAGCAACAATTAGTAAAATTGATGAAAAAGCAAAAGAATTAGGATATAAAAGTAGAAATGAGTTTTTAAAAACATATTTAGAAAGACAATTTTTATATCTTGATAAATTAGTAGAGTATGAAGGAAAATATGAAATTCTACTTGATAAAGTTCTTAAAGTATTGGACTACAATACTTTAGCATTAAATAAATTTTGTGAAGAAAATCTTATAGATGTAGAAGAAATAGTAAAAGAAGATAGATTTAAGGAGGAAAAATAAATGGATGTTGTACAACAATTAGCAAATATGGGGAATGAATTTATTGGATGGATGCAAATTTTAGGTGTAGTTGGAGCAGCTATAGCTTTTGGAGTAGGTGGATTTCAACAGATATTTGGAGGAGCTGAAGGATTAAGAAAGGCTAAACCTTGGTACATAGGAGCAGGAGTAGGGCTTATTTTTATATTAGGTGCTTCTGCAATAGCCACTTTCTTAGAATCAAAAATAACATTTTAAAAAAGGGAAGATTTAATCTTCCCTTTTATTATAGGAGGATATATGAAGAAATTTATTTCAGATGTAAAAAAAGAATTAAATGATTTATTAGAAGAAAAAGAAGCTAATAGAGAAATGAAATTAATAAAACGGTTAGCTGATAAAAAGATACTATTATCTTTTATAATAGGTGTATTTTTACTGGTAACTATTTTTGTTAATTTAATTTCTAACTCTATAGATGCAATGTTTTTAATGTTAGCAGGAGGAGAAAGTAAATTTAATATTTTATTCAACTTATTTATGCCTAATTTTGGGTATCCATTATTGTATTTATTAGCATATGGAATAATGACATTAGTATTGATTAAATTTATTTTTAACTTTAGGGCATCATTTAAGGATATAAGTGATGGACAAAAAGGTACGAGTAGATTTACTACTATGGAAGAAATAGATGAACAATATAAAAGTGTTGATGAAGTTGAAACAATTGAGGAAAGAGAGCAGGGAGGATATAACGGAAAAGGTGGAATACCAATTGCTCGTGGGTATAAAGATTATATTGTAATAGATGGTAAGAAGGTAATGAGAGAAGTTTTATATATTGATGATAGTCCAACAAATAACCTTATTATTGGAACAACTAGAAGTGGTAAAGGTGAATTATTTGTATTTCCAACTATTGATTTATATTCAAGAGCGGAGGAAAAAGCTTCGTTGGTGGTCAATGATCCAAAGGCTGAGTTGTATGGTGCTTCAAAAGAGATACTTGAAGCTAGAGGATATAGAGTAGAAGTTTTAAACTTAATAAATCCATTAAATTCAATGAGTTATAATCCACTTCAGTTAGTAATAGATGCTTATGAGAAAGAGGACTATAGCACAGCTCAAGGATTATGTAAGACATTAACTCATATGCTTTATTATAAACCAGATACCAAAGACCCTTTTTGGCAAAATTCAGCTATGAGTTTAGTTAATGCTTTAATTCTTGCAGTTACAGAGAAATGTTTTGAAGATTGCAAAATATATTATAAAAAGATAGCTGAATTAGAAAATAGTGATAAGAAAAATAAAGATAAATTAATAAGTAACTTAGAAAAAGATATTAAAAAAATAAAGTCTAAAATAACTCTTTATACAGTTGCTAATATGTTATCGGAATTAGGTTCTAAGACAGATATTAAAGGTAATAATGAATTAGATAAGTATTTTTCAAAGTTACCAGTAGAATCAGTAGCAAAAATGCAGTATGCAACGTCTAACTTCTCTAAAGGAGAAGCTAGGGGGTCTATATTTAGTGTTGCAATGTCAGAGCTTAATATATTTACTATGGATGAAATAGCAAAGTTAACATCTAAAAATTCTATAGATTTAAAAGATATAGGCTTTAAATCAGAAGATAATAGACCAGTAGCTTTATTTATGACAGTTCCCGATTATGATACATCTAATCATGTTATTGCAAGTATATTCGTTAGACAATTATATTATGTTTTAGCAAAAGAAGCCACATTCAATATCCCTGCTAAATGTGATAGAGAAGTTATCTTCTTATTAGATGAGTTTGGTAATATGCCAGCCATAGAAAGTATGGCTAACATAATAACTGTTTGTTTAGGTAGAAATATTAAATTTAATTTAATCATTCAAGGTATATCACAATTAAAAAAATTATATGGAGATGACTATAAAACTATATTAGGAAATTGTTCTAATAAGTTTTATATATTTACTAATGAAGTAGAAACCGCTGAAGAATTTTCAAAGTTATTAGGTGATAAAACTATAACAACTTATTCAAGAAGTGGAGAAATACTTGATACAACTAAACATCAAACTGAAAGTGTTGATGGAAGAAAGTTACTAACTACAGATGAATTGATGCACTTAGAAGAAGGTGAAGTTGTTATTGTTAGAGGAACTAAAAGACGAGATATTAATGGAAAGAAGATTAGACCATTTCCTATTTTCAATACGGCAGAGCATACTCTTAAATATAGATATGAATATTTAGGAGATTTCTTTGATAATACAAAGAATCTTATAAATGAAGAAATCCCAACTCTTCATAGAAATGTGAATTTGAAAGAGTTAATACTATTTAAAGATGATAAAGAAGAAAATAGTATACCAAATAAGTCAATAATTGAAGAAGTAGTTAATGAGTATAAAGCAAAAGACAAAGCTATAGAGCTAGGAAGAATATTTACTCCTAAAGACCTTGATAATATTAATCGAGAAATAGAAATGAGAAAGAAAGGTATCGAAGTTTTTAATGAAAACTCCATGTGGAGTAATTTGTATAAGGTAGCAAATGAAATTAATAATGAAAAGTTAAATGCTTATATAAAAATAGGAGAAGAAGAAATTAAGAGATTAAGTAGGGGGTGAAATTTTGGATACACTTTATACATTAATTGAGAATGGAGTTCTTGAATTAGGAAATGTATTTGAAAGTTGTATTAGGTGGTTAGGTTGGGGATTAATAACCTTACTTGCTAAATTAGTGAATGGTATAGAAAGTACGGCTAATAAAGTATATACAATAAACGGATTTTTCAATAGTTCGGAAGTAAATCAATTAATAGATAAATATGAACCTTTAGTTTGGACTATACTTGCTATTTCAATTGGTATACTAGGATTTAGAATTATATTTAACAGGCAACAAAATAGAAACGAATTACCATCAAATATATTATTTTCAATATTAGTAGTAGTATTACTTTCAACTTTTATGACAAAGATGAATGATATAACTAAAGTAGCAATAAGTAGTATAAATAATTCTAATCAAAGCCTAACAAATACATTAGTTAAAGAAAGCTTATATGATATATATTATTTGGATGATAATGATTTTAACCTGGCAGGAGAAAAAAATAATATAAGTGCAGATAGTATATATAATATAGATATAAATGAAGCTCTTGATACCAGCGAAGTTAAAGATTCAGATTTATTTAAGAAAAAGATAATTTTTAAAGAAAATGGAGATAAAAAATTAGTTAAGTTAGAGAAGGGGTGGTTTTCAATAGATGAAATGTATTATAGATATAATATTGATTTCATTTCAGTAATCATCTCTCTTGGAGCTATTGGAATAGCATTTGTTTGCATTATGTTAAAAGTTATAAGATTATTATTTGAGTTGGCATTTAATAAACTTTTTATAACATTACTAGCATTTGCTGATATAAGTGATGGTAAAAGATTAAAGGAAATGGTAAAGCATATAATATCCATATTTATAGTTATATTTATTACTGCTGTATTAACTAATATGTATATGTTATATAATTCATGGATAACTAAAAGTCTTGTTGCTAATGGATTAGGCAATAATGGGATATTAAAAATATTATTTATTGTAGGTGGAGCAATAGCGGTTATAGATGGTCCTAATTTAGTTGAGAGAATACTGGGAATAGATGCAGGGTTAAAGAGTTCATGGGGAACTTTAATGGCTGGATATGGAGTAGCAAAGGGAGCATTAAATTCAGGAAAATTATTAGCTGGAGTAGTACCTAAATTAGGAAATGGATTAGCTTTAGGCATGGCTGGTGCTAGTGGAGCTATGTCAGGAATGTTTGCAGGAAAAGATAAAAATAATATACCTAATAAAGAAAATGATTCAGATATTAAAAAGCAAGATAAAACTGTAGATAGTCAACCAAGCCAAATGAAAGCAAGTAAAGATAATGAAGCAGATTTAAATACTATAAATGATAAATTTAAGGATATAGAAGAACTTAAAAATAATTCAGATAATGATATTAATACGAAAAATAAAAATGGAGATAAAGTAGGAATCTTAGTTGGAGAAAGCTTACAAGATCAAATGAAAGCAAGTAAAAATAATAAAGCTAATTTAAATTCCTTAAATGATAAGTTCAAAGATATAGAAAATCTAAGAAATAATCCAAACAAAGATTTTGGTAAGAATAACATAGAAAATAATGAATCAAAAGGATTAGATGGAAAGACTGTACAAGAAGGAATAAAAGCAGTTAAAAATAATGCAAGTAATTTAAATTCTCCAGGTGATGAATTCAAAGACATAAAAAGTTCAACAAATAATCCAAACAAAGATTTTAGTAAAAATAATGTAGAAGCTAATAAATCAAAAGGATTAGATGGAAAGACTACACAAGAAGGAATGAAAGCAGTTAAAAATAATGGAAGTAATTTAAGTTCATTAAATGATAAATTCAAGGACATAGAAAATCTAAGAAATAATCCAAATAAAGATTTTAGTACAAATAATATAGAAGGCAATAAAATAAACGGCTCAGAAGGACAAACTATGCAAGAAGGAATGAAGTCATTTAAAAATAATGGAAGTAATGTAAGTTCATTAGATGA
>NZ_JAASHM010000027.1 GCF_019734195.1 Clostridium sp. K13 | reverse complement strand
ATTAATATATTTTATATTATATTACATATTTGTATAAAATTAAAGACTGTTGACACTTTGTCAACAGTCTGAAAAAATGATGCTCTATTTTTTAGAGCATCATTTTTTGTACTTAATTTAACTAATAATCTTTACTATACAAAATTACTTATTATCAGTTTTTATTTGAAATTTTTCATTATCAATTATAAAGCGCTCATGAATACCTTCACCAATTTTCCCACGCTCATCAAAAGCTTCAACCTTAAATACCAATCTTCTTCTATCAACTTCAATTAATTCACTCTTTGCAGTTACTTCCATTCCAATTGGAGTACTATCTATATGTTTTATATTCATAACTGTTCCAACGGTACCTTTTCCATCTTCTAATTCACTTTGAATACTTTTATAAGCTGCCTCTTCCATAAGTGCAACCATGGCAGGAGTTGCATATACTCTTAGTTCACCGCTTCTTAAAGTTTTTGCAATATTATTTTCATTAACAATATCCTTAACTTCACCAATTATCCCTATTTTAATCATTTTCTCTCTCCTAACTGTAATTTTTATATTACTTTTAATATACTACATTTATTTATAATATATATACTATAAATTTAAAACACCCACTATTTAATAAAAATCTAACTAGATATATGTAGAAATATTTTTATATACACTAAATTAACTAATCTTCAATAAAAATATTATATAATAAATTCTAAGAATATTTATTTTAATGAAAGAAAATCTTCTGAAATTCTCTTACTGAATTCCTTGTTGCTTCATTAAATTCTCCATTTACATCATTTATTTGAGGTATGGCAGGATAATTCTTTCTTATTCTATTTAATTGTCTTTGTATAACCTTAACTGATTCGCCCTTATCCCCTACCCTTAAAGCTTTTCCTGGATAAGACTATATAGCTCCTTGAACGTAATCTGCCTTTCTTGTTTCAATATCATTTCCATAATACTTAGTTAATATTTGAAAAGCATTGTCCCCATTATTTGCATATGACACCGTTCCCCATTGAGATAAACCATCACAAGTTACGGTTGTACCATTACAATATTGTGCTAGTAGTGGTTCTTTAAATCCTTTTCTACTTATATATTCATTAAATATATCATCAACAACATTGCTTATTGTATCGTATATATTTCTTCCATTAACAAAATAATGATCATATGCAGTAGAATTTGTAATATCAAAATCATATCCTCTACTTCTATACCACTCAGTATATATTCTATTTAAAGTAAAAGATATTTCAGCATAGATATTACTAGCTAAAGCTTCTCTAGGCCATGTTGGATAAATCTCACTTGATGCTACATTTTTAATATAATCAGTAAAAGGAACAGTAACATTTTGTGCATAAGATGATGGTGATCCTAAATGGACTGTAATATATTCTGGTATAACAACTTCTTTTAGTATTTTAGATGATGGTATAAATTTAGTATCATTTTGCTCTTTCTTTTCTTCTATTTGATCTCCGTCATCAAGTAAAGCATTTGGAGGAATATCAATAAAATCTATTCCATTTATGCCTCTTACCTTTGGCCTCATTTAAACTTTTTGTATAGCTGTAACTCCAGCAAAAATTGGAATTCCTTTTATATATTTGTTTTGAAAATTATTACTTACTACTATAGCATCATAAGTTTTATATGGCTTAACTTCAGCATCTGGCTCTTCTGAAAGATACTTATCATAAGTATATAAATTTATTCTTTTACTTTTACCATTTTTATCAACTTTTAAAACTTTATTATTTACTATTTGAGAGGTATCTGTATTTAATATTATAATCTCTGCTTCTGTTACTGGTACGGCTTCCTCTCCAATAAATAAAATAAACTCTAATTTTCCTATAGCCATTTTCTTTCCCTCATATATTATTAATTCCTTATTAATATATTAATTTTAGATTTGTATGTGCTTCATTCCTTATTTACTTCTTTTATTATCTAGAATCTAACTTAAAAATAAACAAAAAAGATCTATTAAACTAAATTATTTAATAGACCTTTTTCTTTAATTAGTTCCATTCATATTTATTGCAGTCTCTGGAATTTTACCAACTATAACAGTATCTGAAACGGGTATTTGGCAACTGACCTCAACATCCTTGCTATTAAAAGGTACTATTACTCTCATTGTAGCATTTAAATTTAAATATATCTTATGTCTAGTTTGATTTATTCCTGCACTCTCAAATGCTGACTCATAAGATGTAGTAATATTTCCTATTTGTTGCATTTTAACTGTTATCTTTGGTCCCATATTATAAAACATCACATTATTAGTTAAGTATCCTAACGGAACCTTAACACCTAAATCTCCCATCTCTGAAAGCTTCTCATCACATTTTAAAACAACTTGAGATGCTAAATAATTTTGCTTTACAGTGTCTGCTCTTATCATTGTTATATTACCCTCTGCATCTTTTTCTATATCAATTATATCGTCATATTTAAAATTCTCTGAATAAACATTAACACTTTCTTCGTTAATAATTTTAATGGCTTCAGATTTAATTTTAATTTCTCCAATATTAAGTACAGTTGGAAGTATTCTTTTTCCAAAAATGTATATCATAGAATTAAAGCAAACTATCACAATAATAATCATTACTAATTTAGACGGTATTTTACATTGCTTAAAATTCATATTACCATGAGTTTTGGGCCTCTTTGTATAATATCTCAAACCATCACCTGAGTACTTATTATTTTACTATTATAATTAATATGCTATAATTAAATAGAATATTATATTAAATATAAATAAAAGGAGGAACAAATGGCTAAAGATTCTAACAAATCAAAAGGTCCAACAGAAAAAGTAGCAAAGTCTAAAAGTGCTAATAAAAAACTTAAGAAAAAGCCATCAAAGATTAAAAGATTTTTCAAATACTTTTTCCTTACAATCTTAATAATAGGATTATTGGTCGGTGTTGTGGGCGTTGGTTATGTTGTTGCAGTTATTAAAACAACCCCACCATTAGATGTGAATGCTATTTATAATTTAAATCAGCCTTCAATGTTATTTGATGACCAAGGCGAATTTATAGATGACTTACCATCTACCGAAATACGATATATTATCCCTTATGAGGAAATGCCTCAAAATTTAGTTAATGCTTATATATCTATTGAAGATGAGCGTTTTATGAGTCATGGCGGTATTGACGTTAAAAGAATTTTAGGTGCTGCCGCAAGAGATGTTATGGTTATATTAGGTAAGCAAAGTGGTATTCATGGTGCCTCTACTATAACTCAACAGTTAATAAAAAATACTATTCTAGCAACAGAGGCTTCTGCCGAGTCAACACCACTTGATAGAGTTAATAGAAAAATTAAAGAAATAGTCTTAGCTGTTCAGCTAGATAAAGAATTAAGTAAAGAAGAAATTATTCGTTCTTATTTAAATACTATCCCTCTTAGCGGGCATATTTACGGTGTTGAAGCTGCATCAAGATACTTCTTTGCAAAAAATGCTAAGGACCTAACTTTACTTGAATGTGCTTATATTGCAGGAATTACTCAAGCTCCTACAACTTATAGTGCTTATAATACAGGTGCTACAAATTATCCAAATGGATATATTAGAAGAACTCAAACTGTATTAAGTAAAATGTTAGAACTTGGATATATTTCACAAGCAGATTTCGATACAGCTTATGCTCAAGCTGAAGCAAACGAATTTAATTTTTCTAAATTAGATACTGATTATGGTGTAAACCAAGAATGGTTTGTATATCCAGCTTTAGAGCAGGTAAAAAGTGATTTAAAAGAAAAGTACAAGTATACAGATGATGAAGTGAATAAACTACTTGTAAATGGTGGATTAAAAATCTATACTACTTTAAATACTGAAATGCAAAATTCTGTTCAAAGTATTTTAGATGAAAGAACTAATTTACAAGTTGATGATACCTCTTCTGATCCTACAGATAATGATGGTGTACCAAAACTACAAGCATCTGCTACAGTAATCGATTATAAGACTGGTCAAGTAAAAGTACTTATTGGTGGACGTGGGAAGCAACCTCCTACTTCAATTAATAGAGCTTATTTTGATTTAAAATCAATTGGTTCTACAACTAAGCCTTTAACTATTTATGGTCCAGCAATAGATACTAAGCTTATAACAGCTGGTACTCCTTTAGATGATACTTCTGTTTCATCAGAAATTATAAAGAAATATAACTTTGGAAATGTTAACCCTAGAAATGCTAATGGTTCAATGGCAGGGTTTGTTACTGCAAGAGAAGCATTAACTTACTCTAAAAACTTAACTTCTATAAAAACAGTTGATATGTTAGGTTTAGATACAGCAATTGAGTATGGTGAAAGAGCTGGTTTAAAATATGCTCCTGAATCTCATACAATGTCAGCATTAGCACTTGGTCAATTTGAGCAGCCTCAAGGTAATCGTGATGGTGGAAATACAACTATATTAGCTTCTGCATATGGTGCTTTAGGTAATAATGGTGTTATATATGAACCTTCTCTTTACACAAAAGTTGAAGATGCTAGTGGTAATATATTATTAGAAAAAGAGGCAAAGCCTACTACTCTATTCTCTCCACAAACAGCATTTATACTTTATGATATTTTAAAAGGTTCATCAAGTAAGGCTGAGTTTAACGATATACCTGTAGCTGGAAAAACTGGTACAACTGATAATTCTGATAACTTCTGGTTTGCAGGAGTGACACCTTATTATTCAGGATCAGTTTGGATTGGATATGATATCCCACAAAAAATGAATGGTAGCAGTGGTAGTGCTGCATCATTATTTGGTAAAGTTATGAGTGTTATACACTCTGGCTTAGGCTATACAGATATAGAAGCTCCATCTGGACTTGTTCAAGCAAAAGTTTGTAAGGACTCTGGTAAATCTCCTACTGATTTATGTTATCAAGATCAAAGAGGAAATAGAGTTAAAACTGAATACTTTATTGAAGGAACAGAACCTAAATCAGTTTGTGATGTTCACGTAATGGTTACTGTTAACAGTTCTAACAATAAGTTAGCAAATGATAATACTCCTGCAAGACTTCGTGCTAATAAAGTATTTATCAAGAAATCAAATGCTAATCCTAATGCTGATGATTATCCATTTGTAGTTCCTACAGCGGAAGATGATACTAAGCCTGAAGAGAAAATTAGTTTATCTCAAATAGGATTAAGATCAAACATGGATTTATATGATGCAATTGTTATACTAAATAACAGAGGAATTAAATACTCTTTTAACGGTTTATCAGTTTCTGGTTCTATTAATCCAGGTCAATATACTTTAACTTCATTTACATCAGAAATAAATACTGGCGAAACTGTTGTATTAACTATAAAAGTAACTACTAATACGCCAGATGAAGATATTGGAGCAACTCCTACTCCTGGAGAAACTCCAGATGAAAATGAAGATAATGATGAACAAAGAAGTACTTTAACTAATATGTTAAACAATTTACTTAACTAATTTTTAGGCAGTCATTTTAAATGACTGCCCTTTTTTATATTCATTTTTTAAATAAATGAATAATTTTGCAAGACACACTTCATTTTTATCTGTTTTTATTGCATTTTGATTAACTTAATTTCATTTTATGAATCAATTAATTAACCCTCTTGCATTACTTTAATTTTCGTTGTATACTTTAATAAAGTACATATTAAATAAATCAAATGAAAAAATAAAAAGGGGGATACTTTATCATGGAATTTTTAAATGAAAAAGTGTTATTAGTTAATGACTTCATATGGACTTACATTCTTATCGCTATGCTAATTGCTATAGGATTCTTCTTTACTTTTAAAACTAAGTTCGTTCAATTTACTAATATTAAAGAAATGTTTAAGCTACTTGGAGAAGGCTCATCTTCAAAAGATAAATCTAAAGGAGAAGTTTCATCTTTCCAAGCATTTTGTATAGGTACTGCATCAAGAGTTGGTACTGGTAACTTAGCTGGAGTTGCTTCTGCTATTGCAATAGGAGGCCCTGGTGCTGTATTTTGGATGTGGCTTATTGCATTAATCGGTTCAGCTTCTGCTTTTATCGAATCTACTTTAGCTCAAATTTATAAAGTTAAAGATGGTGATAGCTTTAGAGGTGGTCCTGCTTACTACATGGAAAAGGGACTAAAGAAAAAATGGATGGGAGTTACATTCTCTGTTCTTATAATAATGTGTTTCGGATTTGCATTTAACTCTGTACAATCTAACACAATTGCTACAGCTTTCAACTCTACTTTTAATGCAAATAAACTTATAATTGGAATTATACTAACAGTTTTAACATTAATAATAATTTTTGGTGGAGTAAATAGAATTGCTAAAATTTCTAGTATACTTGTTCCTATTATGGCTGTAGCCTACATAGTAATTGCCTTATTTATAATAATTATTAATTTCAAAGAAATACCATCTTTATTCCAAACTATATTTGAAAGTGCCTTTGGTATTAAGCAAGTAGTTGGTGGTGGTATTGGTGCTGCTTTATTACAAGGTATAAAAAGAGGTTTATTCTCTAATGAAGCTGGTATGGGATCTGCTCCAAACGCAGCTGCTACTGCAACAGTTTCTCACCCTGTAAAGCAAGGTTTAATTCAAACATTAGGTGTATTTACAGATACATTAATAATCTGTACTTCTACAGCATTTATAATTCTTTTATCTGGTGCACCATTAGATGGATCAGTAAAAGGTATAGAACTTACACAAATGGCTTTAGTTTCTCAAGTTGGTCCTTGGGGAGGAACATTTATATCAATTTGTATTCTATTATTTGCCTTTAGTTCAATTATAGGTAACTACTACTATGGTGAAACAAATATACAATTTATATCTAACAACAAATTATTCTTATACGGATATAGAATTTTAGTAGCTGCTATGGTTTTATTTGGTTCTGTAGCATCTATGGATTTAGTTTGGAACATTGCTGACGTATTTATGGGGCTAATGGCAATTCTAAACTTAATCGCAATTGTTTTATTAAGTAAGATTGCTATAAAGGCATTCCAAGACTACTCAGCTCAAAAGAAAGCTGGAAAAGATCCAGTATTCTATGCTTCTTCAATTCCTGAACTTGGTGATGAAGTTGAAGAATGGAGAGATGATGAAAAAGAGTCTATTGCCTAAAAACAAAAAGATGAATCAAAACTTTTAGTTTTGATTCATCTTTTTTTATTTTCATTAAAACTATATAATCAGTAAATAAATAAGTCTCCAACTTATTTTTATCCTTAATCTAGAAAATTTTAATTACCTATTTACATTTGCATAAGTAAATCACTTAATTCTTTAATATTATTAACTATATAGTCAGCACCACTCTTATATAACTCATCATAATTACCATATCCGTATAAAGCTCCTACTGCTTGTAACCCAACTTCTTTTGCACCATAAACATCATGTTTTCTATCGCCTACCATTATAACCTGTGATAAATCTTTTATCTTATTTCTTTCAATTACATGCTGAATAACTTCCTTCTTTTTACTCCTTGTCCCATCAATATTACTTCCACATATAAAAGAAAAATATCTATTTAAATTGAAATGCTCAAGTATTTTTACTGCAAAAACTGTTGGCTTAGAGGTTGCTACTATACAAATTTTATTCTTATCATTTAGTAACTTAAGCATCTCTTCTAAACCTTCATATACAATATTTTCATAAATTCCTATTTCCGAAAAATAATCTCTATAATACTTAATTGCTTCTTCTGATTCCTCCTCTGTAAAATTATAATACTCCATAAATGCATCCTTTAATGGCGGACCTATAAACTTACAAAGCTCATCTAGATTATCTACCTTAATATTAAACTTATTTAATGCATAAGCCACAGACTTTGTTATTCCTACTTTAGGATCCGTAAGAGTCCCATCTAAATCAAATAATATATACTTTTTCATTTATTAATCTCCTTATTAACACACAAAAAATCACTATAAATATTTATTATTTATAGTGATTTTTTATGTTATATTATTCCAACTATTTCGTTAATATCTTTAATTCCTTGTTCTCTGCAGAAAGCTTCCATTTCTTCAATGATTTCTTTTCCTGCCATTGGATTAAAGAAGTTTACTGTCCCTATTTGAATTGCTGAAGCGCCTGCCATCATAAACTCTATAGCATCCATTCCTGTAGTTATGCCCCCAAGACCTATTACAGGTATTTCTACAGCTTTAGCTACTTCATGAACCATTCTTAAGGCTACTGGCTTAACTGCCGGTCCTGATACACCTGCGTATACATTATTGAATACAGCTTTTCTCTTATATGGATCTATTGCTAATCCTTTTAATGTATTAATAAGTGATAATGAATCTGCCCCTGCTTCTTGACATTTTATAGCCATATCTACTATATCTTCAGCATTTGGTGATAACTTAACCATAAGAGGCTTATCAACTATAGCCTTAGCCTTCTTAACAACATCATAAGCTACTTCTGATTTAATTCCGAAAGCCATTCCCCCTGACTTTACATTAGGACATGATATGTTTAACTCTATCATATCTATATCAGTTCCTCTTAGCTTTTCTAATGCAATTTCATAATCTTCCATGCATCCACCACCAACATTTGCAATAATGTTAGTACCTAATTCCTTCATCTTAGGAAGCTCTTCTGCTATAAATCTATCTATTCCTGGATTTTGAAGTCCAACTGAATTCATCATTCCTGATGGAGTTTCAAATACTCTTATACCGTCATTTCCTGCTTTTTCATTTAATGTTAGTCCCTTTGATGATATACCACCTAAAATTCCTACATCATAAAAATTATTATATTCTGCTCCAAAACCAAAAGTTCCTGATGCTGCTATTACTGGGTTTTTGAAATCTAATCCATTTATATTAACTTTTAACATTTTATCTTCTCCTTTGGTTTATTATAGTTCTACATAGTATCCATCAAATACTGGACCATCTTTACAAGTTCTTTTATTACCATCTTTAGTCTTACAAGTACACACAAGACATGCACCTACTCCACAAGCCATATGTTTTTCCATTGAAACATATACTTTAACTTGTTTTTCTTTACACATTTCTACTACTCTTTTCATCATTACTTCTGGCCCGCAGCAAAGAACTGTATCATACTTGTCTAAATCTAAAATTTCAGTTACAAATCCTTTATGTCCATGCTTACCAGTATTAGTTGAAACAAAAACCTCATCTACATATTCTTTTATTTCATCTATTAAATATATATCATCTCTAAATCCTGCATAAAGATCCATTTTTACATTTGGATTATTTTGTCTTAGCTTTTTAGAAACTTCAAGCATTGGAGCTGTTCCAATTCCTCCACTTACTAAAGCTACTCTTCCTAAGTCTTCTTCTACATTAAATCCATTTCCTAAAGGTCCATTTAAGCTTATTGAATCACCAACTCTTAAATCAGCATATTCCTTTGTTCCTGCTCCAACTACTGCATATACAAAAGTTAAAGTTTCTCCATTTGTTTCACAAACACTTATTGGTCTTGGAAGTAATGTTGCTCCATTATGCTTTAACATATAAAATTGCCCTGCTTTAGCTTCATTTTTATCTTCAACAACCATTTTATATATTCCATTTTGGATTTCTTCATTTAATAATATTTTACCTTGTGTGTACTTCATAAACTCTTTTCCTCCTATAGGTTATTAACTGCGTTTCTTATTTCATCTCTCATTCTTATAGCTTCTCTTCTTGCACATGCTGCAAACTCTTCAGGTTTATTTTCCTTCTTATATGCTAAAAGAATTGCTCTTGATGAATTTACTACTCCACCATTTCCATCTCTTAAGTATAAAGCTACATCCTCTGCTTTTCCTCCTTGAGCTCCATATCCAGGAATTAAGAAGAACATATCTTTATATCTGTTTCTTATTTCTTTACCTTCTTCTACATGAGTACATCCTATAACTCCACCTATTGCAGAATACCCACATTCACCTTTAACAGTTTCACCCATTTTAGTAAGCTTATCTCCAACAACCTTGTAAACCTTGCTTCCATCTTTAGTATCTATATTTTCTATATCTTCTGCTCCAGGGTTTGAAGTTCTAACAAGTACAAATACTCCTTTATTTCCACTTTCCATATAAGGCATATATGGTTCTATACTATCCATTCCCATATAAGGACTTAAAGTTATGAAATCTGCTTCAAAATCTCCACTGAAGTGACCTTTAGCATATTGAGTAGCAGTTGCCATTATATCTCCTCTTTTTATATCTGCAACAATAATAGCATCATTTTCTCTTAAATAATCTAAAGTTTTCTTATATGCCATAAGTCCTGCTAATCCTAAAGCTTCATAATATGCAATTTGTACTTTATAACAAGCTACAACATCTAAAGTTTCATCTATAATTGCTTTATTATATTCAAATATTGCTTCTTCAATAGATTTTCCTTCTAAAACATGAGTTGGTATGTATTCAATTGCTGTATCTAATCCTAAACAAACAACGCCTCTTTCTTCAACTCTTTTATATAATTTATCCATTATTAAACTTTTCATAAAACTTACTCACCTTTCGCTTCTTAAACTATACTAAACTTAAACATTCTTACTATATATTACTTTTCCTGCTTTTATAGTCGTTATAACTTCCCCATAATACTCTCTTCCTTGGAATGGAGTATTTTTTCCTTTAGATAGGAAAGTTTCTTTATCTATAACTACTTCTTTATTTAAATCAACTAATACTAAATCTCCCTCTTTACCAACTGTTATTGTTCCTTTATTCATTCCAAGAATATTGGCTGGATTTTTTGACATTAATTCACTTAATTTATTTATAGAAACACCGTGATTTTTTACAAGCTCTGTATAGCAAATACTAAATGCAGTCTCAAGTCCTACCATTCCTGGAGCACCCTTTTGCTTATCTTCTTCAGTATGAGGAGCATGGTCTGTTCCTATACAATCAACAGTTCCATCCTTAATTCCTGCTACTATGGCATTAACATCTTCTTGTTCTCTTATAGGAGGATTTACTCTATAATTACTTATTTCTGTTGTTAATCCAATATGATGTGGTGTTACTTCACAAGTAACATTTGCACCTTCACTCTTAGTTCTTCTTATTGCATCAATAGCTTCTACTGTACTAACATGCGCCATATGTAATCTAGCACCAGTAACTTTAGCTAAGTATAAGTCTCTTATTGTCATTAAATCTTCAGCTATTCTCATATCTATTTTAGAAAAAGTCTTATCTTCAGCATGAGACATCACTATCCAATTATTTTCCTTTGCCTTTTCCATAGCTTTCATCATAATGCTAGAATCCATTACTCCAACACCATCATCAGTTATTGCTACTAATTCTTTATCATCATCAAATGCATTTAAATGATCTATTGATTTTCCACCAAAGTTTTCTGTTATTGAAACACATTGATGTACATCTATTAAGCCAACTTCCTTAGCTCTATTTCTTACATATTCAACAACTTCTTTACTTGAACATATAGGATTTGTATTACCCATAAGGCAAACCCCTGTATATCCACCTTTTGCTGCTGCTTTTGATCCACTTTCCATATCTTCTTTATGAGTTAAACCTGGATCTCTGAAATGTGCATGTGTATCTATAAAGGATGGCATTAGAGTTAATCCCTTAGCATCTATTACTTCTATTCCATCTCTATTTATTTCTTTTCCTATCTCTGATATTATTCCATCTATAATTAATATATCACCATTAAAACTTTCGTAAGCATCTATGATATTCGAATTTTTTATTAATAAGTTCATTTTTTTACACCTCGCTAGGATTTATTATCTGTTCACAATATTCACATTTATAGCTTCCTTTTTCTCTATCAACTAATGTAAATTTATGAGGTATATAATTTTCTTGAGAAGTTATGCAATTTGGATTCTCACATATTAATATATCCTGAATACTCTCTGGTAATTCAGGCTTTATCTTATTAACTATTACTTCATTTCTAACTTCGTTAATAGTAATACCAGGTGATAATAATCCAAGTACCGTATAATTTATTTCTTCTATATTCTCAATTTTTATTATATCTTTTTTCCCCATTTTTTTGCTATCTGCATTTATTATTAATGCAACTTGATGTCCTAGCTTATCTAGATGTAAATATCTAAATATTTTAACTCCCATTCCAGCTTTTATATGATCTAACATGAATCCATTTTTAATACTAGTTATTTGTAGCATTTACATTACCCCCAGTAACTTAACAATTAAAGCCATTCTTACATACATTCCATATTCTGCTTGTTTGAAATAAACTGCTCTTTTATCCTCATCTACTTCAGTTGCAATTTCATTTACTCTAGGAAGTGGATGCATTACAATCATGTCATCCTTTGCTTTTGCCATCTTTTCATTATCTAATATATAAGAATCTTTTAATCTTAAATACTCTTCTTCATTAAAGAATCTTTCTTTTTGAATTCTTGTCATATATAAAATATCTAATTCATCTATAACATCTTCTATGTTTTCTACTTCTCTAAAAGAAATATTATTTCTCTTTAGTATTTCCTCTCTAATATACTCTGGTATTACAAGCTCCTTTGGAGATATAAGAATAAATTCCGTTCCCTCATATCTAGACATAGCTGCAATTAATGACTGTACTGTACGGCCATTTTTTAAATCTCCACAAAGTCCTATCTTGTGTCCTTCTAAAGTCCCTTTTTGTGATTTTATAGTTAATAGATCTGTTAATGTTTGAGTTGGATGTTGATGTCCACCATCTCCTGCATTAATAACTGGTACTGCTGAATACATACTTGCAACTTTAGCTGATCCTTCTTTAGGATGTCTCATTGCAATTATGTCAGAGTATATAGAAACCATTCTTATAGTATCTGCTAATGTTTCCCCTTTTGCGCTTGAGGTTGAGCTTGGCTCTGAAAAACCTAGTATTTTCCCACCTAATCTCATCATTGCAGCTTCAAAACTAAATCTTGTACGTGTGCTTGGCTCATAAAAAAGTGTAGCTAATATTTGACCATCACAGATATGTGAAAATTCTTTTGGATTTGAAATTATTTTTTCTGCTAATTCAAAAATTTCATTAAGTTCTTCTTTAGAAAAGTCCATTGGACTTATTAAATGTTTATTTTTCATTTATTGTCACTCCTTTTTAACATCACAGTGTTAAATTTAAAGAATACAAAAAACCTTCCTTATAATATAAGGAAGGTATAGTAATCTTACAATATGGGTATTATTACAACTTCCTTATGAATCTCTCGGATTCCTTTAAAGGTTCTTTGTGTTAGAATATCATTTCATTAAAAATTTGTCAATATATTTTTAATTCCAGTTATTCATAACTCCATCCCACATCATTTTACCACATTTAGCTAAAGATATTGTTCCATATACACTATTAGGTATTTCCTGAGATAAAATAGTAAATACAAATTTTCCTTTCGGTAATTCTAAATAGGCTGTATCATTTTCAACACCTTTTTTATCACCAGTTTTACTGGATATTTCTATCTTTAAATCATCTGGAATATATAGGGCTAATTTATTTTTTATTTGCTGCCTTCTTAAAATATCTATGAGCATTTGTCCGTTATCTTTACTTAAGAAAGTTCCATTAGCTAAATGCTTCCATATTCTAGATAGGTCATAAGCTGTTGTTATGTTTTCGATATCTTCTATAGCTGTTCTTTCATCATTTGTCTTTCTATTTAATCTAGTATTTTTTAATCCCATAGCTATAATATCTTCATTTATTTGTTCCATTCCAACTATATCGATAATTTTATTAGCAGCTGTATTATCACTTTGAATCAACATAATAACCATAAGTTCAAATACTGTGTATTCTCTTTCATTAAACTCATGTATTATTCCAGTTCCATATACCTTATCTGAAGTTTGTATTTTTATCTTATCCATAAAATCAACTTTTTTATCTTCAACGGCTTTTATTAATGAAACAGCAATTGGAAGCTTCATACATCCCGCAGCTGTCATAGAAACGTTTTCATTGTATCCATACACATATCCACTTTTTAAATCTTCAAAAAAGAAGCTATATTTCCCAATTCTTGATTCTAAATATTTCTTTATTTCTTTCATAATACCCTCCTAAATCCACTAATTCAAATATTTCTTTTACTTTAATATAAGTATAACATATTGTCAGAATATTTTGAAGTATTCTAGCTAAAAAAATTTCCATTATTCTCTATATTAAAAATAGTGGCAAGTTTAAAATATATAGTTTAGTTTAAAAAACTTATCACTATATTATTTCCACTTACCACTAATAATATTTAAAATATTATTACATTATTGTTTATTCAGCAAAAGTAATTCCTATCTTTTTCGCAACTTGTACTAATTCTCCGTCAATATTAACATTCTTAGTTTTTTGCCCAATTACATTTTCTAAAGAATCACTACTTATTGTATCGCCTTTTAAACAAACCATTTCACCAAATTTACCTTCTATCATAAGCTCAACTGCTGCAACTCCATATCTTGTAGATAATATTCTATCATATGTTGATGTATTTCCACCTCTTTGAACATGTCCTAATACTGTACATCTAACTTCATGATCTTTAATTAATTTTTCCAAATCTCCTGCAAGCTTATTTCCTATTCCACCTAATCTTATAGGATCTGGACTATCTGCAACAATTTTAGCTACTACAACTTCTCCATCTTTAGGCTTGGCTCCTTCTGAAACAACTATAATAGTAAAGTTTCTTCCTTGAGCTTCTCTTTCTTTTACCTTTTCAGCAATCTTATTAATATCATATGGAATCTCTGGCAGTAGAATAATATCTGCTGAACCAGCTATACCTGCTTCTAATGCTATCCATCCTGCATTTCTTCCCATTACTTCGCACAACATTATTCTATGATGTGATTCTGCTGTTGTATGAAGTCTATCTAAAGCCTCTGTAACAACATCAATTGCAGTATTAAATCCAAAAGTTACATCTGTTGATGCTAAATCATTATCAATTGTTTTAGGAACTCCAATTACATTAACACCTTTTCTTGCAAAATCTCTTGCAGATGTTAGAGTACCATCTCCCCCTATAACAACTAATACGTCAATTCCCTCTTTTTTTAAATTTTCTACAGCTACATCAGAGACATCTCTTTTAACCATTTCTCCATTTTCTTCAACAAGATAATCAAATAAGTTATCTTTATTTGAACTATAAAGAATAGTACCTCCTCTATGTAAGATTCCTGATACTGTATCTAATGTTAATGGAATAAAATCATTATTATATAATCCTCTATATCCAAACTTATATCCAACTACTTCAATACCATAATTTAATATCGCTGTTCTTGTTACTGCCCTTATTACTGCATTTAATCCTGGACAATCTCCACCACCTGTTAATAAAGCTATTTTTTTAATTCTTTGTTCCATTTGAAAATACCTCCCTACCCGATTACCTAATAAATTTCTCTGCATTTTTCCCCGTTAAATTTCTTATTATTACATTCTTATTCATAAAATTCAGAATATTTATTCTTCTATTATAATATCACAAATTCAAATATCTGGAAAGTATTTTTTTTGTTAACTTTTTCTATAAATAAAATATAAAAGGTGAATTCCGTAGAATTCACCTTTTATATCTTATTTTTTATTTAATATAACTAATATGATAATTCTAAATCATTGATTTCAACAGCTGTATTTTCATCATTTACATACTTATCATATACTTTTTTAATTTTTTCATAGTTTTTTGTAATCAAGTCTTTTGAAACTTGATCTAAATCACTTGGCATATCATTATACGCAGATTCTATATTAGAGTATCCTCTCCATATATCTTTATCTACCATAATATAATAACAAGCAGCATTATTCAGTGATAAAACATCTTTTTCATTTAATGAATAGGCTTTTCTTATATTTTCAATTGCCTTCTCATAATTTTTATCATTAAAATATACAGTTCCTAAAGTTCTATAATATTTATAATAATCCTTATTTATTGATATCGCTTCATTTAAATCCTTAATAGCTTCATCAGTATTTTCCATATCCATGTCAACAAAAGCTAAATCATAATATAAAGCATCTTCATCTTTATTTAATGATAAAGCAAAGTTTAAGCTTGCTTTAGCTTTATCATAGTTTTGCACATCACTTTCATATACTTTTCCCATACTTGTAATTAAATTATAATTAAATGGTTCATTATATATAGCTGTTCTGAAATACCCTTCAATTTTATCAGCATTACCATTTGCAATTAATATCTTAGGCATTAAAATACCAAAAGTATTTTCATATTCAGGGTTAGCTACAATTGCAGCATTACAATATTCTAAGGCTTTATCATACTGACCTTTATTATAATAATTCCATGCTTCTGCATAATTATATACATATGAATCTTTATCTAAAGCTTCAATATTAATGTTGTCATTAATTTCATTAGTTATAGCTTCATCTAAATCCATATTTGAGCTATCTAGCATATTAATTTCATCTATCCAAACTTTATATGCCTCTTCTTTAGGTGCTTCTTCTGATAATTCTTTAAGTTTATTTAATAATTTATCCTTATCAAATTCACTAGTTTCCATTATAACATCAAAAGACTTAATTTCATTTTTATCTAAGTTATAAGATTTTTTTAAATTAGATAATCCATCATCATAATTTCCTAACATCATTTCCATTTTAGCTAAAACTGCTAAATCATAAGCATCTTCTTCATTAACTGGATATGACTTAACTATTTCTTCTGCTGACTTAGTATCTTCTTTAGCTAAGTATATTGCAAACATAGTTTTTAATAATGGTTTATACGTACTATATTTAGTTAAATAATATTCTCCTAAACTTTCTGCTTGATCTAACTCATTGTTTATGTAGAAAGTAAATACAACTTGATTAATTAATTCCTTATCTTGCTCTATGTATTTATCTCCACCTTCTAACATTGCTTTATCTCTTTTTACCATTGCTTCTCTTAATAAGTTATCTGATTGAGTTACATCACCCTGTACAGAATAAACTTCTGCTGCTTTAACTGTCCAAATCGGCCAAATATCATCATTTTGCATTGTCATATACTCATTAATAGCATCATCTAGTTTTCCATCATAATAATACTGTTCAGCCTTATTAACTGTTATTGATACTGTTTTTTCTCCCATAATAGCTTGTATTGATACTAATACTACAAATGCAAAAACTAATGAAAGAACTAAAGTTACTATTGATCCTATATATGTATTTTCTTTATTTACTTTTTTATTTTCCTTTAAGGAGTCGTTTTTCTTTCTTTCCATAAAACCTCCATATTGGTTTAATATTTTTTATTATATATTATAATATTATCAAAATCATCAGCATTTTTCAATTATTTATTAAAAAAAACAGAAAAATTTGTAGAATATCACTTTTAATTTTAGATAAATTAAGAGTTAAATTCTAAAAAATAGACTTTAACTCTTAATTAAATTATCTCATCATTTAATTATATGAATCATCTTTTTTACAAAGTTTATTTTCAATAACTGCCACTATTTCGTACATTATAAAAGCAATAAGTGATAAGATAACTATACTCATCATTACCATATCAAGTTGTGCTATTTGTCCACCATATATAATTAAGAAACCAAGTCCTTCTCTAGCAACTAAGAATTCTCCCATAATTACTCCAACCCAAGATAAACCTACATTAATTTTTAAAGCTGATATTATAACTGGAATACATGCTGGGAAAATTAAATATCTTAATATTTGCCATTTATTTGCTCTAAATGTCTTCATTAATAGTATCTTTCCCTTATCTACTTCTTTAAATCCTGTTAAAACACTTATTATAGTTGTAACTATAGAAATTAACAAAGCAATAGTTATAATAGCTGATGTTCCATTTCCAACCCAAAATATAATTATAGGAGCTAATGCAACTTTAGGAAGTGCATTTAAAACTACTAAATATGGATCTAATACCTTAGAAGCTGTTTCTGATGACCACAATAAAATTGCAATTATAACACCAAGAACCGTTCCTAAAACAAAGCCTAATATAGTTTCATAGCAAGTTACCCAAATATGCCTTAATAAGGTTCCTTCATTTATAAACTTAACTAGAGAATTAACAATTCTGCTAGGACTTGATGTTAAAAATGGATCTATCCATTTAAGTTGCGCTGCAATCTCCCATACTGCAATGAATACAACTAAAATAGCTATCCTAAGAACAGTAATTTTAACTTTATTTCTTTTAATATTTTTTAAATATAACTCATGTTCCTCATTCATTAGCATTCTCTAGTTCCCCCCATAATTTTTTAAAATACTCATTGTATTCTTTTTCTTTTCTTTTATCAAATGGAGTTAAATAATCCCTTTCAAATGAAATTCTTACATCGTCTTTTATGGTTGCTGGCCTAGAGCTCAAAACTATTACTCTTTTAGACATTGTTATAGCTTCACCTAAATCATGAGTAACCATTATTGCAGTTTTTCCTTCTTTTTTTATTATCTCATATACATCATCCGTAACTGCTAGTCTACTTTGATAGTCTAAAGCTGAAAATGGTTCATCTAGTAATAATATTTCAGGCTTTAATGCTAGTGTTCTTATAAGTGCTACTCTTTGTCTCATTCCTCCTGATAGTTCTGTTGGTTTATGATTTTCAAACTTTTCTAATCCATAACTTTTTAATAATTTAGATGCAAATTCTATATTTTCTTTTGTATATATCTTCTTTATTTTCAAGCCTAACATTATATTCTCTTTCACTGTTAACCATGGAAATAAAAAATCCTTTTGAAACATATAACCCATTTTATCTAAGTTATTTTTAACTTCTGGGTCATTATATTTAATCTCACCTGAAGAAGGCTGTAAAAGCCCACTAATTATATTTAATAAGGTAGATTTTCCACAGCCAGATGGTCCAATAATACTTATAAACTCTCCATTATCAACAGTAAAATTTATATCCTTTAAAGCCTCTGTTACTCCATCTTGCTTATGATAATTCATATTTACATTTTTTATCTCTAAGAGACTCACCTTTTCCACCACCTTTTTTTATAGTTAGGGGTTTAGAGTTAGTGGTTTGGAGTTATTGAATAAGCTACTCTTATTTTTAATTTATAAGCAGTTTCAACTTTAACTACTAACTTAAAACTACTAACTATTAACTATTTTCCAATAGTCTCATTTGCAAAATCATTATTTACAATTGTATTAAAATCAGGCCTTTTTTCTATTAAACTTGAATCATAACCTTGTATTATATCCATAAGTTTATTTAAGCCCTCTTCACTAACAACAGGATTTTCTGAATAAGCCTCAATTCCCTTATAATTATCGATAACTTGTGCTATCACTTTTTCATCAGTTCCAGGGAAGTAAGAAACTATTGATTTTGCAATTTCTTCACTTGTATGTTCCTTAACCCATTGTTGTCCCTTATATATAGAATTAGTAAACTTCTGTAATATTTCTGGATTTTCGTCCATATATGATTTTGTTGTATAAAAACATGTATAGGCTATATTACCTGCAGATTCTCCAACTGATGCTACTATACTTGCTCCACCATCATTTTCAAGCATTGTTGCTGTAGGCTCAAATAATGCTACATAGTCACCAGTACCTGATTTAAATGCTCCTGAAGTAGCTGTAAAATCAACATTAGTTACCATATTAACATCGGTAGCTGGGTCTAATCCATTTTCTTTTAATACATATTCAAGGGCCATCTCTGGAATTCCACCTGGTCTTCCACCTATTATTTCTTTACTTTTTAATGATGCCCAATCAAAGTTTTCTTCAGCTTGTCTACCAACTAAAAATGAACCGTCTCTTTGAGTAAGTTGTCCAAATACTACTGGATAATCTTCTCTACCTTGATTATAGATATAAACCGCTTGTTCTGGACCTGAAAAACCAATATCAACATTACCACTTAATAATTGTTGCATTGTCTTATCTTCTACCTAATCCAATAAACAACATATGTACACTTTTTAAAATTATTGCTTTGTAATCTCTCTAGTTGATTTTCTTAAGAAACTTTTAAATGATCTCTTAAATTTTTTCTTAAAGTTCCTTTGGTAGTTCCATTATTTCCGGTCATAAGATTTAATAATTCTAAATCTTCACTTGTTAATTTAATCTCCAAGTTCTCCAATTTTAGGTTTTCTAATCTTTTCTTATTAATTTCTTCTTGCTTCCTTTCAATCTCATCATTTTCTCGTAATGCTTGCCTTTCAAAATATCTTTCTTTACCCTCGTCCCAAGATTTTACTAGAAAATAAATTGTAATACCTATAAGAGATGACATAAATGTAACACTAATAATCATAGATATCTCATCTGCAAAATTACTAATCATCGCTACTCCTCCCCATCAAACTTACTAGTAAAAGGCTTATGAATACAATAATATCTAACATAATCACTTACACTCATGCCTTTGTTTTTTGCAAGTGCTTGTACTTTTTCCTTCTCTCTTTTAGATACTTGGATATTTAACCTATAAATCTTTAAATCTTCCTCATCTTTACGACCTACTATTTGCTTTTCTTTAATTCCTAACATTTCCTAACCACTCCCCTACTCTCTCCAAATTAAATCAACCATTTACCAATACTTTACCGATAAATTTATGGCTAGTACCACCACATTACCACCATATTAGCTCTAATCATTAAAATCCTAATAGTGTGGTAATACCACCATACTAAAAATCTAAAATTGTTTTTACTTCTGGAACTTTATTATCCTCTATAGGCTTACTTTGAATTTTCCCTACTTCTATATTTTCATTATTGAACTTAAGACCTAAAACATAATATTTATATAAAACTTGTTTAATTTCTGCTCCTCTATCATCTAGATCATAAAGAGCTGCATAAAGTTTGCTATCCTTAACGGTAGTTTTAAAACTAATACTTATTTGTTGTTTTGCCAAAGTTGTTCACCTACCTTTTTAAATCCATTTGCGTTATCAAAAACATTATTCTTACTAACAATAAGATTATTAAGCCTATTACTAAAAGCAGTTGAAAATGTATCAGCTCCTCCTCCTGTAAGAAGCATATAACCTTTGTTAATATCAAAACTTAATTGGAGTTCTTTAAAAATACTATCAAAATTTCTTTTTAAAATAGGTTTTATAAAACTTATATCCTTATATTCTCCTCCAATAAATAATCCATCTTTTAATATTTCCTCACCATCTTCAAGTTTAAAGGATTCAGAGTAAAGTTCATTTGCAACAGTAACTATATCGTTGTAGATGTTAAGCATACCTACTCCAACTGTCTTATATTTCTTAATCTCACAATCTTTAAAAAGACAAATATCTGTGGTTCTTCCACCTATGTCAGTTATTACAAGTTGCTTATTTCCTATTTTCTCTTTATTTTCATCTGAAAGGTTATAATATGCACTAGCACCTTCTGGAGCAACTTCAATATCAGTAATAAATATATCTCTAGTAACTCCTTTAACGGTAACTCTCTTAGACCTATTATTTTCAATTAACTCAATTAAATCTTTTTTATCACTTTTATACTGTTGAATTGGAAGCCCCAATACAACTTGGAAACACTGTTCATTTAAATTGCTTAATGCTAAAGCACTATATAGTAATGGCAATGTATTTTCCTTCATACTCTTCTTATAATCAGTAGAAAACTCTCCCTCCCCGACAATGATAGCTTTTCCATCAATAATTATTTCTTTTTCTGGATAAAATCCATTACTCTCCACGAACTTACTCGCAAAGTGTACTCCTTCCGATGTTTTTACCCCGTAAGTCCCTAAATCATCACCTATTATCATTAAACTTCCCTCCAAATAATTAATTTTTAATGATTTTCATCTCTTTGTTATATCTATATTCCTAAAAACAAAATATATTCCTATTCATAAATAAAATTTATGTTTAGGAATTATTTTTATAAAAAAAAAGCCCTTAATCTTCAAGGTACCAAATATCCTCTACCTTTAGATTAAGAGCCTTACTTATTTTTAATATTGTTTCTATATTACCTTGCTGCTTATTAGTCTCTATTTGACTATAAGTGCTTGTACTTATTCCAATTAACTTGCAAAACTCATTTGAGTTCATCATATATTTTGTCATACGGATTTCTTTTAATTTATTTTTGACCATATTTCCACCTAAGTAACATTATCATAATTCATTTATTATTTTTTTAAAATCTAAATATAGCTTTTCCCCAATTAGATGTTTCATATCACTATACTTTCTATAATATACTGCTTCTACTTTTGTAGGAGCTACATTAACAATGAACTCTGTAAATTTAAAAAGAAACGTTTTTATTATAAATATTAACTTCACAACATTCTCATTATCCATTTCATCGGAATTTAATATTTCACTATAAAATAAAAATACATCTATATCTGCTTTTATATTACTATGAACATAGTCACATGCATTGGAGTATTCTCCCTTGATAAAATAAGTAAATTCTTTTCCTTTTTCACTATTTTCATATTTCTCTGAGAATCTTCGAAATAACTCATTTACTCCAGTTTCATCGTTATCATCTAAATTTAACATTACCCTTAGTATATTTTCAATTAATGAACGATATAATTGATAAAAATTTATCTTAGAATCTTTTGTTAATGAATGCATAAGCATTAACATGTTATAAATCATATAGTTATTGTAATGTTTATTATCATTACTAAGTGTTATAAAAATACTTTTATTAAATAAAATTAACTTTGCAATGTATGTTAATTCATTTTCTTTAGGTAATTTTTTTTTTGAATTGAGAATTTCTAAATACTTTCTAATTTCTTCCTTATTTCTTGCTACTCCTTCATATGTTTCTAACATAACATTATAATTCCTTTAACCAAATACTCAATTTATCATTGGCATTCTTTTTTTTATTTGAGTTTATATTCTTATTTTCATATATATAGAAATATTTAACCGTTTTATTTCTTAGCTTTTCTAACTCTATTCCATCAATACATAATAATGTCTTACATAGCCTAGCTGATATTAAAGTTCTAGAATTCAAAACATATTGCAAGTATTTAACACTAAATACTTGTTCTAAAAACGGAATAATATCCTTATTATTAGGAAATATTTCTTTTGAATGAATAATACAACATACTATACCAATAAACTCAGAATGTTCTAACTTTGTATTATTTAATTTATTAATTACTTCATTTTTATTTATTGGATTAACTATGCTCTTCATAACTCTCTATCCTTTCTAAAAATTCTGAACAAATACTCTCTATATCTTCTCTTGAATTCTTATACTTCGAAGCTATATTCCCCTGTAGCCCTACTAATAAGTCTCTTACATATCTGGTTTCACCAGAAAAAAGACCTATTTCTTTTACGATTTCACTATCTTCAAAGGTATTTTTTAAACGTGTTGTTTTATTAGTCTCATCTCCAACCATTGTATATACTATTCCTAAGGCTTTAATATCTAAATCTTGATTACTCTCTAGCCTATCAATTATTTGTTTTAAAAGTTTTATTCCTAAAATTGAATATCTATCAATTCTATTTGGTACTAGATAATAATCCGAAGTCATTAAAGCTGCATCCGTATATAGTGATATTGTTGGAGGGCAATCTATAAAAATAAAATCGTAATCATTTCTTAAATTATTATCTTTAATAAATTTTTTTAATCGTCTTATTTTATCCTCTTTGTTTGAATCTTCAAATATTAAATTAATTGTCCCTGGAATTATATCAATATTAGAATTTAACTTTACTATTATGTCTTCTGGCTTAGGCAAAATAGGTTTTTCAGAAATAGTAGTAGGCATTTCAAAAATTTTTCTCACATTCTTTGTTTTATAATATTCACTTAAATATTTCTCTTCTAAATCAAATTCATTCATTAAAGTTTGTGTTGTATTAAACTGTGGATCCATATCTATATATAATATTTTTTTATTATGTGTATCTTCTTTCGAAAGATATTCTCCAATACCTAGGCATAAAGTAGTTTTACCTACCCCACCTTTCATATTAATAAATGAAACTATTTTTGCATTCATAATTCATCCCCCTATTATTATATTTGTATTTCTTTAATACTATGATATAATAGAGTTATATTATAGAAATACAATTTATCATTTGAAACCACTATTTAATAAGCAAACCTAGTGGTTTTATTTTTATTTTACAATAATATGTTAAGCTTGTCCATATTTGGCTTTAGTACTATGCCATATAATCTTTAAATTATTTATAATAACTAAAATAAAAAAGGCTAGATACCTAATTAAGAGTATCTAGCCTTAATAAATTATTTCTTAAAAGCTTCTAAAAATACACCAGTAAATCCCTTAGCTTCTAATTCATATTTTCTTTTTTCAGCATTATCTTTCTCTTTAAAACTACCAGCAATGCATCTATAGTAAATTTCCCCAGTATCACTTGTATTATTAGTTAGATGTGGAATTTTTTTATTTGCAATTGATTCAGCTATATTCTTACCAACTGCATCAGCTCCTAACCTTCTATATAATACTACATCTTCAGTTGCTTCTACAAAACAAACCTCAATGATCATAGATTTCATTTTAGTATTTTTTAGTTCATAAAGTCCTGTTCTAACTTTTTGACCTCTATTCTTAAAACCTAATGATCCTAAACCATCAACTACCCTTTTAGCTACATCAATGTTAGAATATACACACACTTCACTTCCTATCGCTCCATTATATGTGTTATATGCATTGTTAAAATGAATAGATACAAATAACTCTGCTCCCCAATTATTCGCTTGATTAACCCCGTAACTCAAATCTGAACTTGATGAACTTGTACTATCTGGTGGAGTTACATCTAAAACAGTATGTCCTAATTTCTTTAAATATTTAATTACTGCATCTTTAACTTTTCTATCTTCTGTAAGTTCATCTATTAATGCACTTGCTCCTGTTACTTTTGGACAATGTCCACCTCTTACTGCTATTTTCATATTTATTCATCTCCCTTTTCTAAATTATCAAATTTATCTACATATACTTTTAAGCCCTTAACTAACCAACTTGGAATTCTAGCTCCTATTTCTAAAAGATTTTCTAATATAGAGTAAAGCTCTTTAATTACCATAAATACTAATATAGAGAATACTATTATTATTGTTATTGGTACTAATTCAGCTGCACCAATACATAATAGCAATAATATTAATTCTCCCATTGAAGCAAATAATCCATCTCTTAATGCTCTACTTTTTAATCTTCCATTTTTCCACGCTTTCATTATTCCTGTTATTACATCTACTACCACCTCAATTGAAAATATTAGATATAGCGTTTGTAGTGATATGTTTTCTTGTAACATTTTAATTAATTCCATTTTTGCACCTCATAATAAATTTTCCTAACCTCAGGTGTTATCTTTTGTAATATAAAAAGAGCCTAGTTTCCTAAGCTCTTTGTTCACACTTTAAATCAATTATTCACCCACTACAATTTCTTTTGCGTCCATCATACTAATTAAAGTATCATATTCATCTTGAGCAATTATATTTCTTTTAAGATATTTAGAAAGTTGTCCTTCTAAAGTAGCTCTATCATAATCACCACTCATAATAATAATTTTAGCTTGTTCAAATTTACTTAATGCCATAACACTTGCACTTCCTCTCATTTTATTATTTATATTAAATGTTGATACTGATGTAACTAGTCCAGCATCTTCTAATGCCCATTCTACTTCAAATAATCTATCGTCCATTTCCCAATTTGTTTTTATTAAATCTGTGTCCATTTCTTTTAATATATTATCTGCTTCTTTTAGCTTTAATGTAGTTGTTTCAAGTTCATTTTCTAATTCTCTATTTCTAGCTCTTGTATCTTGTAATACAGCTTGTACATTTGTTGGAACTTTTACAGACAAACTTGGAAGTAGTTTATTATTACTTGTAAAGTGTGTTGTCCCATCAAAAGTTTTTAATTCTGCTTTTTTAGGTAGCTTAGTAACTATTGGCTCCGCAAGTTCGTAATAAACTGTAAATGGATTATTTTTAATCCAATTTTTAAGTGCGTTTCCTTTTGCAGTACCATCTAAACTATAAAAATTCGGAATACAATTGATAGGTATTACCAATCCTATATAATCATTTACTCCTAAAATCCCTGCTGTTTCAGCCTTATATGGATTATTAGTATTTATTGGGTGTTTATCACACATAATCTTACTATTCCTTTTACCCTCAATACCTCCAGGAATACTTCTATAATAACAATAACCTCTAATATAATTTTCACTTGCACCATTTACTGCGTTCCAATAATCAAACTTATTATAATTACTTCCACCAAAATCTACTTTTTTAATTCTTCTTATTAAATTATCTCCAACAATTTCATCATAAACGCCATTAGGTAAAGAACGTAAAGGTTCATCTAGTTGAATGTTTTGATTATCCCATATTGGAGCAAAATAATTAGTTCCTGTCGTTTCTGTGTTCTTTATCTCTTCTACTTGAACGTTTGAAAATTTACATGTTCCTAAACTAGCAGAACCACCATACATTAAGAAAGATATATATTCATTATCCTCACTATCAAACCAACCGTCTTTAACCCCCAAAGTCTTAATTGGAGTGTTACCTTGAACTGACTTGCCATCACTTTTAAAAATAGCAATTTGTCCACCTTTTTCACCGAGTAAAAGAGTTCTTGTAGCACTTACATAATATCTAGTATTTCTTTTAATTTTAATTATTGAACCACAGTAATATTCATCAGTTATAGTAACACTATTATCTCCATATTCTACTACACTTAATGAATTTCTCGGACGTACATCTTCATACCTAAATAAATTCTTTCCACAACTCTTGACATTAATTAAATTGTTTTCAGATTCACCAACACTATAAATACCCTCACCGAAAGGAAGTTCTGAAATAGAAGTGTTTGTATGGTTACCTTCAATACACATTATTCTAAACTTTACTGCTCCCGTTTCAACTGAATTTAAATATGTTCTCATCGACATCATTGTATCAGTAAATTCGTCCTTAGTTTCTACTATTAGTTTTATTATTCCTGTAGTTTTATCTGTAATTGTATATGCCTTTTTAAAACAATCATCTATATGTGATGATGTTATAGTTAAAACATCAATTAATGTATTTTCTTTAATATCAATTATTAATGTGTATACTGTTTTGGGTTTCAAAATTGATTTATTAAGATTAATCCACGCATTTGAATATCCCGGCGCTCTTCCGACCAAATGAATATACCCGTTTTCTACTGTCCCCCCTAATAAATTAATAAAATTTTCTCTTTCTATAGGCGGGTAGCAATTTTGTAAAGTCCTACCCTTAATAGATAAATCTTTAGTTAATCCATAATAAGTATTATCTGCTTTTATTGAACTTCCCTCATATTCCAAATAAGAACTGTCATTAATTCTTTGATGTACATTATCAAAATCTGAATTTAATCTATTTACTACATTAATATGTTCTTCTCCAAAATAGTCAACCTTAGCATCTCCATAATCCGTATTCATTTCAGTTTGGAAATTATTGTTTTGTTGAACAATAGTATCGTATTGTTCGTTAATTCCTTGCTTAAAAGTATTATTATTGGCTTCAATTTCAACTATCTTATCATCAACTTTTTTAGTAAGAGCTACTCCAAGAGATGTATTATCAGATTTTATTTTTTCAAAATCTGTAACTCTTTGTTGTTCAGCTGCAACTCTTCCACTTTCATTTGTTTTTCTAATTTCTTCATTAGAGTTTGCGATATTATTGATAGTTGTAAGAGCCTCTTTAAGAGAAGTAAGTTCGGATTTAATATTATTAAATTCAGTTACCCTCTCTGCTTCAGCTATAGTTACTTTATCATTAGTAGATTTTAATTTTTCTATTATCTCTAATGCTTTATTAACTCTATCAATTTCAGCTTGTACTCTTTTCTCTTCCTCTTTGCTAATATTATTATTAAGTAGAATTAAATCGTCTTTAATGCTCTCTAATTCAACTTTAAGAGTATTATAATTATCAATTCTCTTAATTTCATTATTTTGTAGTGTTTCATCTGTAGCTATAGCTGCATTAATAGCATTATTCATCTTTAATACAAGATTATCAAATGTATTCCCCCTATTAATTTCAGCTTGTACTCTAACTTTTTCAGCCTTTATCATATCTTCATTAAGATTTCTTATAGATGCATCACTAGCTATTATTCTTTGTTCATACTCTTTAAGATTTGCAAATGCCTGTACTACATATTCATCTAATTGATTTAGAACTTCAACTTTAGAAATAGATTGTATTATATCTCTATCTAAACTTGTGCCACACATAAAATAGAAAAGACAAGTAGAGCTCCTTTTGTTGTCTTTAATTATTAATTGCAAAGTTACTATACCAGGAGAAGTAACCAATTGTTCATCCCCTATTATATTAACTACATTGCCTATATAAGTTATATCAACTAGTTGCCTAACTCTAGTCCCATCACTCTTAGTAGCTAGTAATTCAAAAATAGGATTAACAAATTCAATGTTAACCCCATTCTGTTTTACTTCTAATTCAATTGTTAGATCATCACCCGAATTTACTATCCCTAAACTCTTCAAGTTTTGTTTTTGAGTATCTACTATCCCCTGTATGAGTGCCATTATATCACCTGCTATACTCTATTTTTAATTTTTTCTTCTAATTGTGTAATTAAAGCATTAGTTTCAGGATCAAGAACAATAAAACTTTCTTTATTATTACTAGATGTTATCATTCCACTTTCATCTACTTCAGTTGTAGTAAAAGTTATTCTATTACCTACACTATCTTTAACTACTGCAAATCCAGTTAATATTTTCATTACAATACCTCCATTAATAAATCTTCTAAATTAAAATCTAATATAAAATTTAAAGTTTCTTCACTTGTATTCGCCTTAAAATCATCATCATTAAATAATTCAACTCCACTTTCAGAATTATTTTCTAAGTCTTGAATATCTAATCTATTATTTTCATAGCCAATTCTCTTAGCTTTTAACTCCCAACTAAAACTAGTTCCTGGTTCACCTTTTACAATGAAATATGTTTTATTTCTTTCTATTGTTCTAATTACTCCATTATAAATTTGAGTAAAAACATGATATTCTATATCAGTATTAACACATTCCTGGAATACATCATCTATTCCAACTAAGCATTCTCCATCATTATTTATTATTCCAGATCCTATATCTCCAAAATAATATTCTGCAGTTTCATAAGCATTTATAAGTCTTTCACCGTAATTATTTGTTTTTTGCAAACAGTTTTTACTTCCTGAAATAGTTAAAGATTTTCCATTAAAATGTCCATTATGAATTGTTGCTTCACTTAAATTCCAGTTTCCCCATGACCTTATATTATCTCCGGTGCCCGGATGTGCCCCTTCTGTTAATACAATTCTAGCTTTATATTCACCCGCACTTCTATACCCTAGAAACAATCCATTATCACCGCATATCCCCAACAAATCTTGAATTGTATTCCAATTTAAATTGCAGATATCACTTGTATAATCTGAACTGTTTTGAAAACACATTTTTCCTTTCATATAAACTGGAGCAAATACATTTATTCCTTTTTGATAAACTGTTGAACCTATGATTTGCTTACTTGCCCATAAATCAAAGAAGTTATATGCCGTCACACTTGAATCCCATCCCTGGCTTAAGTCAGCCTTTTGTAAATGACTAAATCTAATATAATCACAGTATTGAGCCATTCCAATTATCATACCATTCATATCTGCATTAGATGCATATGCTGATGTAGCCATTCTTACTATTTGTTCATTTCTATGTGCATCTTGAAAAGTGATACCTCCACTATTTAGTGCAACATACTGATCTCCCTTCTGACTTTTCATGGTTCCCAATAAAATTAAATTACCTTCGGTATCCCCTTCTAAAACAGTTGTTCCAGCTTTATTCTTAACTCTAATAGCTCCATTATTAACAGTAACTCCACTTGCATCAATTATAGTTGAACCACTGTAAATCTCATTTGCATGAGGACACCAGGCTTTTGAAACTTCACCTTCAACAAGTAATAAGTCTGCCCAAAATATAGTGTTAGAATTAGAAACTAAAGGATTATCAACATCATATCCTAAATGCTCTATTTGAATAAACCCAGATTTAACATTTACTCCAGTAGTAAATGTATTCTTAACATTTACCCATGAGTTTTCATTTGCTTCATATATGATTATAGAATTATCAAATGTTACTCTATCTTCTTGGATATAATCTATAGAATTTGATGTTTTAATTGTTACTCTTACCCCTTTAGATTTCTTATGAGTATTGAACTTTCCTGTGAAAGTATAGGTAGTATTTGGTGCTAAATTAAACCTACTACTTATAGCACTATAAATAGATGTAGAAGTATCATTATCTCTATATATCCCCATATAGTATCCAGTAGATACTTTTTCATTAGCTCTATACCAAGCATATATTTTAGATGAATCACCAACTTCATTTTCCCAACCATTTTTAACTTTATTAAATCCAGTTGAGTTTTCAATTAAGTTATATGCTCCAGAACTTTCAAATGTAGCTGACCATTTATTTTCAGTTTGTTCTACCTTAGAGTTAACTATATGTTCGGCTTCAGTTTTAGTAACTTTGTTTTCAATTTTTTCATCAGTAATTTTTTGATAAGCTTCAAAATCACCACTTGATACCTTTTGAGATATTTCATTAGCTAACTGTTTAATTTCACTTCTATATCTTTTATTAGTTTTCTCTGTATTCGATATTTGTTGAGTACTTTTTTGTTGATCACTAAGTCCAGTACATTCACTTTCATATCTTAATCCACCATTAAAAGTTATTTTCTGCTTAGTAATAATAGTTTCATAAGTACCTTTTCCATCATTTAAAATAACTTTATCTCCTGGATCTATTGAAAAATCCCCTTGCCATTTAGAGCTAAAAGGTAAAACATTCAAATTAATTGGAACTGGAGGTACTGGAAAGTAATTTTCAACTATAGTTAAATTATCAACATAGAATCCTTCTTTAATTTGCATATCTATGTATCTATCTTTATTTATTTCAGTTGCTATACTTTTACCTGGTGTTATTATTTCTAATTCACCAATTCTATTAATTTTAGCAAATCCTCCAGCAATTTCAGCTATATCATGAATTACATCTCTAAGAGTTATTCCAAAAGGTAAACTATTAACTATGTAATTACTATTATAAAATTGTTTTGTAGCTAAAGTTATTCCAGCTATAGTACAAATTTCATTTGCTATATTTAAAACAGTTGTAGGGAATGTTAATTTACTTTCATAATAATCTTCTAAAGTTACCATTTTGTCTGTAGCTTCAATCACTATAATGTTTTTATCTTTTACAGCTTCATCAATTATAAAAATCCCCATTGGTACATATTCTATAGAATTATCTTCTAATAAAATTCCTGTAAATATTTTAATTTCTTTTCCATTTAACTCAATGTCATTATAAGCACCATGTAGATTATTAATTTTAATTTCTAAAGTAGATGCTACTGCTCCACCAAGTTCAAAATCACTACCAGATATTATTCCTTCATTTATTTCATAAGATATAATATCACTTGCATATATTTCATTATTATTTATATAAGCTTTACTATATAATTCTCTAGAATAATGATTTATAGCCTTTTTACACTCATTACTTACTTTATACATTTAGAACCTACCTTTCTATGAAATTCATTTTAAGTCCACTCCATTTAATTACTCCATTTATACATGAATAAGCTGGAGTTGTTCTATCCCCTACATACATAGTTCTAGATATAACACCAAGTTGAGGATCAGGAAACTCTACAGTAAAAAACACATCTGATACAGCACTTAATAATCTTGAACTTTGAGCTTGTGTTAAAGCTGGCCACTCTAAATTAATTTTTCTTTTTACAGCTAATCTATCTCTTATTAATTCTCCATTTGCATTTCTTTCACTATTTCCATCTAAATCACTTACTGTTACTTCAAATGTTTTAGGAGTAGCAATTGCTACTCCATTTATTTTAATCATATACATCACCTCTACATTACTATTAAAGGCTTTCCAGCTTGTCTTTGTACTTTGTTTATACTATCTATAACTACTTTTCCTAGCTTAGTAGAGCCAATTTGAAGTGTTATTTCGATAGGAGAGTCATTACTATTACTGTTATCCTGTGGCATTCTTGATACAACTTTTCCAGCTAAATCAGTTATCCAACCTGTGTTGTTTTCAAGTGGCATTACAGCTTCTTTACCTGCTTCACCTACCATTGCTATAGTAGCACTATCAACGATACCACCTTTTGCAAGTTTAGGAATAGTAGGAATATTAATTCCCTTACCTCCAAGTCCTGGAACCCAATCTGGAAGTTTAATTTTATTTAACCCCTTAATCATGGTATTTATAGCTCCAATAATAGCATTAATAGGTTTCTTAGCTATTGCTTCTAACCCATTAAATATACCTTTGAAAATATCTGAAATACCCTGAAATGCTTTCTTCCAATTTCCAGTAAATACTCCAACTATAAAATCTATTAATCCACCAAACATAGTTTTTAAACTATCTAATATTGGTTTTATATAATCACCTACATTCTTAAATGCCTGTATAAACACACTTCCTAGCCAATTAATGAAAGGCTTTAGGCAAGTATCCCATATTGCCAATAGTATATTCCCTAGTTTTTCTATAGTAGGTCTCCAAGCTTCCCAAATTTCCTTTAATCCATCTATAACTTTTTTCAAGCATTCACCTAAAAATTGTACAAATGGAGCTATACAATTTGTCCATAGTGCCATTGTTACTTTAACAACATTATCTACAACTGTTAATATAAAATCCCAGACTACCTTTAGTATAGGTTTAAGAACTGTAATTAATATATCTCCTATTAATAATAAAGCATTCTTTATAGCTTCAAAATAAGGAGTTAATGCACTAACTAAAGCATTCCATCCATCTATTAAAGCTTGTCTAAAACTATCAGATGTCTGCCATAAATATAGAAATGCTGTTGTTACAACAGCTACTGCTCCAGCAATTAATGCAGCTGGAGTAGTTAATGCAAGTCCAGCTAATCCTAATGCAGTTGGTATTAACTCAATCCACCCTATTACAGTTGCTATTGCTCCAGTAATTGCAGCCCAATTACCTGCAACAAAAAAGGCTACTATTCCAGCAATTAATCCACCTACTACGGATAATATAATTTCTTTATGCTGCTTTATAAAATCAGCAATGATTTTGAATGTTCCTCTTATTTTTTCAGCAAATTCTTCAACCTTACCATAAATTTGATCTAAAGCTCCTTCTTGCTCTGAAAAATCAAAATCCGGTGTATCAATTAAACCACTAGCTCCACCACCTGAAGAACCTCCACCATAATCTGAATCACTAGTATCTTTAACTTTGTTAATTTCATCAAATCCAGCTAAGAATCCTTTAGCTTCCTTAGCAGCCTTCTTTGCACTTGATCCTGCCGCTTTATATGCATCACTAGTTCCACTAATAGCAGAATTCACACTTTTAATAGATTTAGCTGTTGCTCCTGCAGATCCACTTGACTTAGTACCAAAAAGTGCATTCATAAATCTTGCTACTGTATTTGCAGCTACTGTTAATCCTTGTACAAATGAATTTAGAATAGGTAAGACTACCTGAACTATAGGCATAAATGCTCTTCCTAATTCAATCATAAGTAAATTAAGATTGTTTTTTAATATTCTTAATTGATTTGCTGGTGAATCTAATGTTCTTGCTAAATCTCCACTAGCAGTAGATGCTTGTTGAGTAATTGCTCCATATCTAGCCATGACCTTTTGAGTATTACTTAATTCAGTTCCTACTACTGCTATTCCATTTGCATAAGCATATTGTTTTATAGTAGCTTCATCTACTAATATTCCTAATTGCTTAAGTGGTTCAGTTTCTCCAGTAAGACCTGCTCTTATTTTATTAAAAGCTTCACTACTACTTAAGTTATAAAAACTTGCCATATCCTCAGCAAGTAATGTCATATCCTTTGATAGTGTAAGTGCCTCACTAGATGCAAGTCCCATAGATTTAGTCATGTTATATAGCGTTGCTACATTTTCTCTAATTGCATATCCATTAAGACCTAAACTATTTTGCAATTCCTCTGACCACTGCCGGACCTCATTTGCAAGTCCACCAAAAACAGTATCAAACATGGAATCACTTTCAATAGAATCCATTGCAGTAATAATACTATCTTTAATTACTTTCCCTAAACCAAGAGCAGCAATCCATTTACCAACTCTTCCAAATATGTTTTTAATATTTCCTAAAGATCTATTAACTTGTCTTTCCATATTGCTAACTTGATTAGTAACATTATTCATTTCTTGTCTAAACTCTCTAGTTTGAGCCTCTATTACTATTTCCAATTCTTCTATTGTCATTTTAAATTCACCCCCTTACTTAGAATTTAAATTATAAGCAAAGGCAGTAAATCTAGCCTTATATGCTTCAATTTCTGCCTTTTTAGTTGCTATATCATTTAATTCTTTTTCTTTCTTAAATAAATCGGGGTATAAATCCCATACTGGTGTAATTTTAGAATCTTTATCAAACATAGATGCTACCCTTTCTCCAATTTGAAAAGCTAACATATAATTTGATACTATTTGTTCTTTCTGTCTATTTTCTTCTCTTCTTCTAAATGAATTTAGCAAATCAAATAATTCATCTAGAGTACTATCAGCAAACTGTGCTGGTGTTATTCCAGCATCTAAACAAATAGGGTATAATTCATTAATTAATTCAGTAAAAGACTCATAGTTTCTTTCGCTTCTTCCTTGTCCACTTCCTCTTCTTGATTCTGTGGAGTCTCCTTGAAAAAACCCGATGCTTTCATAATTTCCATACATTCTTTTTGAAGTGACATTAAATCTCCATCATTATCAATATATTCATCAATCATGTTATCTACTTTCTCTGCTGTATATCCATGTTCTAATGCTTGTAATGAAGAATGTATTATTGCAGATATTTCATTTGCTCCTAATACTTTCTTTCTCATAAGCATTAACATCAATGATTCTCCACCTAATTTTGCTTCTAATTTCCTTGTGTTTTGAGTAGTTAATCTACACTTTAATTCCTTTTCATTTATACATAAAACATAATGCTTCATTATTCTTCATCCCCTTCTTTATTTATAGCTAGTTCACTAACTGGATCTACTATCTCTATATCACTATTTAAAGTCATTTTAACCTTAAAAGTCATTAATCCATTTACAGTACCACCACTAACTTTAATGCTTACCTGTGCAGTAAATTGAAATTTAGTTCCATCAGGAAATGACATTTCATATTTTACTGAAGTTTTATTTTTTTCAAACCCTCTTAATACTCTATATGAAGATGTAGCTGATGAATTATCATATTTAAATCCATATTCTAAATCTCCATAATCACCTATTCCTAGTTCATACTTTTTAGCTGCATCTGCTAAACATGTTACGTCAACCTTTTCTGGTTCTGAACCTATCTCTGGAACTTCTTGCAACCCTGGTAAATCTGTATAAGATGAACCTGAAGTTGAATATCCTAATTTAATTCCATTTGCTAACATATATTTCCCTCCTAATTTCTTTGATAAACTCTTAATGTTTTTATATCAATAATTCCTTCATATCTAAGCACTTTGTGTTTTAATCCACTTGGATCTGGTGCATCTTTGCAAAAAGTTCTTTTTAATCCTAGTTTAGATATAGCTTTATCAACTTCAATAGCCATATCTGATGTGCTCCTATTATGCCAAATATCAATTCTATAAATTACTCTACACATAGATTCTTCATCATCATGTATTGAATAAGTTGAATTATCCTCTTCTATATAAGTAATTATAGGAAACTTGCTCCAATCACTTGGATATTCATCATTTACATTTATACCTGGTATATTATTAAGAGCACCATATATTTTAGGTTTAATATTAATCATATCATCACCTACTACTACATATTCTTTTAATTTCTTTTCTAATTTGATATCTAATTATATTACCTAAATTCTTTTCTTTACCAACTACCGCTGGATATAAATATGGTTGTGCTGCTTGTCCTTTTGAATAATAAAAATCAACTCCACCAATAGTTACAAGTTTAAAATGATATTGCTCTGCTACTGCTGGCTCAATCTCACTAGCTGGAATATACCAACCATCAGATTTATAACTAATCTTACCTGCTAATTTTGATGCAACTCCACCACTTGATGCACCTATTGGTCCAGTTCCAAATTCAACATAAGAAGCATACTCATGATTAGTAACTACCCTTCCTTTTGTTTTAGAACCATCTTTTTTAACCATTTCAAAATGAATTGAGTCTCTTAAAGTATCATCACTTAATCCAGATTCAGGACAATAATCCTTAGCGTATCTTTCAATAGCTTTCCCTACTTTCTCTACTGAATTTTCAAATATAACTTCACTATCTCCACCTAAACTTTTTAATTTACTCATAAGCCTATTAACATTAGTTACAGCCATACTATATTTTCTCCAATTCAATTAATTTGTGAGAATAAGGTTTTATAGATATAACCTTATAATCTGGATCACTATCTTTACCTACAAAAACGCATATTCCATCACCTTCAACTATTTCCTCATTGCCATCATAAAGCATATTAAGAATATAATTTAATCTTTGTCCATATATTTCAGCTTGTAGTTTCCCACTAGCTGGATATATATTAGCTGAAATATTAATGCTCTTATTAGAAAAAGATTGATATTTCCCACCTTCATCATCTTCAATTATTTTTTTCTTTTTTAACCAATACGGCTTTTTATTCTTTACCCTCATTAGCTAATCTCACCGCCTTAAGCCTTTTAAATGAATTAAGCCTTCTTTTTAAATTCTCAGGAATATCATTGTTATAACTTACAGATACTCCTCCTTCACTTCTAGAAGCTTCTCCCTCGGTTTTTAATCTGTTGTAATAGATAATTGCTAGTTCTCTTTGCAATCCCTCCATACGAGGTATTAACACATCTCTATTTGTATAGTCTAATATATCAAATTTAGCATCTTCCAATACTTGTGATAAAAGCATAGTATCTTCTTCACCAGTTCTTATTTTAAGTTTTGTTAATATATCAATATTCATTTAATACCTCAAAAAAGAAGGAGATTATTCTCCTTCTTCCTCCTCATTTTCAGTAATTAAAGAAATTAATTCATCTTTTTTTAATTTAGAAGTAATTTCTATCCCTTTACCAACTGCCAATACTCTCAATTGGTCCATATTTAATTTTTCTAATCCTTTTTCTACTGCTAATTCATTTATTTCATCAATAGCTAAAGTATCATTTTTAACCTCTTCAACTTTAAATACCTTTCCTACTATTCTTCCCATATCTCTCTCCTTATGCTTTTGTATGAGTATATATTCCAGCTCTCTTATTTTTATACCCATCAGCTAATCCATAATTTCTATAACCAAATTTCCATGCGTCAGCTGATTGATTATGTTCTGGTCTAACAATCTTAGGAACTACATGTTTAGGGAATTGTAATAACGCCCCTGGTTCAATGATCATGAAGTTAATATCTTTCCCTCCAGAAGCTTTCTTATAGCCACCTTTTGTTTGACTTTCAGTTTTACCATCATTTAATTCTATAGCTGAATAGAACCTCGTTTGTGGAACCTCATAAATTGCTGAAAATTTCTTCATAACTTCTTTTGATTTTGTAGTGTCCATATCATCAATCATTCCCTTTAATGTAGGAGTTATGAATAATATTCTTTGTTCAGATGGTACTTCATCTTCATCCATCTTTGTAGCTGCTACCCTTAAAGCCTTAATTACCTCTTCTCCAGTAGTTAAAGTCGCTGATACTAAAGTTATACCATCTAAGCTTGAATATTTAGCGAATCTAAATGCATCTACTTCTGGAACAACTTTTGTTCTTATAAATTCCCCTGATAACTTACCAAACGCTAATCCTACAGACTCTTCATCATCCATTGCATCAACGTTGAACATTCTACCTCTTTCATAGTTAAATTTAACTGTTTGCCAGGTTAATGTAACATCTCCATTAACATATCCTGAATTTCTATCATAATCGCCTAATCCATCCATATCAATCATAGGTATTATAATTTCATTTGTATTTGCTCCTTCTTTTGCTAATGAAGCATCACTATCTAATACAGATGTTATTGCTGACTTCTTATAAACTTCATCTAGTAACGGTACGTATTTTTTTGCTAAAGCAATTGTATTTGGCATAATTAATCATCCTCACTTTTATTATTTATTTTAGTCCCATTGCTGCTCTTAATGCTGCATCTACAGAGCCTTGTATACCTTGTCCACCTTTAGGATCTTGTTTTCCTCTTAACTTTTCATTAACTGCCTTTTGTACTGCTGATTGAAAAGCCTTTTCTACTGCTTCAATGCTCTTATTACAATTTTCAGCATCAGAATAATTAAGAATATCAATTAAATCCTTTGGTAGTCCTTTTTCAGCTAAAGTTTCATGAGCTGTTGCTCTTAACTCTCTAGTTGTAATATCTTTTTCTCTTTTTTCTAATTCAGCTAATCTTTTATCTTCTGCATACTTAGCTTTTTGTTCTGCATTCATCTTTGCAAGTTTTTCAGCTTCTGTTTTAGCTTCTTCAACTTTTGTTTGATAATCTGCCTCCCATTTACCTTTTGCAGTTTCTAGAGCCTTAGCTACTCTCTTATCAAATTCAGATTGATATTTCTTATCCTTTAAGACGTCATCAAAAGACATATCATCTTCACCTGAACTATCATCTTCAGCACCTTCACCATTGCCACCTTCCGCCCCAGCTCCAGCACCTCCATTACCTGCTCCACCATCTGCTTCAAAAAACGGTCTTGCCATTTGTCCGAATCCACATAGCTGTAAATTCATAATTAATTTTCTTTTCATTTATTCCTCCTGCCCCTAATGTTCTAATGCCCATTAGATTCAAATTATTTACTAATCCATTCTTTATATCGTCTTGTGTATAGTAATAAAAGACATAATAAAAAGCCCTAGATAATTCTAAGACTTAATTATTTTTCAACCTTATAATTTTCCCATTTCTTATAAGCATCTACATACATTTCTTTTTTATCTCCATTGTATGTACACTCATAATACATTCCATCAAACAGAGTAGTACTAAGTAATGCTTTATTATTTTGTAACGTTTTACAGCTCCATACCATAAATACATCATCTGTTGTAATTTCCTTTTTATCTGTCTTATCTAAATGTCTATTAGTATAATCACATACTTCTTGTTTACACCATTCTAAAAACTCTTTTTCATTCATTATTTCATTTCCTCCTAATCCTCTATTATATTAATTCCATATCTACAAATACTTTTTTTACTCATATCCACCTCTAATTTTAAGCATAATAAAAGCACCTACTTTTAAGTAAGTGCTAAATATACTATCTTTTACCTGGTTTCCATCTATATCCACAACCTTGACATACATTAAATATCTTTTTGCTAGTAACTCCACCAACAACTGCTCCTACTCCACCTAATAAAACTGCTCCTGTTGCAGCTCTTCCTACACTTAGCTTTTTATTAGTTGTAGCAATACTAGTGCAATTACACTTTGGACAATGCACTTGATTAGTTTTTACTTCTTTGTGAGTTACTGTTGGGTTAGATGCCATTATTCTTTTAAACTCTTCTTGCTTTCTTATTTTATCTTCATTCTTTCTTATTAATTCTTCTTTTAATATAGATTCACTTTTAGCTATTTCATCATCAGAACTTAAAAATGCTAATTGGAATAACTTAATTAGATCAACTATCCATCCAATACCAAATAGTCCACATGTAAATATATATAATATTCCCATTCCTATTTTCCCTTCATAAAATTTATGAAATCCTAACCATCCTAAAATAAAACATAATATAAATTCAGTAATATATTTACTTTTCACGTATGTCCCCCCACACTTATATAATAATATAATTATATATGATTTTGGGTATTATTGAAAGATTTTACTTTTTATATTGTTTTTTCTTAGGATAAGTCTTTGCTTTTTTCTCTAGCTCTTTTGCCTTATCTTCTCCATACTTATCTACTACAAACCTATCGTACCATTCTTTATATGTTATATCACCTTTAATAACATGACTCTCACCAGTAACTACATCTCTTGTTCTAACTCCAATTCTTTGAGCAACTCCACCATCTATTACTGGACCTATTGAGCTTCTACACCATGGATGCATTGGTGGAAGATTTTCCCCTGCTTGTGCATCTTCCATATTGAATATCTTACCATCTAAATCTTTGCATATATTACTTACTTTAAGATCTAGTTTTGCAAAATATCTATATTTTTCTATTCCACATTCTTTATAACCTTCAACTGCTGCCATATTAGTGTAATAAGCTGATTCTGTTCTTACTAATCTTCTAGCAGCACTTTCTCCAACTTCCATTCTTTCAACTAACTCTTCAATCATTTTCTTTAATGGTTTACCATTTAAAAATCCTGATAACATAGTTTCATATAACTGGTCTGTTAATGTAGTTGTATTACCCCATATTCTTTGTGAGAAGTTACTTCCTACAAAAGGCCTCTTTAATATAGCATCAATGGTTTCATTTCCTAAAGTACCTACATTAAACCCTATTTGCATACCTCTTTGAGTTTCCCACATATGAGTATAATATGATTCATTCATATTTTGAATAAATAAGTTTTTATCTAAAGTTATTTCATTAACAGCTACTTCATTCATTATTTTTTTTAAGTTATCTATTAATGTTTCCTTAAGTGATTCTCTCCTAGCTATTCTTGCTGCATAAGCTGGAGCATCTAGTTTAGCTGTTAAAAACTTTCTTAATTTTTCATCTTTAGTATTATCTATTAACTTTTTTAATTTATTTCTATCTAACTTTGATAATTCAGCATTTAAAAATTCTTTTACTTGCTTATCATTAAGTTCACCATTTTTCTTTAACTTATTATATACCTTTCTAACATCTACCTCTATTTCAGCTATAGCCTTTATATAAGTTTTTCTCAACTTTCTAAATGTAATATCTGCACTTAGTTGTTGCCTATCCATTATAGCCTGTGTTCTAGCTTCCCAGTAGCTATTATCTCTATTGTTCATTTACTTCATCATCTTCTTTAGAATTTATATCATCTGGAACATCTGCTTTATCATACGGAAATCCAAAAGCTTTTTGTTGTTCCTCTAACTTTTCTGCTTTCTCATCTGCTAGTCTTTTCTTCTCTGCTTTAACATCTATTTCTGGATCAAAGTTTTTAACTCTTGTTTCCCAACTAATAAATCCTTCTGTTTGTTGTGCTATATTTGCTAGAAGTGCATCATCTACAGGTAAACTTCTTTTCATACTTATATCTATTTTAGCAATATCAAATTTATTTGCCCTTATACCTTCTATATTTTGCATTAATCTTAACCTTTTTCTTAATCCTTTTTTGAAATATCTTTCCTTAGTTCTGCCTAACTGCTCAAAGCCTAATAACTTATACTTCATAGCAACACCAGAACTATTACCAACAAAGTTTTCATCAGTAAGACATGGAACTTTTGAAAACTCATGAATATCATCTTTTAATGATTTCTTTAATATTTCAACTTGATCCTCACTTAACTGCTTAACTAACCACTTAGCATCTCCACCTTCATTTAGTTCAATAATCTTTTGTTCTATAAGATATCTTACCGTTTCACTTACTTCGTCCTTCGTATCTCCTAGATTTTGACCAATAAGAACTAAAAATGCATCTACTAACTGTTCTTTATCATTAACTCTATCAGATTGCAATTTATTATATGCATCTATTATCGATATAACACCTTCAAAGTCACCTTTACACTTTTTGTTATTCTTATACTCAATAATTGGTATTCCACTAAAATAATGTTCTTCTAAGTCTATTTCTTTTACGTAAGTTCCTTCACTATCTAATGTTTTAGATTCATATATAAGCTTTTCTGATTCTGTATAAACTTCTACAGTATAATCTTTTAAATTATTATCTATATCATAATTTGGGTAATAATGTACTGCAAATATCGGCTTTTCTTTTACTGTATTATCAAATACTACAAATGTATTTAATGGACTTAATGTTGCTAATTCCATTATAGGAGTTTCATCTGTATTCATATATAATAGCTCATACCCTATACCAAATATGCTTAAATCTAAAGCAAGTTCATTATTATGACTATCTTCATCTATTACAGTAAAGTTATCATTAATACCCTCTGATCCATCTCCTGTGTAACTTATTGGAACACCAAATACATATCCAACTGATAAATCTGATATGTATTCAGCATGATTACACACTATCTTATTATTAGGTATGTTCTTATTTTTAAATCTTCTATTCCTTATTTCATGCTCTCCATCATAATAAGCATTAAGTAAATTTAATCTTTTTTCTACTTCTTGCTTATGCTCTTTAATGCATGAAAAAAGAAGTTTGTTAGATATACTGCCATCTGCATCTAATAAACTTCTATCTCTTACTATAGCCATATTTAATCTCCTATCTTATTCCTAACTTACTCTTATTTCCTACCTTTACTTTTCTACTAATAATTTCATCTTCCATTCCATATCTTACGGCATCAATCGTATGGTTATTTTTATCTGGATATTCACCCTTTAAATTTCCTTCCTTATCTTTTTCTATTTCATATCCCATAAACTCACGTTTAGTATTCGGGCATCTAATTGGATCTATTATTATTTCTTCTATCTCTTCACTTAGGAATTTAATTCCATGTTCAACTGAATCAGGCCCTTTCTTTGCACCTGTTATATTTAATCCTAGATTTTTAAATTCATTTATGGTTCTTGGTTCTGCGCTATCTGCTGTAACTCTTCTATTTAAAGGATTAAGCTCCTTTATTAACTCTACAGCTTTACTATTACTTAATTTAACTTTATATACTTCTCCAAATATAAATAATCTTTTTCTGGTCTTATCATAATGCATTAATACATAAGCTAAAGGATCTGCTGCATAACCAAAATCTAATCCATTCTTTAATCTATCAAATGACTTTATTTCATCATCTGTTATCTTTCTTACTGTTATGTTTGTGAATACTTCTCCACCAGTACCAGTTACAGCACCTAAATAGTCATGTTCATATTTAGTAGGATTAACTTTCTTCATATGTTCAGCTTCAATTATAAATTGTTCTCCAAGCCATTCTTTAGGCACTGTTCTATAATCACTATGATGAACATATTTATCTTCTCTAATTTCAACAACTTCTTGATTACACCAATTTCTTTGACTTTCTGGTGGATTAAAAGAATAAAATACAACAAACTTTGGTCCACCTCTCATAAGTGATTGATTAATAGTATCTATCTTATGTTTTCCTTCAAATTCATCTACTTCCTCATACCAAATATATTTAATATATCCTTTAGGTACTTTAGTAGATTTAACTTTCTTAGGATTATCTGCACCTTTAAATCTTATTACTTGTCCTGTAGGCTTATAAGTTATAGTTAGCTTTGCTTCTGGAACATGCCAATCATCACTAACACCTAAAGTATCTATAGCCCATTTTATTTGGTCTCTTACTGATTCTGATAAAGTATCTTTAACTCTTCTTAGTATTAAAGCATTTGATATTATACCCTCTTGTGCATCTCTCATCATGCCTAATACTATTTCTATTGATATAAAAGATGATTTTGTACTTCCTCTACCACCTTTAAACCAGTAATGAGTATGAAGTTCATTCTTTATATCCTTATGTGATTCATAAAAGCTACTTGCAATTATACTTTTTAACTTTACTTTAACCATCTATATCATCTACAATTTGAACTCTATTATTAATTCCAGAAGTATCATCTTTATTTAGTTTTTCTTTTAATACTTCTATCCTTAATTTTTGTTCTTCTGTTACTAGATCCCAATTCTTATGAACCATTTCATCATACTGCTTTATCATATTAAATAAAGTTTGCATAGCTTTTGATAGTGTTGTTACTGCTGCATTCTCTTTATCCCAAGCAAATTGATATTCCCATTCATCTGTATGCGATGCTTCCCCATATGCTTCTTTGGTTTTTACCTTTGTAATATCATTTTTATTTTTTACATGGATAATCTTTTGCATATTTAATATTTTAGCCTGTTGTATTAATATATTGCTCCACAGCATATCTAATGGATTTTCACTCTTAAGCTCTTCTATTACATTCACCATACTTCTAGGTAAATATTTAGATAAAAACTTATTATCTCTAAATCTTGATTCATCGCAATACATGCCATGTTTAAGTTGTCCTATATTTCCTAATGCATTTTTATTGCCTTTTGGTGCTCCACCTTTATTAATCCATTTATCTTCTCTTCTCCACAGTTTTATATTGCTTTCTTTTTCATTTAGTTGTTCTGCTATAGCTTTACAAGTTAGCTTTCCTTTAGACTGTTTAAATAACTCATAAGCTAAATCTCTATTAGGATTTCTTTTTCTAGCCATTACACACCTCCATTACTATCCTTTAATACCTTTAAAGCAAGTTCTTATAACACGTGAATACTGTTTAGGTTGAGTTTCCAGATTTATAATTAACTCTTTTTGATTTTAAAATTTTAATTATTACTGATAAAAACCTATTTAAAGCCTTTAAAATCAATACTTTGACACACATTACTCTTATCATTTCCTTATGTGAAATAACCCCTATGATTAGAGATATACTTTTTTAAGTATATATATTAGTAAGAATTTTTATTTTTACATCTAAATCTTCATAGCTTACTTTTTTTCAGATTACTTATAATTTAGAGTCTGCAATTCTTGAAGCATCTTCTTTAATTTCATTATCTAATCCAAGATAGTATTTAGTAGTTTCTATTGACTTATGACCAAGTGCTTTTCTTACAAATTCTAAATCTCTTCTTTCTACCCAAAGTCTTTGAGCATAAGTTTTTCTTAAACTATGTCCAGTAATATGTTTTAATCCTAGATCATCACCAACACTTTTTAAAATATCTGAATATGTCTTTGCAGTAATATGTTTGTCTTTATATGTTTCAGATTTAAAAGCATATTCACTATTTTTCTTACCTTTTACAAAATCTCTAATTAATTTTCTTAACTTAGGTTGAATTATTGCTTCTCTAGATGCTGGTGCTTTTCTCTTAGACTGTGGGAATTTTTCAATATGTCTTTTCCATGCTAAATATTGTTTACTCTCTTGAATTATAAATTTATCTTCTTGTAAAAACTCTTTTAATTCTCCAATAGTTAGTCCAACTATATCTCCAAGTCTATACCCTGTGGCAATATCAATATAAAAAATCATCATATTTCTATCTGGACAATCCTTACTCATTTCTTCAAGCCTATATTTAAACCTTGTATAATCCACTTCTGGAATAGGTAATGCTGATACTTTCTTTTTTCTTTCTCTTATTTTTTCTTCTATCATTACCTCACCTGCTTAATTGCTCCTCGTGATCCACGTCGATATGATGAGTGATGCATTAATTCCTTAATTTCTCTTTCAGATAATTTTTCCCTATTATCATTTCTTATCTTATTTAACTTTTTATAACTATCTGGTTGATTTTCTTTTATAACTCTCCCAATGCTCATATCATTTCCTCCTATTTTTAAATATAATAAAAGAGTTGCTATTTCTAACAACTCTTAAATTCATTTACCAATCTTCTTGGCACATCATATGGAATTTTATATCCTATATCCTTTTTCAAAACTATATCACCATCTTTACAAGTTTTATACAATGATCTATTTTTTAATATAAAACTTTTATCAGACATATATTGTTTACTTTCATATTTTGTTATTTTTTTAACTTCATTATCAAAATACTTAAGTTCCTTTCTATACTTTAAGTGAATAGGCTTTAAATCTTTAAAATTTCTTTGAATACATTTATTTACTGCAGCTTTATTTACACCTAACTGTTGTGAAATTTCTCTTGCATTCAATCCATTACAATATAATTGCTTTACTAATTCTTTATTCATACCTATCCTCCTAAAAAATGATATAGTTTACCCCAACCCATTGAAAGTGGACATTTTCAAATTTTAATAAGTAATAACCCTTTCAACTTCTTGTTATTTCCGATTTGTATGTTACTATTTTACTACATAAAAAAA
>NZ_JAASHM010000026.1 GCF_019734195.1 Clostridium sp. K13 | reverse complement strand
ATATGGAGCGGGTAGTGGGAATCGAACCCACCTTTCCAGCTTGGAAGGCTGGAGTATTACCGATATACGATACCCGCGCATCGACTACGTTGTTTAGTATATTATCTTTGTCGACCTTTGTCAACATTATTTTAGCATTTTTTATTTTATTTTTTAGCCAAGTATTTAATAGACTATTATTTTATTTAAATGCTATAATGTAAATGATTAACTAGAGTTTTATCTAATTGCTTTAGGTTATAACAATTACGCCTCTTTTTAGGTGTGGGTTAACACAATCTATGCTAATAGATAAATACTTATAACCTTTAGATGAATTTAAACCTTCACCTAAAGCTAAAAATTTATTTTATATTATGGAGAGGATTATACTTATGAAAGAAATAATTATGGCAAATGGTAATATTAAAGCATCTGAAATTGGATTAGGATGTATGAGAATTGCAAAGCTTGATAAAAATACTGTTAATAGTTTAATAAATACAGCTTTAGATTGTGGCATTAACTTTTTTGATCATGCTGATATTTATGGTGCTGGTAAATCGGAAGAAATATTTAATGAGGCTATATCATTAACACCATCTCTAAGAGAAAAAATTATTATACAATCTAAATGTTCTATTAGATCTGGTATGTATGATTTTTCTAAAGACTATATTATAAATTCTGTAGATGGTATTTTAAAAAGATTAAATACAGAATATTTAGATATATTATTACTTCACAGACCTGATACTTTAATGGAACCTGAAGAGGTAAATGAAGCTTTTGAAAAACTATATAAAGAAGGAAAAGTACGAAATTTTGGTGTTAGTAATCACAATGCTATGCAAATAGAGTTGTTAAATAAATATTTAACTAATAAAGTTACTATTAATCAACTTCAATTTAGTATTATGCATACTGGAATTATTGATTCCGGAATAAATGTTAATATGAAAAATTCATCTTCAATTGATAGAGATGGATCAATTTTAGAATATTGTAGATTAAAAGATATAAATATACAAGCATGGTCACCATATCAATATGGATTCTTTGAAGGTACATTTATAGATAATCCAAAATTCCCTGAGCTTAATAAAAAACTTGCTGAAATAGCTGACAAATATAATGTAAGTAAAACTGCCATAGCAACAGCATGGATACTTAGACATCCTGCTAAGATACAAACTATTGTGGGAACAACAAATAAAAATCGTTTAAGAGATATCTGTACTGCTTCAAATGTAAATCTAACTAGACAAGAGTGGTATGAAATTTACTTATCTGCTGGTAACATGCTACCTTAGAAAATTAAAGTAATATAAAAAATAACTATAATATTTAAACACTATAAAATAAGTTTTATTAAATATTGAAAAATATAAGCTTAAAAAGCTAAAGAACCATAGTTAAGGTGAATTCTTTAGCTTTTTTAATTATAATAAAAATTTGTCTCTTATAATTTTTGCAACAGCATCTGCTTCAATATTTGTATTATCGATTTTTATATAATTTTCTTTTTGTATTTCATTATCATATGAATTTAGTCTATAATAAGACTCCAATTTTTGGAATAATAGTTCTGATTGTTGAATATCTCTTTTACTTGGTTTATTTAAAAGCCTATTTTCAGTTTTATTTCTCTTTAATCTCAAATTATAATCTGCTGCTAGTTCAATATAATAAATCTGCGCCCCTCTTAACTTAAATAAATCTTCAACATAATTAATATAATCCCAATCTTCTTTACTATCCAATGCCCACATAAACGTAAAAATCATTCCATATTCATCACTTTTAGAGAAAGCTTCAAAAATTTCTTTTCTAAATAATGTAGTCAATCTATTTCTTTCCTCTGGCATATTTCTAAATAAATCTGATACAATATCAATTGTCATATGATTATGAAATAATTTAAGTCCTGTTAACTTTGCTAATTCTTGCCCAACTGTCATTTTCCCAACAGCATGTGGACCAAATATTATTACTAACTTCATCCTGATTGCTACTCCACTTTACTATAATATTTTCTCTTATACTGTATGAATATATTTTAAAACTTTATCCTTTACAAAACCAATACTACTTTCTATTGTTGATTTTTCAAATGGCGAGTGAAGATTGGCTACCTCTAATAACTCATTATAGGATAAGCTTCCACCAGCTGAACAAAGCTTACTATAATCCTTCCATGTTTCTTCTCTATTTTCACTCATACGTTTAGCAAATTCCATAGCTGACATTGCTGATAATGCATAACTAATAAGATAAAATGGGAACATGTAAATCCCAATACTTCTAAATAATGAAGCACCCTGTACCATATACTCCTCAACTTCAGAAAAATCAATTTCTGGACTAAGTTCTATCATCCCTTCATAATACCTTCTTGCTCTTTCCTCTGGAGTTTTATCTGGATTACTATAAAGCCAACTTTCATATTCATTTATTGCACAATACCCTATAAGTTCAGATAAAGATTGATTAAGATGTTGGAAGCAAAACTTATCTGCATCTTCTCCAAAGAATAATTCTGCATAATCATGAGTAAAATGCTCCATAGTTTTTGAAGGAATTTCTGCAACATCATTTGGCATTTCTGAATATCCAATAAGCTTTTGATTATTTAAACTCATATACATTTGATAAGCATGACCAACTTCATGTGTTAATACAGATACATCATGTATTGACCCTGTACAATTTCCAAATACATAAGGAAATTTAATATTAAATAATTCTGTACAAAATCCCATACCAGAAATTTTATTAGGAGAGGCTGTTATATCAATATAATCATCATCAACCATTGTATTATATAATTTACTTATATCATTACCCAATTCTACATACATTCTTTTAGCATTTTGTCTTAATTTTTCTCCATTCCCTACCAGTGTTGCATTTCCATCTAAAAATTCATATTGACTATCATATGAAGCAAGCTTTTTTAACCCTAATCTTTTAGCTTGTTCCTTATCTAACATAGAACAGAAATCTATAACCTCTTCCTTTTTATCTAAAAATGCTTTATTTAAAGCCATTGCAGCCTGTCTTCTTACTTCTCTATCTTCTCCCCTAATATACTTATCTATTACTCTCTCCCCAATATTTATTTTATAACTCTGATTATATGTAATAACACACTATTTATTACATCTTTTAACCCATAGTTAATTTAGCTTATTTAACTATTGTAACATTTTTTATTTAATTGGATATTATTTCTATAAAGCATCAAAGAATTATTATATTTATATTAATAATATAAATACTCTGAATAGTATCTTACATTGAATAGTTCTACAAACAATGATAAACTTTATTATATGAAAATAAATATTAACAATAGGAGGACAAATGAAAAGAAAAAATAAATCACTTTTTTTTATTATATTTTTAACTATGTTTAGCTCACTTGTATTTAATATGGCTCATCCAGTTACGCCTATGTTTATTAATAAGCTTGGTTTACCAACCTTTATGTTTGGATTATTCTTCGCAACTATGTCTATTGGAAATTTCATAGGGTCACCATTATTCGGTACTTTATCAGATAAAAAAGGTCGAATCAAATTCTTAATATTAGGTGCTATAGGATATGGTATAAGTCAGCTTGGATTTGGTTTTAACACTAATCCATTTATAATACTAATATTTAGATTTACAGGTGGCTTTTTTGTAGTAAGTTATTTAACTACATCACTAGCATATTTAACTGATATAACTACAAAAGAAAATAGGACAAAATATATTACCTACTATGCTGCTGCAAATACAATTGGTGGATCTCTTGGTTCTCTTCTTGGTGGAGTAATAGGTAATAGTAATTTTAAATATACTTTCTTTTTACAATTTATTTTATGTATGATTTTAGGTATTCTAGCTTATTTATTATTAGAAGAGCCTCAAAAAGCAAATTCTTCTACTTCTTCTAAATCATATAATTTCAAGAAAGTTAATTACTCTAATATTTTAAATAAAAATTTAATAATTATGTTTATAGTAGTTATTGCCTTTTACTTTGCCTCAACAAGCTATAACTCAACTATTAATTATTACATAGAGGACGTATTAAAGCTACCACCAACCTTTATAGGTGTATTTTTAGCATTTGTCGGAATTGTAGGGTTTATTGTAAATTTAATATTTACTCCTTTACTGGCTAAACATTTTAAGGAAATAAATTTATTTAAAGTTATAACTATTTGTATTACACTTTCATTAATATTAATGGTTATATCTAACAATGTTATTTTATTCTTAACATGTGCTGTAATATTTGCATCATTTGCAACTATACATATTCCATTGCAGCAAAGTATTATTACAAAGCTCTCAAAAGAAAACTATGGTTCCCTTATGGGTATCTTTAATTCATCTAAAGCAGTAGGTCAAGTAACTGGTTCATTAAGCGCTGGATTTATTTTTGATTTAGGAAATAAACTTTCTTTCTTACTTTCTGCCATTATAGTTTCCATAGCTTTTGTGATATTGCTTTATTTAAAGTCAAGCTTAATTATTAATACTAAAAGCTCATAATAAAAACACTCAAGAATTCTTTATGAAATCTTGAGTGTTTTTTACTTTTATCTTAATTCTTTTATAGCTTCTCTTGTTATTACTAGCTTTTCTTCAACATCCCTTATATTACTTCTCGCCATACCTAAAAACAGCATATCTATTATAGCTAATTGAGATATTCTTGAAGTCATAGCACCTTCTCTTAATGATTTTTCAACATATGGTACATGCAATGATATATCTGAAAAACTCTCTAATTTATTGTCAATACTAGCTTTAGTTATTCCAATTACAGGAACATTATTTTCTCTAGCATTTTTTGCACATAATAATACTTCCTTTGTTTCCCCTGAATATGATATTACTACAGCTACATCACCTTCTTGCATTAGTACTGATGATGTTACTTGAAGATGCGTATCCTCATGAACTATACATCTTTTATTTATTCTACTTAATTTATAATAAAAATCTAAACCAACTAAGCTTGATACACCTACACTAAAAATATATATTGTTTTAGCATTTGTTAATAACTCTACCGCTTTATCCAATTCTTCTTCACTTATTAAGTCTACAGTTTCATCTATAATTGAGTGTATAGAACTTTTCACCCCATTAACTATACTTCTTGTACTTAAATCTTTATCTAAATATTTAAACTCCCCATTACTCTTTTTTTCATTTAAACTTATAGATAACTTTATTTTCATTTCATTCAAACTACTAAAACCTAACTTTTTTGCAAATCTAACAACTGTAGGTGCCGATGTCTTTGTTGCTTCAGCAATTTCTTTTGCCGACATATCAACTATTTTAATATTTTCAAGTAACAAATAATCTGCTATAAGCTTTTCTCTATCTGTAAATTTATCATAATTCTGCTTTATATACTGTAGTAAATTCATTTCTTCACATCCTATTACTTATTTATTATATTAAAATAAAATCTTTTTCCATTTCGAATATATTTTAATAAATAAAGTCTATTTTGTAAAATAGATGCTACAACATTAGTTCTTTTATCACCCTTTTGATTTACCTTTAATATCTGTAATTCTCCCATATATCTTTGATAATGTACATTATCTATAGTTATATCTCCATATTCCTTATTAATTGTATTTTCTGGCTCTATTATATTTTCACCTAAAATAATTCTACTTTCTGCTGCCCTTATAGCATCTCTAGCCTCATCAGTTCTTGATGAATAAATTTCACTTAATAATTTTTTTGTAATTTCATTATTTACCTTTAATTTAATATCTAACTCTATAGCATCCTCTTTTAAATTTGATAAATCTGTTAATTCTTCTAAGCTAGGAAGGGAATCCCCTATAAATACCGAATCATTTCCTAATGCAAATAGATGATTAGCTGCTTCTCTAATTTGCAAATCTCTGTGATCTTCTAATGTAGGTAATCCATCTTTTAGTGGACTTCTTTTTCTATTATTTGATTGAACAAAAGCACAAACTTTAATACCTCTTTCCTTCAAAATTTCATTTTTATTAACCATACACTCTTCTGAAATTCCTGTCCCACGTCTAGGGTAAAAATTATGAAGAGCATCTATATTTTTATAATCTGGTTCATATTTATCCAGCTTTTCAAAAAATTCTTTGGTTATTGTAGATGCATTAAGTTGAATTTTAATACCATAAGTGTTTTTACTCATTTTTGCAATTTCATATTCTGTATAACCAAAATCTAGTCTTATAGTTTTTACCCCTAACTTCATTAAGCCTTGTAAGTCCATATTCTCTAATTCTAAAAATTTAAATGTATTAGGAGAAATATCACTTATTATATCCATATTTTTTTCTTTAGCCAATTTAAAAAATTCACTTACTTCAACCTTTAATTTATCATAATTAGCCTCTGGAATATGCAAAGATGTAAATATTCTAGTAAAACCTAATTTCTCTGCATTAATTAATAAATAAATATTTTCTTCCATTGTATTATCTAATCCAAAATAAACTGAAAAACCTAAACTCATATTTCTAACTCCTAATATAATTTTTAGACTGTATTTATTTTAATGAATTAAATACAGTCTAAATTTTGATTTAATCTTTTAATTTGTTAATTATGAAGTCTTTTTTTCTTAAATAAAATTACTCCACTTACTACTACTAAACAACCTAATACAACATATATTATTGAGTTATTACCTCCTGTACTTGGTAATTTATCATTATTATTTGCACCCCCATTGCTTGTACCATTATTAGAACCACCATTAGTTCCATTATTTACATTACCATTACCACTATCATCATCTTCTTTTTTATCTTCTTCATCTTCAACACCACTTCCTGGCTTTCCTGGATGAGATTCTTTTAATTCAAGACCTTCAATAGTTTTATTTAATTTATTTATAGCTTCAGTAACCATTTCTTGCTCATCTATTGATAGATTATTATTTTCTAATATACTAATAGCATTAGATATTTCTGCATTTAATAATTCTATACTTGTAGTAGTATACTTACTATCATCTATAGCTTTAGCCTTATCTACTAATTCTTTAAGTTCTGTTTTATCTGCCGCTTCTACAAGAGACTCCCTTGCATTATTTAAATTACTTAAAGCATTATTAACCTCTTTTTCAGTAGCTTCTTCATTTTCTTTTATAGCTTTAGCTTCTTCAATTGCAGATACTAATATATTTTTACTATTTTCTGTGTATAAATCTAAATCAATGCCTTCAGCTTCAATAATTGCTTTACATAATTCACCTTTTCAGCCTTTAATTGTAAATTCATCATAGAGTTATATAGCTCTTCATAAATTTTATAAACATCTATTTCTGAAGCATCTTCTACAACTAAAATATCATTAGCTAATTGTAACGCATTCATAAACTCTTCTTTACCATCACTTAGGAATCTATCTATATCAATTTCTTCAGCCATTCTTACTAAATCTGCTAAATTATTTATATCTCCAACTGGAATTCCTAGCTTTTTATATTCAACTAAAATATCATTATATGATTTTGCTATATCTTGAACTGTTACATCCTTATTTTCATAAACTGAAATTGCAATCTCTAAAACATTATTGAAAGATATTTTAATTTCTTCTTCTACTTCTTCTAATATTCCATCTTCTACTTTTGAAGTAGCTGCTTCTATAGCTTTTTTAAGCTCTGTTTTATTTAGTAATACTAAATTTTCTTTTGCTAATGATAGTTCTTCTATAGCAACTAATATTTCTGTCTTATTAGCTTCCTCAGCTTTATTAGCCACAGTTACTGCATTTTCATAAGCACTAACAATATTATTCCATGTGGTAGTTTGGTAATGAATACCTTCTTCTATATCTTGACCATTTTCAACAATAGTCTTTGTAGAATTAATTAACTCATTTAACTCACTAAGCTCTGCTTCATAGCTTGGAACTTCTACCGGTTCAAGATTTAACTTTTTAAGTCTTTCATTAAAAATAATTATTTGTTCACGATGTTTTTCAACATCTAATCTAGCAACCGCTTCTCTTGCATATCTTAAATTATCTTCTGTACCTCTTTCTTCTGCAATAGTTATTGCTGTATCAATTTTAGAATATACAGATTGTAAAACTGCTTCACCAAGATAGCTTGTAGGATTATATAATTTCAAGTTTTCAGTTACCATTTGTGATACATTAGCATCTAATGCTTCATTATTATCATGAATTATTGATTCATAAACTAATGTTGGAATAGTCCCTAATGTTGCAGTTGTAAATTTATTTCCAAAGAATGTATTAGCATTTTTAATATTATCTATAACTGGTGAGTTTATTTTATTTGTTAATAATACAACTACTAACTCACTTTCTGGATCTATTACTGTTAATGTTCCTGTCCAACCTTGATGTCCTATAGTATTTTCTGATGATTGAGTTCCGAAATACCATACTCTTCCGTTGTCTCCTTCTCTCCACCATCCTAATCCCCATGTTGGGCTTGATGATTTTCTCTTTGTAAATTCATCAATTGTATTCTTAGAGAAGAATTTATTATTTCCGTACCCACCATCATTTAACATTACTTGAGCTAATTTTGCTAAATCTTCTGCATTTGCAAATAATCCTGCATGTCCAGAAACTCCATCCATTGAATAGTAAGCATTTTCATCATGAACTTCACCTTGGATAGTATAATCACCAATATTTTCAAAGCTTATTGCACCATCTCTACTATTACCATTAAGTTCTGTTGCTGCTATATTTTCCTTTTCAAAACCTTTTTCTAACGGATTATAAACTATGTTCTTTAATCCTAATGGTTTATAGAATGTATTTTCTACATAGTCATCTAAATCCATTCCTGTTACTTCCTCAACTATAAGACCTAGAAGCATATAATCTACATCTGAATAAACAGTCTTACTTCCTGGCTCGTATTGAAGTGGTGTTTTTAAAATCATTTCCTTCGTAGTTTCTTTATCTTGAGAATATAAAGGGTTATCTACATTTTGATCTGGTTTTTGCGTTTCTTGATTAAACTTATCATTATGATATTGTGGGTCTGCAGGAAAACCAGCTTGATGTTCTAATATGTTTTGTATTGTTAAATTAGCTTTTCCTTTTATAGGATCATTTTCACCATCTACAAACTCCGGGAAGAACTTAGTTATCTTATCAGAAATCTTTATAGTTCCATCACTTACTAACTTTTGAATTGCATAATTAGTTGAATACATTTTTGTATTTGATGCTATATCATATAATGTATCCGTTGTAACTTCATTAGAATCTGTTTTTAATGTACCATCTTGATTGTATGAATTTACATTTGAAGGTATACATATTATTAATTATTAAAGTATCATCAACATAATCCAAACAATCAGGGAATGTTAAATCTGCTTGTAAGCCTTGTGTATTTATATTACCCGTATCTCTTATAATTCCATAATTCATTGTTGCAGTGACATTCTTATAAGGTGTATTTACTATAGATGTCATAAATGTTAAAGCCATTACTATACTAAATATTCTCTTTTTAGATATCATCTCTTCACCTAACCCCTCTTAAACCACTTAATTTATTTAATTACTTAAAATATTTTCATAATATTTATTATTTACCCTTTAATATAATATAGTTTTAAAGCATGAAAAATTCATAAATAAAGAGCAGTAATTAATATCAAATATCTACTGCTCCTTATCTAGTCTAAAAATTATTCTGTTGGATCTTCAAAGCCTAATATTGACGTAAAGAAAAATCCTGCTACATATGATGCTAAAACACCAACTAAGAATGGTAATATCTTACCATCTGCAATTAATAGTGCAAGTGGTAATCCTGATACTCCTAATGCAACAGCTCCAACCTTAAATAAAGCCATTACTGCTCCACCTACAGCTGCTCCTAAACAAGCTCCTAAGAATGGCTTACCAAGTGGTAATGTTACACCATATATTAATGGTTCTCCTATTCCTAAAATACCTGGTATTAATCCATTTTTAGCTGTTCTCTTTAATCTTTGATTTTTTGTCTTCTTAACAACAGCAAATGTTGCTCCTACTTGAGCCATACCTGCAGCTGCTAAAGCTGGTAATAATATTGTAAATCCAACGTTTGCAATTAAATCTGCATGAATTGGTGTTAATGCTTGATGCATTCCTGTCATAACAAGTGGTAAGAATAATCCACCTGATATTGCTCCTGATAGAACTGAAACAAAAGTATTATCTGAAGCAATTGTATTCGCCACTAATATCCCCATAGCATCTGATATAGTTCCACCTATTGGTTGAAGTACAAATAATGCTGCTAAAACTGATACTGTTATTGTAACTAATGGTGTTACAAATAAATCTAAAACATCTGGCACAAACTTTCTGCATTGCTTTTCAACAAAAACTGCTAATGCAACAACTAATATAACTGAAATAATTCCTCCACGACTTGGTGTTAATGCTTTTCCAAATAAAGTTATATTTGCAAGAGCTGCTGATGATAAAACTCCACCTAATGCTCCACCTATCATTGGCATTTGAGAACCAAATTCTTTAGCTGCATTTACCCCTACTAATATTGGTAAAATTGCAAATACTGCATTACCTATTAACCCTATTATTTGAGCCGCATTTGTAGTTTTATATGCATCTCCAAAATAAACTCCAGCTATATTGTTTACAGCAAGTACAAGTCCACATGCAACGAATAGTGGAATTAATGGGATAAATATATTTCCTAATTTTTTAAGAATATTTTTAAACTTTGTATTATTCTTTTCTTTTAACTTAGCCTTTGTTGCTTTTACAGCATCCTCTCCAATTACAACCCTAGTTCCTACTATTTTTTTAACTTCTTCTGTTATTTTATTAACCTTTCCTGGTCCATAAATAACTTGTAATTGACCTTTAGCCTCTACAACACCTAATGTTCCTTCAGCTTTTTTAATTTCCTCAATTTTAGCTTTCATTGGATCTACTAACTCTAATCTACAACGAGTCATACAGTTTTCAACTGATTTAATATTTTCTTTTCCTCCAACAAGCTTTACTAAATTCTTTGCAATAGCTTCATTTGTAATGGTTCCTTGCTTTGCCATCTTCTCTTCCCCCCATATTTTTTTAAACTATTTCCATTGCTTTTGCAATGTATCCCTTATTTTTTGACAGTTTTTCTTTTGCATCATTTATATTTAATCCTGACAATATCATAAATATTGCAAGCTTAACATCAAAGTTTGTTTCTTTTAAAGTTTTTTCAGCTTGTCCCCTTTCGACTCCAGTTGCTTCACAAACTATTCTTTTTGCTCTTTCCACCAATTTTTCATTTGTTGCTTTAACATCTACCATTAGATTTCCATAAACTTTTCCTAGTTTTATCATAGTTCCTGTTGATAGCATATTTAAAACTAACTTTTGAGCTGTTCCTGCTTTAAGCCTTGTTGAACCTGTAACTACTTCAGCTCCAACTATTGGTGCTATTGAAATTTGAGCTACTTTTGAAACTTCTGAATCCCCATTACATGTAACAGATATAGTTAAAGCTCCAATATCATTTGCATATTTAAGTCCTCCAATAACATATGGAGTTCTTCCTGATGCAGCTAATCCTACAATTACATCATTCTCACTTAAAGATTTATCTTTTAAGTCTGTTATAGCTAATTCCTCAGAATCTTCTGCACCTTCTTTAGCTCTAAAGATAGCCTCTTTTCCACCTGCAATTATTCCTTGAACTAATTCTTCTGAAACACCATAAGTTGGTGGACATTCAGATGCATCTAATATTCCAAGTCTTCCTGAAGTTCCAGCTCCTATATAAATAAGCCTTCCACCTCGATTTATTCTATCTACTATTCCATCTATAGCTTTAGCTATATTTTCTAATTCATTTTCAACTGCAAAGGCAACTTTTTTATCTTCATTATTTATTATTTTTACCATTTCTAAGGTTGATACCTTGTCTATATTTAATGTATTTTCATTTCTACTTTCAGTTGTTAATTTCTCTAATACAATCATTTCAACATCCCTCACCTTGTTTACGTTTTCAATCTTTATACTTATATTACCACCTATGAAACCTTATTTCAATATATTTTTTAAAAAATTTTATTTTATTTCATTTTTCTTGTATTTTTATTTCATTTACAAAAAAATGAAGTTGTATACCAACTTCATTTTTCCTTTTCTATTTAGTTGTAATTACAATTTCATCATCTTTACCATCAATAGTAACATGTGAACCATAATTTATATCTCCAGCAATTATTAATCTTGCTAATTTATTTTCTAAAGTATTTTGAATATATCTCTTAAGTGGTCTTGCACCATAAACTGGGTCATATCCCTCAACTGCTAGTATATGCTTAGCTTCTGGAGTAACATCTAAAGTTATATTTCTATCCTTTAATCTATTAGCAACCTCATTTACAAAAATATCAATAATCTTAGTGATTCCATTTTCAGATAATGGTTTAAACATTATAATATCATCTACTCTGTTTAAGAATTCTGGTTTGAACCTCATCTTCATTTCATTCATTACTTCTTCTCTAATATTTGGATCTATACCATTTTCATCTTTATTCTCTAAAAGATAGCTACTTCCAATATTAGATGTCATTATAATTATTGTATTTTTAAAATCTACAGTTTTTCCCTTATTATCAGTAAGTCTACCATCATCTAGTATTTGCAAGAACATATTAAATACATCTTCATGAGCTTTTTCAATCTCATCAAATAATATTACACTATATGGCTTTCTTCTAACAGCCTCTGTTAATTGACCACCTTCTTCATATCCCACATATCCTGGAGGCGCTCCAACTAATCTAGATACAGCATGTTTCTCCATATATTCAGACATATCAATTCTTATAATGTTATCTTCAGAATCAAAAAGATTTCTTGCTAGAGTCTTTGCAAGCTCTGTTTTACCTACACCTGTTGGTCCTAAGAAAATAAACGAACCTATTGGTCTATTAATATCCTTTAATCCAGCTCTTGCTCTAAGAATTGCAGATGTAACAGATGTAATTGCTTCCTCTTGGCCTATTACTCTCTTTTGCATTTCATCTTCAAGTCTTAATAATTTTTCTCTTTCACCCTCTAATAAATTAGATACTGGTATACCAGTCCATCTTGATAATACTTGTGAAACCTCTTCCTCTGTAACTTCTTCCTTTAATAAGGCCCCTTCATAATTTTCTTTAACTTCAACTTCCATTTGTTCAATGGCAGCTTCTAAGCTTGGAATCTCACCATATTGAATTTCTGCTGCTTTATTATAATCATATTGTCTTTGCGCAGCTTCTAAGTTACCTCTTGCCTCATCAAGCTTACCTTTTAATTCTTTTAATTTTAAGATAGCGCCTTTTTCACGATCGAACTTAGCTGTCATTTCATCATTTTTAGCTTTTAATTCTGAATATTCCTTTTCTAATGCTTCTAACTTTTTCTTAGAACCTTCATCTTTTTCTCTAGTTAATGCTTCTTTTTCTATTTCAAGTTGAACTATTCTTCTTCTTATGGCATCTAACTCCGCTGGAAGAGAATCTATTTCTGTTCTTATCATAGCTCCAGCTTCATCAATTAAATCAATAGCTTTATCTGGTAAATATCTATCTTGAATATATCTATCAGAAAGCTTTGCTGCTGCAACTATAGCTGAATCATGAATTCTAACTCCATGATGAATTTCAAATCTTTCTTTTAATCCTCTTAAAATTGAAATTGCATCCTCTACTGAGGGCTCATCAACAATAACTGGTTGGAATCTTCTTTCAAGAGCTTTATCTTTTTCAATATATTGTCTATATTCATCAAAAGTAGTAGCTCCAATACAGTGTAATTCACCTCTTGCTAATAATGGTTTAATTAAATTACCAGCATCCATTGCTCCATCAGTTTTACCTGCTCCAACAATTGTATGAATTTCATCTATAAATAATATAATTTTACCTTCACTATTTTGAACTTCTTTCAAAACAGCTTTTAATCTTTCTTCAAATTCACCTCTATATTTAGCTCCAGCAATTAAAGAACCCATATCTAATGAGAATATTATTTTATCTTTTAATCCCTCAGGAACATCCCCTCTTACTATTCTTTCAGCTAACCCTTCAACGATAGCAGTTTTACCAACACCAGGTTCACCAATTAAAACTGGATTGTTTTTAGTTCTTCTTGAAAGAATTCTAATTGTTCTTCTTATTTCATCATCTCTTCCTATTACAGGATCTAACTTATGCTTTTTAGCAAGCTCTACTAAATTTGTACCATATTTAGCTAAGGCATCATAAGTTCCTTCTGGGTCTTGAGTATCAACTCTTTGACTACCTCTAACTTCAGATAATACTTTCATAAAGTTATCTTTAGTAACATTGTATTTATTTAATATTTGCTTAGCTGCACCATTTTTATCTACATCTATTATTGCTAATATTAAGTGTTCAACACTTATATAGGAATCTCCAAATTTCTTTGCTAAATCATCAGCTTTTACTAATACTTCATCAACTTGTCTAGTAATATAAACACCTGATCCATTAGCTCCTTCACCCATAACCTTCGGCATTTTATCTAGAGCATTTTTTATATCAACCATCATCATCTTCACATTTATTCCCATCTTAGTAAAGATATTAGGGATTAATCCATCTTCAGCTTCTACTAACGCAGAAAATAAATGAATAACATCTATTTGTTGATGATTATATTTTACTGCAGTTAAATTTGCATCATTTAGTGCTTGTTGTACTCTCAATGTCATTCTTTCAACATTCATTTCTACTCACCTCTTATTAGTATTCTTAACTTTAATTTTATTTTAATACAAAAGTCAAAGAAAGTCAAAGTAAATTTTATTTTTATTTTTTACTTTTTATTCCATAATATAGTATACCACTTTTTATATATTTTTTTGTTTTTAATGGTAGTTATTGTTATAATATTTACAAGATGAATTTATATAGAAATTAGAGGTGAAATTTTGAGAAGAGAATATATAAATTATCCCTTTGAGCTACCTATTAAAATATCATATTTGAATATTAAAAATTATCCAACTCATTGGCATAATTCAATTGAAATTATATATGTGTTAAAGGGTTCTTTACACATAAAAATAGATACTGATTCATTCACTTTAAACGAACGTGAAGTTGAAATAATAAATTCAGATGAATCTCATGAAATCCAAGGAATTGATGACAATAAAGTATTAATTTTTAATATTGATCCATTTTTCTTCGAAAAATATTATAAAGATATAAATAATATATTTTTCTATACTAATTCTAATGAATATGAAGATCAAAATGGACCTGAATATGAAGAATTAAAAACCTTTTTATCTCAAATGCTTTGTGAATATGTTCAAAAACTTGAGGATTATGATGAAGAAATAGAAGAGATACTTATAACACTACTTTATCATTTAGTTAATAACTTTCATTATTTAACTCATGAAAAAGAAGAATTGAAAGAAAAAACTGATCAATTAGCTAGATATCATAGAATTTCAAAGTATATATATAATAATTATAATAATAATATTACTCTGCAAGAAATTGCAAAAAAAGAGTTCTTAAGTCCACATTATTTATCTCATGAGATAAAATATGCTACAGGATATAGCTTTACAGACTTAATTAACTTAACTAGAGTTGAGGAATCTATAAAACTATTACTAGATAGCGATATGAGCATTTCTGAAATATCTGATGAAATAGGATTTTCTCATGTGCGTTATTTTAATAAAAATTTCAAATATTATTACAATTGCACACCTCTTCAATATAGAAAGAAGTATGCTACTACAGAAAAAGAATATGAATTATCTAAGCAATATATAGAACTTTCTCTTAGTGATGCACTTGAAAGTCTTTCTTATAGCCTAGAAAACTATAACAGATTTAATTTTGAAAATAAACTTTGGAATATTCATGTTGATGTTGATAAAATATTATATCCATTAGAGAAGGACTTTAAGGAATGTATTAATTTAGGCGAATCCTTTGACCTTTTAATTGAAGATAATAAAGATATCTTAGAGGAAATACAAGAAGAAATACATTTTGAATATGGACGTCTTGAAAAAATGTTTCATAGTGATATGGGTGTATTTTTAGATTCAGATTTTTATAATTGGAATAAAGCAAAAGGAGTATTGGAGTTTTTATCTAATATTTATCTAAAGCCTCTTATTTTACTTGATAACTTAGATTACTCTCTAGAAAAGTATATTAATATTTTAAGCAGCTTTTTAGATTATTTTACAGAATTAGATATTGTTGAAGTCTCTGAATTTAAATTTCAATTTGATTCTCGATTGTCTGCCGATATTAAAAATAATCTTCGTGATTATATAAAAAATTCTTATGAATTAGAAGTTTCTGAAATGGACTTTACATGTAAATCTGATCTTAACTCTCTTTACGATACAGCTTACATGCTTCCTTATATAATTCATAATACTATTTTCAAAGGTAATTCTTTAAATTTTCTTAAAGCCTTTGATGTACTTGAAAAAGAAATAAATATTACAAATGAAGTATTTATAGGTGCTCCTGGTATAGTTAATGATATGGGAATTAGAAAACCATCATATTATGCTTATTATCTATTAAGTAAATTAGGCAATGATATAATTGCACTAGATGATGGATATATTGTTACAAAATCAGATAACTCTTATGCTATTCTCCTATACTCACACAATGATGATGTTAACACTTTAGTTAGCTATGAGGATATTTACCAACAAGGTGGAGTAAAAAAATCTTTTGAAAGAAAATATTCTCTTAATATAGTAAATATTAAAAATTCAACTAGAATTATTACCTATGAACTTAATGAATCTATAGGTTCTTCCTATAATTATTGGCTTGCAATGGGATCTCCAGATAGACTTGCTAAAGAAGAAAAAGAAATTCTTCATAAAGCATCTTATCCTAAAATAGAATTTAAATATTCTAAAAAAAGTTCGGTTTTAAATATAATTACAGAACTAAAAGGTTATGGTGCAAAGCTAATAGTTCTAAAAAATATAAAATAATGTACAGAAAACACCTTTTTTAGGTGTTTTTATGCTTTTTCTACTTATTTACTTTTTATTATTTAACACTTATTGTACAAAAACTAAAGCATCTACATGAATACATTAATTTTATTTTTAAGATATACTAATAATATAAATTGTTTTTATGAAAGGATGTTTTTTATGAGAGGGCTATTTTTTAATCCATCACTACTAAATGACACTAAATCAAAATGGTCATTTTGGATTTGGATGTCTAACCTTTTACATCACGATAACTAAATTTTTATTATGATAGTGAATAAATTAATTATAATATATAAAAAGATAGAGAAGTAATTACTTCTCTATCTTTTTATATATTATAACTTTTTTTCAATATTTATAGCTAATGTGAAGTATTTAAGTGATTCTTTTAATTCACCTAAATTATAGTATAATTCAGCCATTTCATTATATCTCTTATATCTCTCTTCATTATTAGCAAATCTAAATAAAAAGTCAGTAGATAAATTCATATACATTTCTGCTTGTATAAACTCACCTTTTCTTTGATATATCATTCCCTTGAAATAATACGCTTTTTCTATAAGCTTAATTTCATCAATATCAATTGCTAAATCTAAAGCTTCATCTGTATATTTAAAAGCCTCTTCATATTGTTTATTCTCATATAAACTTTTAATACACTCTATTAAAAATTCTCCACAGCCTTGTTTATCTTCTCTAGGGTAAATTTCAACTGCATCTTTAATTTCAAGCATTGCTTTTTCAGATTCTTGAACCTTAAAATACATTTCTCCATTCTTTCCCTTAAACTTAGCTAATTCTTTAGTGTCATTTTTCTTATACTCATATGCCTTATTTAAATATCTTTCAGCCTCTACCTTATATAACAAAATATTTAAAACTGCAAATTCGTGATAAAAATCACCTCTAGCTTTATCACTAGTGAATATATCTACAAATTCCAACACTTTCTTTAAACATTGATATGCCTTTTCGATTTCTTTAATATTTTTATAGCAAATACCTTCATAAAAACATGCATAAATATAGTTTGCTCTATCAGCTATATCATTATCTTCATAAAGCTCTCTTATTCTTGAAAAATAACTTATTGCTTCATGATATTCTGCTGTTTTCATAAAGAATGTAGCCATATCATTATAATAAACAACTACTTCTTCATTATTTTGAGTTGATTGATATAAATCATAATATTTTGAAATCAAAAGTTGAATGTTCTCAATTTTATCATTATTAATATATAATTCAAATAAAATATGAGTTAGGTTTAATGCTAAATCGTTAAATTCATATTTACATGCATACTCTAAATTATAGTTTATTATATTTTCTAACTTTTCAAATGTATAAGTGCAGTTTTTTATCTCTTCTACATTATATTTTATTTGATCATAAACATCTCTTACCAAATAGTTATAATCTACTTGTAATTTATTTGCAATATATTTAAGGGATTCTTCATCAGCTTTAATTTTTCCATTTTCTATGCAACTCATTTTTGAAATGGAAATCTTATCTCCGCATAGTTCCTTTAACGTTATTCCTTTATATATTCTAGATCTTTTAATTTTTTCTCCTGTTGATAATATTTCCATGGCTACCCCCAGCTTATTAGTTATTCAAGATACCTAAACTTCTAAAAATACCTACACCTTCATCTAAGTATCTAGCTGCTTCTGCTTCTCTCTTAGCACCAATATAGTATCTTCCAATAAGTATCGCTATTTCTGCTGCTTTTTTATTTAGTCCATTTGTTTTTGCTATATTAAATGTCTCTAATAATATACATTCTGCTTCATCAAATTTTTCTTTAATTGTATATAATCTATATCTTAAAATATTTTTTTCTATTATTTGTTCTACATTGCTTTCATCAATAAGCATTTCAATTTCAGCAAGAACTTTTTCACACTTGCTGATTTCCTTAATTTTTATGTATCCCTCACATATGTTAATTAAAGTTTCAATTACTTCACTATCTTTATTTCTAATTCTAATTTCTTTAGCTATATAATAATGTTTAAAAGCTTCTTCAAGATTATCAAATTCAAAAAATAATTTTCCTAAACTATTTTCAATAGCAGATATATTTTTTTCTTCTTGCAATTCTTTATATACTTCCAAGGTTTTCTTAGAGTATTTTATAGCATTTACTATATCTCCCTTTTTATTATATTCTTTAGATAATAACATTAATGTTTTACCATATTCTTCTCTATTTTGGACTTGCTCAAATTTTTGCTTTGCTAAAAAAGTATAATCTATAGCTTTCTTTATATTATCGATTTTAAAATAGCCTTCAGCCATTTGGTAATATATTTCCCCAAGAATAAAATCATTTCCAACATTATTATCTAAGTATACCTTTTCTGCTTGCTTTAAATAGCTTGTTGCAGAATGATATGCTTTTAAGCTTAATGTTATTTTCCCTAAACTTAAAAATGTATTAATTATTTGTTCATAGTTATTTCTTTTTATAAAAATTACATTAGCTGATAAATAAAGCTGTTGAGCTAAAACTAATTCATTTTTTTCTTTACATATATTTGCTCTTAGAAATAAATTTTTAGCTTTTCTATACTCTAAATTATACTTTTCTGCATAATACAAAGCATTTTCTATGTACTTTTCTGCACTTATGTAATCACTATTCAATACATATGTTTCTGCCATTTGCTCATAATATACACATATTTTTTCAGCTTGTGTTTCCTCTGACTCCATTAAATACTCTACAGAAGTCTGAAGCGAATTTGCTAAATACTCTAATAAATCCATAGATGGATTTGATCTACCAGATTCGACCAAACTTATTTGTCCTGGTGTAATTCTATCTCCTGCTAAGTCCTTTAGTGTCATTTCTAATTCTTTTCTACGTCTTTTAATTTTTTCTCCTAAAGTAAGTATCTCCATAGCATAATCTTCCTTTACCCACATTTATATAAATTCAAATAGTTTCTTATTATCTTTTCCATTATACCATATAAGGTTCCAAAAAAATATATTTTTTGAGCATTAATTTCAATTATACTTAAAATAATACAAAAACTGCTATAGAATTCTATAGCAGTTTTTAATACTAATTTATATAATCTAAGATATTATCATAAGCATCCCCAGCTACACATTTAAGCTTTTTGCTAGTTCTTCTGATATTTCTTTGAGTTTTTCTATCTAACTCCGGTAAAACCATCATTCCAATTGCTACTCCAAAAATAGTTCCTATTGCTAAACTCTTAATTACTTTTCCCAAAATTAACACCTCTTTTTATTAATCTATAAAAATAGTATGCGTATTTTAAAGGAAAATAATCATTTATTGTATAAATTTATATAAGCTATTCTTATTAAGTTTTATTTATCTTCATAAATAAACTTAACATAATTTAATACATTTAATTGTTTTTCAACAGTTAATTTGTTTAATATTTCATTTATATCTAAAATTATTTTATCTGATTTGTTTTCAATGGAAGTTTCACTTTTCTCTTCATTATTACTAATTATAATTTTATCTTCTTTTCCTTGAGCAAGCTTTAAAATACTTTCTTTTATTTTATTATTAGAAACAAAAATTTCATTCTTATTAAGCCATTTCTCAACTACTTTATCAGAGGTAATTCCTAACGCTTCCTTGCATTTCTCATCTACAAGTTCATTATATAAATCTCCAGTATGACTATCCACCTTAACAAATATAACTTCAATTCCTTGTCTTAATAGGCTATTAATTTTGTCATAATACGCTTCTGATGATTCATCTTTTCTTTCCCAGCTACCTGTGGCATGATGGAATATCCCTTCATAGTCATGGAATAAAACAATCTTCTTATCACCTTTACTTAAAGCGTATTCCACAGCCCTTACTGCTCCCTCTAGTTCACCTGCTATCTGTCTTATATTACTTTTACTTGTATCATCCGGTGATCCACTTTCAATATGCTCTACAACATTATTTCTAACAGCTACAACTCCATAGGCATATCTTTTACTAGCAATATTATAGCTTCCATCAACATAAACGTGTAAGCAATCTTCTGGATATTGGTCAATACCTTTCTTTAACAACTTATTTGTATCATTTAAGTATGACTTTGCACTTTCCATATCCTCAAAACTCTTATATTTAGCACCCTTTACACCTTTAACATACTTTAAGCATTCAGCCCAAGTATCAACTATTATATTTTCTATTTTTTTATTAGAGTTTGAATCAAATCCTTCTTTAATTGCATAAACCTTTTTTGCCATTTTTATCTCCTATTCTAAACTGATAAAATTTCTTCCATAACCCTATAAATACTATCTATATTCTTAGCCCCAGTAAAGTTGGTAGCATATTCAATTACATTCTTAACAACCACTAATATATCATTTTTACCTTGCCAATTTTCCATTATTATATTTAATGGCACATCTGTCATTATAACATTCAATGCAAATATTCCAATTGCTATATCATCAATTTTACCTACAAAAGGAACTTTATCAGGTATTAAATCACTTGGTATTGTAATGTAAGCAACAGCTCCTGATATTACAAGTTTAGTTTTCATGCTTACTCTTTTATCTTTAAGTAATCTATATATTAAAGCTGCAATATCTGGCAATACAAAAATATAATCTTTATATTTTTTAGCCTTTTCCGGTAACTTTCTGCTAACCTTTTCTCTTCCCTTAGTATAACAATCTTCTGTTTTCTTTATTTCTTCTTCATTAAATTCAGCTTTATTTTCTTTTTCAAAACTTATAAGTTCTATTTCTTTCTTTAACTCTCCGCCTAAAGATAAGTTTATATTTTTTAATTCTACATTTAAAACTCCATATGCACAATATATACTATGAATATCAAAATCAACATATGGAATATCCTTTAATAAGTATTTATATTGTATTATAACTTTACCATTATCATAGCTTATACCCATATCACTTAAAGATTTTAAAGCAAACTTTAATGCAATCTTTCTTAAAAATGATACTATTCCTATATTAAGAATTTTAAATCCAGTAACCTCACCATTTATTAATCCATTCTCCATAGAATTCAACTTAAATCTACATTCAAATTTTATAACAATACCTTTTGTAAATGAACCTACTATCCTTATATCTTCTTTTATTTCTATATTTTCTATATTAAGTTCTTTTATTGATACAAAATCATTATATATACTTAATAAATCTTCTCCTGTTAAACCAACATTTATATTAGAAATATTCATAGCTTGTCCTCTTTTCTCCCTCTGATACTTGTAATATTTTTCTATATACTATATACATAATATACAGTATACTTCATTTACTGAAATAATAAAAGATGATTTCCTCACTAGAAATCATCTTTATTCTCTCCGTATTATATCATTTAAGCCCCTTTATAATAATTAATTCCCCAAGTAATTATTATAATTATTTATTGCTTTTATTAAATTAAAATACCGGAACAACTGCTCCATTATATTTTTCTTCTATAAACTCTCTAACCTCATCAGATGTAAGAGCTTCTGTTAAATCCTTAATTTTTTGAGTATTTTCACTGCCTTCTTTAACAGCTAAAACATTTCTTCTTTCTTTTAAGCTTTCAATATTTTTATCTTCTGCATAGAAAGCATCATTATTTACATCAAGTCCTGCTTCTAACGCATAGTTACCATTAATTACTGCAATATCAACATCTTCTAAAACTCTTGGTAATGTTGCCGCTTCTAACTCTTTAAATTCTAATTTTTTTGGATTTGAAGTTATATCTGCTATAGTAATTAATTCTCCATCATTTACTTCAATTAATCCAGCAGCTGCTAATACTCTTAATGCTCTTGCTTCATTTGATGGATCATCTGGAACTGCAACTGTTGCTCCTTCTTCAACTTCATCAACAGATTTATACTTTTTAGAAAAAGCCCCCATTGGTTCTAAATGAATTTCTGCTGTATAAGTTAAATGTGTACCATTATCTTCATTAAATGAATTTAAGTAAGCTATATGTTGAAAATAGTTTGCATCTATTTCACCATTTTCTAATGATGTATTTGGCAATACATAGTCAGTAAATTCAACTATTTCAACTGTATATCCTTTTTCTTCTAAAAGTGGTTTTGCGACTTCCATAATTTCTTCATGAGGAACTGGTGATACACCCACCTTTATTACTTTGTCATCGTTATTTGATGAACTTCCACTATTTCCACATCCTACTAGTCCTACTGCTACTATACCTGCTATTATTACTGTTAAAATACTTCTCTTTTTCATGTAAAATTCCCCCTAAATTTATTTTAATATTACTTATTAACTTAATTTTTTATATAAATAGTTCCCTAAACTTTGCAGTCCTTGAACAATTATTATTAAAATAATTACTGTAACTATCATTACATCTGTTTGATATCTTTGATATCCATAGCTTATAGCTACTTTACCTAACCCTCCAGCACCAACACTCCCTGCCATTGCTGAATATCCTATTATATTAATTATAGTTAATGTCAATCCTGATATAATTGATGGAACTGCTTCTTTAATCATTACTTTAAATATTATTTGAGAATTTGATGCACCAAATGATTTAGCCGCTTCTATTATTCCTGAATCCACTTCTTTTAATGCTGATTCTATTATTCTTGCAACAAACGGTGCTGCTGCTATTGTTAATGGTACTATTGCCGCTGTTTCACCTATTGGTGTTCCAACAATTGCTCTAGTTAATGGAATAATAAATACTATTAAAATTATAAATGGAAAACTTCTTAGTACATTTATTACTAAATCTAAAACCTTATATATTACAGCATTTGGCTTTAACCCCTTTGGAGCTGTAACCGTTACTATTATTCCAAGTATAAATCCTAAAACACTTGCAAATAATGTCGAGAAAAATACCATATAAATAGTTTGTCCTAATGCTTCAATCATAATATTAATCATTTTGATATCCATATTTACAGCACCTCCAATATAATGTCTTTTGCTGATAGATATTTCATTACTTCTTTTCTATCTTTTTCATCTATGTTTATAGTTAATGTTCCTAAAACTTTATCTCTAAATTTCTCCAAATTTCCACCAACTATAGAAAAATCTATATTTAATTCTCTTGCCATTTTTGTTATAAGTGCATTTTCTGATGAATCACTTGGGAAGAATAACTTAATATTTATCCCTTCTGTTGGCAACGTATCATCATCTACCTCACCTAAAAATTTCTTTAATGATACTTCTGGTCTTAAGAAGACCTCTTCTGCTCTTCCTTCCGCAACAAGTATACCCCCTTGAAGTAAGGCTACTCTTTGACAAACCTGTTTTACTACTTCCATTTGATGTGTAACAACTACTATAGTTATTCCTAATTTTTTATTAATATCATCTAGTAATGAAAGTATATCCTTAGTTGTTTTGGGATCTAATGCTGATGTTGCTTCATCACACAAAAGTATCTTTGGTTCTAACGCCAATGCTCTTGCAATTGCAACTCTTTGCTTTTGTCCCCCACTTAATTCTGATGGCTTACTTTTAGCTTTTTCTGAAAGTCCTACTATTTCTAAAAGTTCATTTACTCTTTTATTTATGAATGCCTTATCATATCCCCATACTTCTAATGGCAATGAGACATTTTTAAATACATTTTTTCTATTTAAAAGGTTAAAACCTTGGAATATCATTCCTAACTCTTTTCTTAATTCCCTTTTTCCTTTTTCACTTAAATCTTTTACTTCCTTCCCCATAACTTCTACTGATCCATCATTATAATCTTCTAAAGCATTTATACACCTTAAAAGAGTTGACTTTCCAGCTCCACTATGTCCAATAAGTCCATAAATTTCACCTTCATTTATATTTAAAGAAATATCTTTTAAAACTTCAGTTTTACCAAAATTTTTCTTTACATTCTGCATTTTAATCATGCTTGTCTCTCCCCCATATAAATTATTGATTTTTTATTGAACAAAAAAAACGCACTAGAGAATAAACTCAAGTGCGCATAAAAATCACTATTAATTTACCCTCTCATCACTCAGTTAAAAAACTGCAGGAATTAGCACCACATTAATATAGTCATTAGCTTTTAGTTAGTAGTTAATTATAAAATTCTAAAGAATTTCTTTCACTTTAACTACTCACTACTAACTAGTAACTGTTAATAGGTTGCCGGGTTTCACAGGGCCAGTCCCTCCACCACTCTTGATAAGATTCAGATATTTAATTGTTTTGTGTCGTTGATATAAATATATATTACTTTGGATATTTTGTCAATATTTTCTTTAGAAAATTTTTCTTGATAAATAAATATATATTTTATCACTTTTACTTAATACATTTTAAGTTTAGTAGTCTATAATTTCCTCTTCTATCTTAATTAACTCTGCATCAGTATTATCCTCAACAAAATCTAATATTTTTTCCTTTAAAGAATATAATATCTCTTTTGTTGTGCTTACAGCTGTAATACCAATTCCAATTCTCTCATGAACATCTTGCAAGTCCACCTCTGAAACTGATACATTAAATTTATTTGAAATACGTTTAGTCAAACTTAGTACTATCATTCTCTTTTCTTTTAATGAATTTACCCACTCGGCTCTTAATTCTAGTCTCATTATTAATATCTTCATATTTTTAGCACCTCAACTTTAATTTTTATATTAAATCTTAATTTGATACTATATTAATATTCTATCCACGTTACTTCTAAATATTGATATTATACTAATCATAATTTTTTATATTTCTACTTTAAATTTACCTCTTTTTACAATTTTATCATACTAGTATATAATTATTTTAGTTTTTATAAATACAAAAGACTTTAAATAACTAAGGGAGGCTTTTTTTATGAGAGACTTAACTTCAGGACATGAGGGAAAATCAATTTTATTATTTACTCTTCCAATGCTAATTGGAGCATTATTTCAACAACTTTACAATACCGCTGACTCCATTATAGTGGGTCAATTTATAGGTAAAGATGCTATGGCTGCTGTATCTGGCGCTAATCCAATTATGTTTTTACTAACATCACTTTTAACTGGTATTACTCTTGGATTTTCAATTTTAGTATCTCAATACTATGGTTCAAAAAAAATGGACAAGGTTAAAAATACAATAGATACAACTTACATATTTGTGTTTATATCTTCAATAATAATTACATTCCTTGGAATAGCATTATGTGAACCAATTTTAAAACTAATGAACACACCACAGGATATTCTTTATTCTTCAAAAATTTATCTTATAATAATTTTTGCTGGAACTATATTTTCTGCTGGATATAATAGTGTAAGTGCTATTTTAAGAGGGCTTGGAGATTCTAAAAACCCATTATACTTTCTTATTATTGCAACAATACTAAACATAATATTAGACATAGTTTTCATTATTTATTTTAAAATGGATATTTCTGGTGCCGCTCTTGCAACAGTAATCTCTCAAGGTACATCCTTTATATTTAGTATCATATACTTAAACAAAAAACATAAGTTATTTAATATTAAAATTAAAGTAATGAATTTTAACAATAAAATATTCAAGAAAGGTTTAAAACTTGGTATTCCTAGTGCTATTCAGCAAATGTTATTTTCATTTGGTAATATAGCACTTCAATCTTTAGTGAATAGCTATGGTTCTTCTGCTATGGCTGCCTTTGGTGCTGGTCTTAGAATTGAAAGTTTTATTTCACTTCCTATTATAAATCTAGGGGCTGCTGTTTCAACATTTGTTGCACAAAATAAGGGAGCTAAAAAATTTGATAGAATTACGAATGGATTAAAATATTCAATTTATATATCAATTGTTATGGCCATTTCTGTTGCAATTTTATTTAGCCTTTTTGCAAAAGAACTAATAATGATGTTTAATTCAGATAGTGAAGTATTACAAATAGGATCTCGTTATTTAAATACTATCGGACCATTTTTTATATTTATCTGTATATCATTTATGTTAACTAGTGCTATAAAGGGAGCAGGAAATGCAATCTTTCCTCTTATTAGCTCAATAATATCATTATGGCTTGCAAGAATACCTGGATCATATTTTTTCTCTAATCTATTAGGAGTTGACGGTATATGGATTGGTATTCCTATTGGATGGATAATAGGTTTTATAGTTACACTTATTTATTATAAGAAAGCTAATTGGAGTAAGGAAATTATCTAATAAATAAACATAGAGGACGAGCATTAATCTCGTCCCCCTATATTAAGTTATATTTTTTTATTTTAATATTAAATCTATTGAGTTACCTTCAACCTTATCCTTCATTATCCAAAATATTTCCAGTTTAACTTTATCAACATTAACATCATTTAATTTAAAATATGATTTAATATAATAATTATCATTTTCTTCATCACTTATGCAAGATACTCCACTTTCACTTATTAAATCATCCCCATTTTCAAGTATAATATTTTCAAATGATACACTTTCAACATCTTCAGCCTTTAATATAAGTTCATTTCCTATTAAATTTTCAAATTCAAAATTATAATCATTAGGCTCTACTAGCCTATTTTTTAAATCTACAATAATACTTCTATTATCTTTTCTAGCATAATACATAGAATCAAACTGAAAAGTTAATTTTTTAATATTCTCTTTTATTTCACCTTGTAACTCTACAATTTTAATTGCATTATTTTCATCACTGCTACTTATATATGATGAACTTATTTCGTATATATTTCCTTTATCATCTATAAATCTAGGCTTCTCAAAGTTCATATATTCATATTTATCACTATTCAATTTAAATTCCATAACAATTCTTGTTTTACTACTTTTTAAACTTATTATTTCTATATCACCTATTTCAGTATTAATTAAATTATTATCTAAAGTAATTTCTTTTAACTCACAATTGAAAATCTCCTTATCTAAACTAATAGGTATATTAAAGCTTGCAATATAATTTCCATGCATCGCATCTTCATCATCTTTAAATATATTAAATTTCAAATCAAAATTTTCATTAAACTCTTGAAACCCTATTTTTATATATCGTTCTCCTTTATTTTCTCCATCCCTATATTCTATTAATACTGGAATCTCATTTTCTGTATTACTCTCATTTACACTAACTATAACGCCAAGTTCTGTATCACTAGATATCTCATAATCAATCCAAAGACTTTTCCAATCACCAGCTATAGTATTTACTTTAAACTTTACTCCATTTTTTTCTTCTTTAAAATTTATTTCTTTAACAAGCCCTTCTTCTACTGCATTATCAAAACCTTTATCAAACTTAACAAACTCTACTAGTTTATTAATTCCTGGTATATTACTCATAGCGTAAGCTACAGTTGGAAACATATTAACTAATAATACAAAAACTAAAAATGTACTTGCTACTCCAATACCATACTTATATACAGTTTGTACTTTTCTTTTTCTTCTTCCTTCTTTTAAAGTTTTCTTTACCACAAAATCTAATTCTTTAGGTATTTCTATATTTTCATATTTTAATTTTTCATCACCAAAATAATTTTTACTCATAAATTTCCTCCTTAATTTCTACTCTTAACTGTTTTAAAGCCTTATGCATTCTATTTTTAACTGTAGAAATTGAAATATCTAATATTTCTGCAACCTCACTTATCTTATAACCATGAAAATACTTTAAAACTATAATAGATTTAAGATCTTCTTCAAGATTATCAACAGCATAATTAATATCACTTGAATTTACTTCTGATTCTACTTCTTTTAAGCATTCATCATCAGTAAAAATCATTTTAGAATTCTTTCTAATAAAATCTATTGCAGTATTAATTATTATCCTACTTAAATACTTATCTATAGAATCCTTATCCTTAATCTTAGATAAATTAGAATATCCCTTTAATATACTTTCTTGAAGTATATCCATAGCATCATGATGATTTTTTACATAATAGTATGCTAATCTATAAAGCTTTTCTTTATTATCAATAACTTCTTGTTCGAACCTTTTCTCTAAGCTCTTACCCCTAATTTTAATCATTAATTTATTCTCCTATCTAGAATTATGTAAATAGTACCATTTCAAATTCTAATATATAGACGTATGAAAATATAGTTTTGTTTAAATAAACAAAAAATTTTTATAAAAAAATAACAAATGTATTTTTACACTTGTTATTCTTGTATCAATATTATATTAATAATATTTAAAAAACCACTCTGTTGGTATTAAATATGTCCACGGCATAGTTAATATTGCAATAGTTAATGCTACTTTTAATCTAGCCTTTCTCTCAATTATAAGTTTATTAAATACATAATTATAATTAAAAATATAAATAAATACTGCAGCTGCTAAAATTGCAATAAATACTATTAAAAATGATCCTAAATTAGATAATGGATTATAACTTATACCTTGTACTAAATCTTCAGTTCCACCTAGTATCATCATTATAATAAATAACAATGCTGTTCCTAGTATATCTGCTAGAAAACCAAATATCCATACCTTTAATATACTTCTTTTATAAAGACTTTTTGTACTTTCTCCAGTCACTGAAGATACCTTAAATACTACTAAAGCTAATAATATTACTAAACTATCAATAATATAATTTCCTATCATAGCTACAATAACAATAGGCGGAAATAACCAAAGTATCCATATTGGAAATATTAAATTATTTAATTTTATCTCTTTTTTCATAAATACTCTCCTCTAATTACATTTCTAAATAACCATATCTACTATAAATTCATTATTATCAATATCAACCTTAAGCTGGCCATTATGCAATTCAAATAAAGATTTTGCTATATCTAATACTAAACCTAAACCTTCTGTATTTCCATATTAATACTTAAGACTTGTAGATTTTATTTCTAATATATCTATATATTACTTTCTATCTTCTTTAGTAATATTCCTTCTTCTTAAAAATTTAGCATAATTAATTATAGAAGTTAAGGGAGTTTTTAAATCATGAGAAATATTAACAATTAACTTTTTCTAACAAAAATACCTCTAAAGCAAATCCAATATATGAATTTGCTTCAGAGGTATCTTTTACATACTACTTATACTTTCAATTAAATTTATAAATTCACCTTCATCCTTTTTATCAAGATATATATCTATTAAAGTCTTTGTAGGCATTTTAATATATCCCTTTTTCCCATTTACTAAAATTTCTGATATTTTCAATCTAAAACTCTCTTCATCACTTTTCAATTCCTTAATAAACTCATCAATTTCATACTCTGCCAAGTCGTCTATTAATTTTTCTCTCAATGCTTCATTAAAATTTTCTGCAAGAACTCTCTCCTCTTCATTTAAATCTTCAATATTATTATTTAATAATCTAAAAATATTCATATATCTTTTACTCCATATTTTTTTATTTTTCTAATGTTTCTTTAAATAAACTTTAAGTTGTATATAATCAATTGTTAATTTAATTCTCTCTAAAATCATATTTTCCATCAATTGATTCAGTTCTTGATATTAATTCTTTACTGGGAATAAAAAACTCTTTTAAAAATATGATTCCTCCTATTAACATAGCTAATATGAGTAAAACTATTATAAATGCTATAGTAGATTGAATTTTAATATTTCTTATTTTTTTATCATCTTCACTCATATATTGCCCTTCATATTTACAATAATCTCATTCTCAGAATATCTCTTCTACAGTATAAGTTTTATTTAAATTACTATCTAAAATCATATGTATTTTAGAATTATCTTCTTTAATAGAATAATAATACTTAAAATTAGTTTTAAAGTCTGGATAATATTCCTCTGGTACTTCTAGTCTTCTCAATACACTTATCATATTAATTTCTATACTACTATTTTTCTCTTGCCACTCTATTAAATTGTTAATTTCATCCAAATTCTCATATTGAAATATAGAATATCTTTCACCATCACCATTAAAACTTGGACCACTGTCCTTATAATAAATCTCTTCATAGTTTGTAGGTAAATTCAACTCCCAATTACTATTAATAATATGGTGATAACGATTATGCTCTTTTGTTATTATTACTGATGATATTATCATAATAACTACAATTACTCCTGCTCTCCTTATCAATCTTCCATAACAATTCTTCTTTTTTAATAATATTCTCATAAAATATATAATAATAAGAATAATAAAAATTAATATAAGTGAAACTGTAAATAATGTAGTATAAATCCATATTAAAGATAACTGAAGATCATTTTGTGACAACTTAAGATCTACAAATAAGTAAACTGCTAGTGTAGTTAAAAATATTATTATAAAACTATTTATAATAAACTTATAATTGTTTCTTATTTTCATACTTTTCTTCTCTTAAGTAAAATAATAATACCTAAAATTATTCCTATTGCTAAAAATAAATATCCTATAGGTATTAAAAAGAATGGCTCTTTCAATGTCCCATCTGCTAACACTTCACTTCCTATTACTCCTGATAATATAAAACATAAAATTCCAATTGCTAGTGGAACTATACTTATTAAATACTTTTTCATATACTTATCTCCTTACCTAATTACATTTTATAATTCTTGTTAACTATTTATTTTAGATAAAATAATCCAAACTAAACTTTCATCAAAGCTTACATATACAAATTCAGCTTTTATATTATTAATTTTATCAAAATAAATATACTTCTTTAAATTTTGTTCTCTATCTTTCCATTTTTCTTTATAATTATCTCCTAATATTTGTTTTATTTCATCTATATAATTTAAATTTCTTTTATCATTTACAGAAATAACTATTCTATTTTCATCAAATTTTCCAAACAAATAATTAATCTTATTGTTCTTTGAATCAATTATTATCTCTTCAAATTTGCACATATAATCCCCTAAAAATGCGTTGCTTTCAGTATATTTATTTAAATTTATCTTTTTAATTGAACTTCCTATATTTAAATTATCAATAAATATATTGTTTAATTCTGTACTTTTAATATTAGATATATTACTACAACTTATAAAAAACATTGCATAAATGATAGTAGTTAAAATGACCATTATAACCCTTCTCATAATACCTTGTCCCCCCAAATATTATAATATTATTTAAAGCTCATTACTTATCCTCATCACTTCTATACTCTAAAATATCACCTGGCTGACAGTCTAAAGCCTTACAAATGGCATCTAAAGTAGAAAATCTAATGGCTTTAGCCTTATTATTTTTAAGAATTGAAAGATTAGCCATAGTTATTCCCACTTTCTCTGAAAGTTCTGTCGCACTCATTTTTCTTTTTGCCATCATAACATCTAAATTTACAATAATCATTTAGCTTATCTCCTTAAATAGTTAAATCATTTTCTTCTTTTAGCTCTATTCCCTTTACTATAAGTTCTCTAATCACCGACGTAATCATGAATACCATTAATGTAGCAATAATGACCACAACAAACACTAAGTTACGATACATAAATATAATATTTGCTAAGTAAATAAAAAATTCAATTAAAGAATAAATACTTATTCTTTTTAATCTTTTTAGCGTTTCTTTATTCAAATATGTATCATTAAGTAAACTTTTAGACAACTTCATAACTTCAATCAATAAAAGAATAAATGGTATTGCTGTTATAAATAGAAAAGTACTCATAAATCTTGGCTCTTCTAAATTTGTAAAGTTTAAATAATATAGCTTCGTAATCCAGGGTATACTTATTCCTCCAATAACAGTAATACAAATGGATAAAACCGATATTATATATAACATTTTTCTAAATATATTATTTTTCATTTATAATCACCTCATTGATATTTTATATCATACTTATATATTAAGTCAATAATAATTTATTGTTTTTCAATAAATTATTATTGTTTTATATATAATAAAAGAGGCTACTTTCGTAACCTCTTTATTAAACGTTCATTTTACTTTTTATTATTTTTTCTTCAATTTCATCTTTAGTATTTTTACATTGCCTTGAAATATTAAGGAGAACTCCCATAGCAGCCATATTAAATACTAATGATGTACCTCCATAACTTATAAAAGGTAAAGGAACTCCAGTAACAGGCATACTACCTGTAACAACTGCAATATTTATTAATGCTTGTAATGCAATTACAGAAATTATTCCTGTAGCTAGAAGCTTTCCATATCTATCCTTAGCCTTACCTGCAACCTTTATCCCTGCCCATATTAATACCACAAAAATAGTAATAACAGCAATACATCCTATAAGACCTAACTCTTCACCTATTATTGCAAATATAAAGTCATTATGTGGTTCTGGCATATATAAAGCTTTTTGTTTTGAGTTTCCTAGCCCTACCCCAAATAAACCACCAGACCCTAAAGCATAAAGAGAATGTATTAACTGGTACCCTTCATCATTAGCATATTTCCATGGATCTAAAAAACTAACAAATCTTTCTGTTCTATAATCAGAGCTAAAAATTCCTACTATAATACCTACAGCTCCAATAATTATTAATGAAAATGTTTCTTTAAAACTCATTCCTGATACAAAAATCATTATAAATGCAACAAACATTATAATAGATGCAATACTTAAGTTATTTTCTTTATATACTAATCCAGCAAAGATAAGAGCCGAACTTAAATAAATCAATGGAACCTTCCAGTTCTTACTCACCTTTCCATACCTATCGATCATCATTGCCAAGAAAAATACTATAACATATTTAGCAAGTTCTGATGGTTGAAATGAAATCCCTGCAATATCTAGCCAACGTGTAGCTCCATTAATATTTTTTCCCACAATAAGAACTGCTACTAAAGCTAATATTGTAGCTCCATACCCAAATATAGTGATTTTTTTCCACGCATGATAATCTATTAACATAATTACTATTAATGCACCAATTCCAACTGGAACCCAGGTAAGTTCCTTCTTTAAAAAATAGAATACATCCTTATGCTTATATAATGCATCATAATAACTAGCTGAAAACACCATAATTATTCCTATTGCAACAAGTGCTAATACAGAATAGAGTATATATGGATTAACAGAGTTTAGCTTTTTTTTTCGTTTGAATTTTTTCTTACTCTTTCCTTTTTTTAATTTCTTTGTATTACTATTCATATTATCTTCTCCAGTATACAATATTTAATATTCAAATTCCTTTTTTAAAGTAATTGTAACTTTTGTTCCTTTTACAATCTTATTTCCACTAGTTATACTTTGAGAATAAACAATTCCTTCTCCTTCAAATTCATATTCCAATCCAAGGTTATCTAAAATAGAAGCTGCAAACTCTTTCGTACTACCTTTAAGATCTGGCATTATTATTTCTTTCCCTACTTGTCCATTATCTTTTGCTGTAATAGAAATAGTAGTTCCTTCTTTTACTGTTGAACCTGGATAAGAATCCATAGATACAATAGTTTTACCATTTCCTTTAACTTCAGCCTCTAAATCATTTTCTTTTAATATTTCCTTTGCTTCTTCAATAGATTTTCCTCTTACGTCAGGAATTATTACATTTTTATAAATTGAAAATCTCTCTTTAGCAAGTGGTGAATCCATATATTTAAATACTTCTTCAAATAATTCTTTCATTAACGGTGCTGCTACCTCTCCTCCATAATAAGAACCATTACTTGGTTCATCTACAGCTATAAATACTGTTATCTGTGGATTTTCTACAGGTGCTAAAGCAACCATTGAAGATATATATTTATCCGTTGAATAAGTTCCTGTTGCAGGATCAACCTTTTGAGCTGTTCCTGTTTTCCCACCAACATTATACCCCTGTACAAAGGATCCATCTGGTCCATCCTTAGTCACTGTTCTTTCTAAGTAACTTCTAAGTAATGCTGTACTACTGTCAGACAATACATCTTTCTTTGTCGTAGGTTTTATTGTTTCATCAATTACTCTATTTCCGCTTTCATCTTCATGAGAAATTTCTTTAACAATATGTGGCTGTATAAGATCTCCCCCATTTGCTATAGCATTGAAAGCAGCCATAAGTTGTAGTGTTGTAACTGTATTAGTTTGTCCAAATGATATTGTTGCTAAATCAATAGCAGAAACTGTATCAGATGATTTCACTATTCCAGATGCTTCACCTGGCAAATCAATACCTGTTGTTTTACCAAATCCTAACTTATATATATATTCATTTAACTTATCAATTCCAAGTCTCTCTCCGATTTCCATCATACCAACATTACAAGAGTTCTTTAAAACCTCACCCAATGTTTGAGTTCCATGTCCATCTCTTTTCCAACAATGAACTGTTGTATTTCCAAACTTCACTCCACCATTACAAGTAAATGTTTCATTATCACTAACTAAACCTTCTTCTAAGGCTGCAACCATTGTTACTGTTTTAAATGTTGATCCTGGTTCAAAAGTATCACTTACTAACCAATTTCTCCACATATTTTGTATCTTATCATTATCTGTTTCTCCATCGAAAATTTCATAGCCTGAATATGGATCATTTGGATCATAATCCGGCTTATTTACCATAGCTAATATCTCACCATTATTAGGATCCATAATAAGTACATGGACACCTTTAGCATTATGTTCTTCTAACCCCTTCTGTGCAACTTTTTCTGCTATATACTGTAAATTCTCATCTACTGTTGATATTATATCACTCCCATCTATAGGTGGAGTAAATTTATATGTGTCAAAAGGCAATCTATTTCCCCAGCTGTCATAAGCGCCTATTTTCATACCTGCAATTCCAGCTAAATAATCATCATATTGTAATTCTATACCAGTTAACCCTGTTCCTTCTGAATTAATCCCTCCTAATGCACTTGCTAAGAAGTTTTCATTAGGATAATATCTCTTTACATCTCTAGAAACTATAAGTCCATATATCCCTAAATCATCTGCACTATCTGCTACAGCCTTAGTAACACCTCTAACTAAAGGTGAATAACTGGCATCACTTCCATCTGAATTTTTTTTATTTAATGCTTTAAGAACTTCTTCAACTTCTACACCTGTTACATTTGAAATTTCAACTGCAATATCATTCATAGTTATTTTCTTTTCTTTTATGTGATTTCTAACAGAATCTAAATCAAAGTCTATTCTATAAACATTTGCTGAAGACACTAATACAGAACCGTTTCTATCTAATATATCCCCTCTAGTAGCTGTTACACTAATTTCCTTTTGCCACTCTGAATTTGCCTTTGCCTCTAATTCTCGTCCACTTACCAAAGTTAGCCATGCTAATCTCAATATAAGAAAAGCCAATAAACTAAATACCAAAACTGAAACAATAAATAATCTACTTTTATATCCAACTGTCTTTTTTTTCTTTTTATATTTTTTCTTTTTATATGTCATTTTTTTATCTCCTATCATAGTATTTATCTACTTACTAGCCGCTTTAACACTAGTATCTCTTTTTAGCTGGGAGATAACAATGTCCAAACAGCTAATTAATTTTCATTGGATATATTAATTTGAAACTAATCTGTTTAAAAAAATCTTATTAAAGATCTAATATCTTACATAAATTATATTTTACTATATTTTTCTGTATATCAAAAGTCACTAACACTAAATATTATCTAATTTCTGATAAAATTTTATATAAATTTCACATACAAGAATGTATTTCCTCTTACTTTTACTATAATTCCTTACAAGCAGTTGATTTTATTTTCACAAACTAGAAAAAGTAGCCAAATACATCTAATTATTCTGGTGTACTTGACTACTTTTTTTATATATTATTTTGCATTTAACTTATCTTTATCTATCTTGTTAAAAGTCTTACCAACAGCTACTGCAGTAACCATTGTACCATTAACATTTAACATTGTACGTCCCATATCTAATATAGGATCAATTGCTATTATTCCTCCAGCTAACGGGAAGTACGCTCCCATTCCCATACCTGATATAGCCACTGAAACTGCCATAGTAGCACTTCCTGGTAATCCTGCTATTCCTAATGAACCAATTACAATTATTACTATAAGCATTCCATAGAAACTTATATCCATTGTTGTTCCTGACATATTTGCTAATGTTACAGCCATTAATGCTGGATAAATCGCTGCACATCCATTCATTCCCATATTTGAACCTAAGCTTCCTACAAATGATGCTATTCCATTATCTACCCCAACTCCGTCAGTTAATGTTTCTATTGTAACTGGTAATGTACCTAAACTTGAACGAGAAGTAAAAGCTAAAATTAATGGCTCCATAACCTTTTTTACATATTTAATTGGATTAACACCTAAAAACGCAATAATTACTAAATGTATAATAAATACAATAATAATACTTACATATAGAGCTACTATAAACCCTATAACTTCCTTTATTGCTGATAATCCTCTTCCGGCTATTGTATTTGCAAGTAATGCTACTACTGCATATGGCATTAACTTTATAACAGTCATTGCAATACTAGTAATTATTTTATAAGAAGCATTAACTAAATCAGTTACTGGCTTAATTACATCACTATACTTTTTATTTAATATTTTCATAGAATTTCCAATAAATGCAGCAAAGATTACTACTGCAACTACATTTCCTTCTGCCATTGCAGACACTGGATTTGATGGAAGCAATCCTCTTAAAGTATCTACTACTGGTGTTATTTCTCTTATTTCATTTGTACTTTCAACAACATTAGCTGAAACTCCTAATTTAAATAAGTTTCCTACTATAATAGCAACAATAGCTGCAATAGTAGTTGTTCCTAATAATATAAAAATTGACCTAGTTGTTAGCTTTCCAAGATTTTCTCCATCTTTCATGTTAATAATAACTCTGATAATAGATACAAATATTAAAGGTACTACAAGCATCTTTAATAAATCCATAAATCCATATCCAATAAGTCCATACCACTTATTAACTTCACTAATCCATTGAACCTCACCTGGATTATTAGGAAATCCTGCTACTAATTGAACTATTAACCCTAAAACTAAACCTGAAATAGTAGAAACTATCATTCTAGTAGAAAATTTTATTTTCTTCTTAGCCATAATATTTACTCCAAATAATATAGCTACAAGAATAATAATAAATGCTATTGTCTTAAAGTTTGTTATCATTATAAAATTTGATAAAAAAGTACTATTCATACTATCCTCCTATATATTGATATATATCTATGTATATATTACATTAAATTCATTTCTTATACTAGTTAAAATTAGATATAATATATAATTTCTTCTTTTTCTTTTCTGTATTCATCAACAATACACTCTAATGTTATAGAATCAAAATAATCATTTATCTTCTTATTTATTTCACTCCAAATAATTTTATTTACAAATCTCTCCATACAATTCTCTTCATCTTCATTTATATCTATAAGAAGAGATTCACCTTCTAATGCTCTTAAAACTTCTCCTACTGTAATTTCATTCGGATTTTTTGATAAAATATATCCTCCTTGAGCACCCTTTCTTCCTATTATCAAACCTGACTTTCTAAGCAATGAAAATATTTGTTCTAAATACCTTTCTGATATTTCTTGACGTTCTGATATAGCTTTTAAAGTTACACTTCCACATTCTGAATTAACTACTAAATCAATTAAAGCTCTAATTCCATATCTTCCCTTAGTCGAAATTTTCATAATCTCACCTACCTCCCTTTCTTTTTCCTACTATTCCTATCGGTATTATGTTAATAATATATCTTTTTTATTCTATTGTCAATATATATAATAAAACAAAATAGATATATAAGAATTATCCTATATATCTATTTTGCTAAAAACTTATTTTATTATTTACTATTTAATATATCTAGTAATTCACTTGGTTTTTGAATTATATAATCGGCACCAGCTTTTTTTAATTCCTCTTCACCTCTAAATCCCCATGAAACTCCTACTGATTCAACTCCTGCATTGGTAGCTGTATTCATATCAACGTCAGAATCTCCTACATATAGGCATTCATTTCTATTTACTTTTAAATAATCAATTACTTCATAAACTGTTCTTGGATCCGGTTTTACAGCATGATTTGGTCTTTGTCCATATGTAATTTCAAAATCATCTCTAAAATATTTTTTCACTACATCTCCTGCAAACTCATCTGGTTTATTAGATACAACTGCTAATTTTATATCTTTTTCTTTTAAAGCTTGAATCATATCATTAATTCCTTCATAAGGCTTCGTATTATCAATCATGTGCTCACCATAATATTCATCAAACAGTGATAAAACTTTGCTTATTACTTCTTTATTATCTTTATATTCTTCAGGTAATATACGTTGAATTAATATATATCTTCCACTACCAACGAACTTTACATAATCTTTAACTGGATGCTCTTTATATCCACAGCTTCTTAATGCAAAATTACATGCATTAGCTAAATCCTCTAATGTATCTAATAATGTTCCATCTAAATCAAATATTACTGCTTTAATCATTTCTTCTTCTCCCATACTATACTTTTATATTAAAGTAGTTTTCTATATAACTAAATTACAAAATAATATTTGTAATAAATTTATTATAACATAAGCCAATGATACTTTTAATATTATTGGGTTATGTTATAACTATTAATAATCTACTATCTTGTACTTCCATCTCTATATTTGCTCTATTTCTTTTCTTTCACCTTTAAAATTATTAATCTTATTTCTTCTAGCAATTAATTCATTTTCAACTTCTTCCATATCAATATTTTTATCTACCATTAATACTAATATATGGTATGCTAAGTCACAGATTTCATTAATTACTTCATCCTTATCATTGCCTTTGGCTGCAATAATTACCTCAGTGCATTCTTCTCCAACTTTTTTCAATATCTTATCTGTTCCCTTTTCTAATAAATACTTAGTATAAGAACCTTCTTCTTCACTATTTTTTCTATTATTTACTATCTCATATAACTCCTCTAATATCACCCTATCCAATCCTCCTAAAAAAGCAACTTTTTTCACCTGTATGACAAGCCATACCATTTTGTTTTACCTTTATTAATAATGTATCCTTATCACAATCGCACCAAATTTCTTTTACTTCTTGAAAATTCCCTGATGTAGAACCTTTATTCCATAATTCATTTCTGCTTCTACTATAAAACCAAGTTTGCTTTGTTGTTTTTGTCAATTCAAAGCTTTCCTTTGTCATATATGCAAGCATTAATACTTCACCAGTATAATAATCTTGAATTATGGTAGGTATAAGTCCTCCTCCCTTTTTAAAATCTAATATAATTTTATTATCCTTTAATTCACTTCTCATGATCCCTCCAAATATTTATATTGTTCTAACTGCTACATTATTTTCTTTTAGATATTTCTTCACTTCATTTATTGTAAGTTCCCCATAGTGAAATAATGATGCCGCTAATGCTGCATCTGCCCTTCCATCTTTAAATATATCTTTAAAATCTCCTAGACTTCCACATCCACCTGATGCTATCACTGGTACATTTATAATATCATTTACCTTTTTAGTTAATTCAATATCAAATCCATCTTTAGTTCCATCTGCATCCATAGAAGTAAGCAATATTTCACCAGCACCAAGTTTAACTCCTTCTTTTATCCATTCTAAGGCATCAATTCCTGTATCTATTCTTCCTCCATTTACAAATACATTCCATCCTGAATTATCAATTCTCCTTTTAGCATCAACTGCTAACACTATACATTGACTTCCAAAGTATACAGCACCTTCACTTATAAGATTTTTATTTTTTACTGCAGCAGAATTTAAACTTACTTTATCTGCTCCAGCTCTAAGAATTCTTCTTATATCATCAATGCTACTTATTCCACCTCCAACTGTAAATGGTATAAATATTTTTTCAGCAACTCTCTCTACTACTTTTTCCATTATTCCTCTTCCTTCATGAGTTGCCGTTATATCTAAAAAAACAAGCTCATCTGCTCCTTGCTTGTAATAATATTCACCTAATTGTACTGGATCTCCAATTTCTTTAATACCTATAAAATTTACCCCCTTAACAACACTTCCATTTCTTACATCCAAACAAGGTATAATTCTTTTCGTATGCATATCATCCCCCCTTATTCATAGATATTTCACTCCATTTAACTACATAATTCTACAACTCTTTTCATCTCAATATTTCCTGAATATAATGCCTTTCCTATAATTACACCATATATATCTAAATCATTTAGCTTTTTAATATCATAATAATCTCTTACTCCACCTGATGCTGTAATATTTATTGATACATATTTTTTAAGCTGTTTCACCATAGATATGTTAGTACCTTCTAGAGTTCCATCCTTACTTATGTCAGTTAAAATTATATTTTTAACCCCTATCTTTTCCATCCTTATACAAAAATCTATATAATGAACATTACTTTCTTCAAGCCATCCCTTAGTAAATATATACCCCTTTTTACAATCAACTCCAACTGCAATCTTTTCTCCAAAATCCCTTACTACTCCTTCCACAAACTCTTCATCCTCTAAAGCTGCTGTACCTAAAATAACTCTGCTAACTCCACTATTAATTAATTCATCAACCTCACTATAGCTTCTAATTCCTCCACCTACTTCAATTGGAATGCTAAGCTCTTTAGCTAAGTTAACTATTATTTTCTTATTTACTAACTTCCCTTTCTTTGCTCCATCTAAATCTACTAAATGTATATACCTTGCTCCATTTTTTTCAAACTCTTTTGCTATATGAAGTATATCATTTCCAACAACTTCTTTCTTCTTATAATCTCCCTGGTATAGTCTAACAGCCTTTCCTCCAATAATATCTATTGCCGGTATTACAATCATTTTATTACCTCCCCAAAATTCTTAAGTATTTTAAGTCCTACTTCACCACTCTTCTCCGGATGAAACTGTGTTCCATAAACATTACCCTTACAAACAATAGAAGGTACCTTAATAGCACCATAGTTTGAAAATCCTATTAAATTTTCATCCTTTACATTACTTGCAGCATAACTATGAACATAGTATACAAAGCTATTTTCTGCTAATCCCTTAAGCAAATTATTTTCTCTATTACACTCTAGTTTATTCCATCCTATATGTGGTATTTTTACATTTTCCTTTGGTTCTAATAATTTAACATCTCCATCTATAAAACCTAATCCATTACATTCTCCATTTTCATACCCTTTTTTAAATATCATTTGCATTCCTAAACATATTCCTAATAATGGTGTTCCATTATTAACTTTTTCACTTATTACCTCTGTCAATCCCATACTATTAATGTTATACATCGCTTTATTAAATGCCCCAACCCCTGGTAGGATTAATTTATCTGCATTTTTTATTTCTGCTACTTCCTGTGATATCTTAGAAGGAATATTTAAATACTTCAATGCATTATAAACATTTTTTAAATTTCCCATACCATAATCTATAATAACAATCATCTTAATCTTCAACTCCTAACAGGTTTTCTTTTAATAACTATATACATCCCTTTGATGATGGTATTTCATTTGTTTCTACCTTAATAGCCTCTTTTAACGCTCTGGCAAAGGCTTTAAAAATCCCCTCAATTTTATGATGATCATTTTCTCCATATAAAACTTTTATATGAAGTGTTATTTCGGCATTAAATGCAAGTGCTCTAAAAAACTCTTGAACCATTTCTACAGAAAAACTCCCTATGCTTTCACGTTTAAAATCTGCTTCAAAATGCAAATATTCCCTTCCACTAATATCTATAGAAACCATTACTAAAGCTTCATCCATAGGAATAAAAACTGTACTATACCTCTTTATTCCTCTCTTATCATCTAATGCTTTCTTTATACACTTTCCTATGCATATTGCAGTATCTTCAACTAAATGGTGATCACATACTTCTAAATCTCCCCTAGCTTCTAAAGCAATATCTATATCACTATGAAATGACATTAATTCTAACATATGATTGAAAAAACCTATTTCTGTTTTAATATTGTTAATTCCATCACCATCCAAATTAATACTTAAGTTTATATTAGTTTCTTTTGTATCTCTTTTAATTTGTGATGTTCTCATTAAATACTGCCTCCCTACTTAATACTGCACTTTCTATAACATTAACTACTAAATCATTTTCTAATGATGATCCAACTGTTATTCTAAAACTATCATCCTTAAAATATCTGATTAGTATTCCATTATCATCTAGTACTCTTTTTATCTCTTCTTTAATAACAGATCTTCCAAAAATAAAATTTGCTTTAGATTTATAAAACACTATTTTTTTACTACATCTTTCTTCTATATTTTTTAAATTTTTATATAATCTTTCCCTTTCGTAAACTACTTCTTCTACATTTTCAAGAATTTTCTCTGGATGCCTCAATACATTAGTAGCAATAACTTGGGAAATTGTATTTAAATTATAGGGAACTTTATTTTTACTTAATTCTTCTATCAAATTCTTATTAGCAATTAAGAATCCAACTCTTAGAGCCGCTAATCCCCATGCTTTAGATAAAGTTCTAGTTACTACTAAGTTTTTATACTTTTCTATATATGAAATCATACTTTGTCCATAAAACTCATAATATGCTTCATCTACTACAACTAAACTTTCTTTAAATGAATCTAATATATATAATATATCTTCATTGCTTATTACATGACCTGTTGGATTATTAGGATTTGAAAATATTATTAACTTTGGAGATAATTTTTCACCAAAATTAATAAACTTATTTACAGAAAAAGTTCCATTCTGTTCAGTACTATATTTTTTTATTACACCATCACTAACAGATGTATAAAAATCATACATTGAAAAATCAGGATCTATTGTTAGCACAACTTTTTTTCTAGTAATTTGTGAACTTATAATTAAAGAAATCATTTCATCAGATCCATTTCCAACAATTAAATTTTCCTTATTTACTCCTATAACTTTTCCATATACCTCTCTCAATTCATTGCATTCATCATCTGGATACCTATTAAATTTAACATTACCTATCTCCTCAGTTATATCCCTTAATTCATAATCACTTATATTTTTATAACTTTCATTTGCATTTACTCTTATTCCTATATCTTTATTCACTACCTTGCCATAACTATTTATTTTCTTCATTTTCTAATCTTACCTTTATTGAATTTGCATGAGCAGTTAACCCTTCTTCTGTAGCAAATCTAATTATTTTTTCTCCGTCTCTTTCTACTGCTTTTTGTGAATAATATAGGAATGATGACTTTTTAATAAATGTATCTACTGATAGAGGTGATGAAAATCTTGCTGTTCCTCCTGTTGGTAACACATGATTAGTTCCTCCAAAATAATCACCTATAGGTTCTGGAGTATATTCACCTATAAATACTGAACCAGCATTTTTTACTCCTTCTAAATATTCCATAGGATTATCTACTAAAAGTTCTAAATGTTCTGGTGCTATTAAATTTGCAAACTCAATACCATCCTTTATAGAACTACAAATTACTATTTTTCCAAAATTCCTAAAAGAACTTTCTATTATCTTTCTTCTACTCATTTTTTCAATTTGCAATTTAATTTCACTGTTTACTTTTTCTGCTATTTCTTTAGAAGTTGTAACTAAAATTGAAGAGGCTAATTCATCATGCTCTGCTTGAGACATTAAATCTGCAGCAATATATTTAGGATTAGATTTTTCATCTGCAATAATTAAAATTTCACTTGGTCCAGCCACCATATCAATTCCGACATCTCCATATACTTGCCTTTTTGCCTCTGCTACAAAGGCATTTCCAGGTCCAACTATCATTGATACACTCTCTATACTTTCTGTACCATAGGTTAATGCTGCTATTGCTTGTGCTCCTCCTAACATATAAACATTACTTATTCCACATAACTTTGCAGCAATTAATATATTTTTATTAACATGTCCACTTTTGTCGGGTGGTGTAACTAATACTATCTTTTCTACACCTGCAACCTTTGCTGGAATAGCATTCATTAATACAGATGATGGATAAGCTGCTTTTCCTCCTGGTACATATATAGCTACACTATCTACTGGAATTAATCTTTGTCCCATATATACTCCAAACTCTTTTTGATATATATAGCTTGTCTTTTTTTGTTTCTCATGATATTTTTTTATATTTTTAATACTTTCCTTTAATATATTAATAAAAGACTTATCGCCTTCAATAAAAGCCTTTTCTATTTCCTCTTCGTCAATTTTAAAATTTTCTAAATACACTTTATCAAAATCCAAACTATATCCCCTTAAAGCCTTATCCCCAGAAGACTTTACATTTTCAATTATCTCTTCTACATTTTTTCTTATATTTAAAGTATTACTTCTCTTTTTTATAATTGATACAACATCACTGATATACTTATTATTTAATTCAATTATGTCTATCATATTAAATTGCCCCCTTTACTTCTATATAAAAACACTATTTATTGCATATTGCTCTAATTCTATCTATAATTTCATTTATTTCATCTCTTTTTAATTTAAAACTAGATTTATTAACTATAATCCTTGAACTTATATCACATACTTCGTCAACAACAACTAATCCATTTTCTTTTAATGTTGTTCCTGTTTCCATTATATCTACTATTCCTTCACTTATCCCCAAGATAGGTGCAAGCTCTACTGAACCTTCAATTTTAATTATTTCAACATCCATTCCTTTACCTTCAAAATACTTTTTAGAAACGTTTGGATATTTACTTCCTATTTTTATATGGCCTATTCGATTAAATATATTGGCATCTGGCAATGTTGCAACTATGAACTTACATTTTCCAATACCTAAATCTAAAATTTCATAGTAGTTTTCTCCCTTTTCTAATATTGTATCTTTTCCTACTATAGCTAAGTCCGCGGCTCCATGCTCTACATAAGTTACAGCATCATTAGCTTTTACTAAAAAATATTTAATATTCTCTTTAGTATCTTTAAAAACTAGCTTTCTTCCTTTATCCTTTAATTCATCAACTCCAAAGCCTGCTTCTTCAAATATTTTCATTGCATCTTTTTCAATTCTACCTTTTGTAAGTGCTATACTAATCACATTAAATCACCTACTTTTATTCTTTATATTCAATATCTATATATTCATTATTTCTTGTTTCCTTTATGGCATTCTTCAATGCCGTTAAATAATCATTCTTATTTACAATTATATTTTTCTTCTTAATATTTTCATTGTAATTACAAGAATTAATTAATAAATTCACATCAACAGAGAATCCTATTGCTGAAACTTTTCTTCCAAAATTCTCTAATAACCCATCATATCTTCCTCCTCTTAATACTGTTGATCCAATTCCATTAACATATCCCTTAAAAATAACACCAGAATAATAATTTAATCTAGGAACCATGCTCATATCTAGTGATATATACTTCTCATATCCTAATTCCACTAAGTTTAAAAATAACTTCTCTAAATATAATATATTTTCTTTAATTTCATCATTAAATGCTATTTTTTTAGCTTTTTTAATCATTTCACATCCACCAAAAATCCATGGTAAAGTCATTAAAAACTCTTTATACTCCTCTTTTATTTCTAGATTTTCTAAATAACACTTTAAATTTATCAAACTCTTTTTATTAATAAGTTCAATTATATTTTCTTTGTGATTTTTTGATAAATCCATTGAATTAATAGCAGATTTTAAGATATTTACATTACCTATTTCTAATTTAAAACTTTCCTTTGTTTTTAAAGACTTTAACACTTCTAATGCTGTTATTAATACCTCTAAATCTATTCCTTCTCCATCTCCACCTATTAACTCAATACCACAATCTAAATATTCATTTCTTTTTCCTTCTAAACTTTCATGTACTCTAAATACATTTGCCTTATAGAAAAGCTTTAAAGGTAAATTCATATCCTTTAATTTAGTATTTATCATTCTCGCTACAGGCACTGTCATATCAGGTCTTAGGACTAATATTCTTCCGTTTTTATCAAAAAATTTATACATCTCTTCTTCTTTTAAATTTTGAGTTTTATGTTTAAAAGTTTCATAATACTCTATAGTTGGTGTTGCAATTTCTTCATATCCCCACTTTTCAAATACCATTGTTATAATTTTAATAATTTCATTTCTTTTTTTACATTCATCTATTGTAAAATCTCTAGTTCCCTCAGGTACTATATTCTTAATTCCAATCTCCTCCTTTAGTACATTAAAGTATTAAAGTTAATATTAATATACCTCTTTTGGTTTTATTTGTCAATTAATATTTTATTATATTTTATCTCAATTTATTATCTAAATTTTATTTAATTAATTATTTTTTTACTATTTTCTTAGTATTAATTGTTAAAATTAATACTTTGTTATATTTATATAACAAAAAAAAAAAAAAAAAAAAAAAAAAAAAAAAAAATCAGGACCACCCGTAAAACGGGTGGTTTGCTCTACGCCTATAAGGCTCTGTTACTGGCTGTGCTACTCGCACG
>NZ_JAASHM010000025.1 GCF_019734195.1 Clostridium sp. K13 | reverse complement strand
TACACAAAAAGGAGGATTCAAATTCGAATCCTCCTTTTCTTATCGGCTAGTATCAAAATTTATTTTGATACAGCCCCATTTTTATGTTAATAAACTATAAAAAAATTTTAAAATATTGTTGCGATAGCAACAATATTTTAAAATTTTTCGTTGACATAGCAACAAATTTATAAGGAGTGAAAGTTTAATGGCGGTAAGCGAAAATAAAAATCAAGAAGAGTTAGGAAATTTAGGTATAGTAAGGTTATTAGTTAAGTTCTCTATTCCAGCAATTATAGGGATGGTAGTAAATATGCTTTACAATGTAGTAGATAGAATTTATATAGGTAATATACCTGATATAGGTGGACTAGCTATTACTGGTGTTGGAATTACAATGCCGGTTACATCTATAATAACTGGACTTGGGATGCTTATAGGTATAGGAACATCAGCAAGTATATCATTATCATTTGGTAGTGGAAAAAGAAAGTTAGCACAAAAATATTTAGGAAATGGATTAACAGCAATAATTATTATAAGTTTAATAGTAGCTATTTTTGGAAACGTATTTGCTACAGGAATTTTAGGAATATTTGGAGCAAGTGAAAATACAATGCCATATGCATTAGCTTATATTAGGCCTTTAATGATAGGAACAATATGTAACTTATGTGCATTTGGATTAAATCATTCAATTAATTCAGATAGTAATCCTAAAATAGCAATGAGTACTATGTTAATTGGAGCGATTATAAACATTGTTTTAGACCCAATCTTTATATTTGTATTAGGTTTAGGAATACAAGGTGCAGCTTATGCAACAGTAATATCACAATTTGTAGCTGGATGCTGGGTTATTTATTATTTTACAAAGAGTAGCAAATCAACAATTAAGTTAAATAAAGAAGATATGATGTTAAATGGTGAAATAATAAAGAAAATATTAATGATAGGATTAGCACCATTTTGTATGCAAGTTGCAGGTAGTATAGTACAAGTTATTGCTAATAATGCTTTAATGACTTATGGTGGAGATTTAGCAATAGGGGCAATGGCAGTTATAACATCAGTTTGTACAATATTCATTATGCCTATATTCGGTTTAAATCAAGGTGCACAGCCGATAATAGGATACAACTATGGAGCTAAGAAATATGATAGAGTAAAAAAAACTTATTTATATGGATTAATAGCATGTACAGCAGTATTGTTATTAAGTTGGATTTTCATTGTTATGTTACCAGAAAAGGCTATAGGAATGTTTAATAATGATCCTATGCTAACAGATATAGCTGTTAATGGAATAAGAGTATATCTATTTGTATTACCACTTATAGGAGTACAAATGACAGCATCAAACTATTATCAAGCAATTGGAAAGCCAAAGAAATCTATGTTATTAGGTTTATCAAGACAAGTATTAATGTTAATACCAGCATTTTTAATACTTCCTAAATTCATGGGATTAGAAGGGGTTTGGTTAGCAGGACCAATAGCAGATGGAATAGCAGTTATACTTTCAGGAATAATAATAATTAGAGAAATGAGAACTTTAGGTAAGGAAGAAGAAATTAATAAAGAAATTTCACCAGAAGTTGCAGTATAGGGTATAATTAAGTTAGAACTATACGCACGGAGGAAATATCAAATGAAAAAATACTATGGTGAGTCCCTTGGAAGATATATAGGACATTTTTATAGACAGGGTCAAAGCTTTTTAATAAAGGAATATAAAGATTTAGGTTTTGGAGCAGGACAGTATCAATTTTTAATTATGCTTTATTTAAAAGATGGACTTAGTCATGATGAATTAACTGAAAAAATGTCTGTAGATAAGGCTACAACGACAAGAGCCATAATTAAGCTTGAAGAAGAGGGATATGTAAAGAGAGTTTTAAATGAAGAGGATAAAAGAAAGTATCATATATATTTAACAGAAAAAGCTATCTCTAAGAAGGAAGAGGTATTTAGAATATCTGACTTATGGGAACAGAGATTAGTAGGTGAGTTAACAGAAGAAGAAAAAGATGCTTTGTTTTTAATTATGAGAAAAATAGCTAGAAATAATCCTCATTATCCATTTAGTGAATATGAATAAGAAAGAAGAAGTAGTTATACAAAAAAGTATTGTAGCTGCTTCTTTTTTTTGTAGGATAGAATATATTTGCATAATATTAAAACAATATACTGTTGTTAGTAAATAATTAATTAGTTTGAAATATATAAATTTTCTTCAGTGGAAGCTTGTACTTTGTGATAAATTACAAAAAGAAATAAAGAAAATTATAATATAATGGGTTATATGGTAAAATAATATAAAGGGTTATGTAAAAATAAATGGGGGTGAATATAATGAGAAAATTATTAGTAATTTTAAGTTTAGTATTTATGCTTATAGCACCTACAAGTGTTTATGGAACAAGTAGAGAGTATTTTATTGACAAACTAAATGTTGAAGCTGTGATACTTGATAATGGTGATGTTGTTGTAAATGAAATAATGGATTATAGGTTTAATGGCCAGTTTAATGGAGTTTATAGAAATTTAGCATTAATAGGAACAGAAGAATATGTAATAAATAGTGTTTCAATTATTGATGAAGATGGAAATGTTATTGAAGCTGTAGAGGATTACTCTGAAGAAAATAATACATATGAAATAGATGAGGACTTTGAAAGAACTCAAATAAAATTATTTTGCAAAAGTAGCAATGAAAGTAAAAAGATTCAATTAAATTATACTATAAAAGCAGCAGCTTTAAGATATTTAGATTATTCAGAGTTATATTGGAATTTTTATAATGTTGAAAATATTGAATCTGTTAAAGAAGGAAATATTAAAATTTCATTAAAGGATGCAGAATTTGATGAAGAAATTCTTTATTATGACATATATGGTGATGGAGAGATTGAAACTAGCCATACAAAGGATTATATAAATATTAGCTTTAAAAACTTAACTACATTAATAGGAATAGATATGAAATTTCAAGCAGGTTATTTATCAAATGTAGAAGAATCAGAACTTTATGAAAAGGAAAATATAATAGATGAGTATGAATATTACTATGACGAAGACTATATTTTAGATGATTTCGATAATATAAATCAGTATTATTATGAAAAAGAAGATAATAGTGATGTAATTGGATTTTTAATAATAGGAGCTATTGTAATAGGTGGAATATCAACAATATTTATATATTCTTCAAATCAATCTAAGTTTGAAAAAGAAGTAAGTGAATATAGAAAAAACAACATAATTACTAAAGCTGAAATTGTAATGGAACCACCATCAGATTTACCACCAGCATTAGTAAATTTATTAATAAATGAAAAAGTTGTATCCAAGGAAATGCTAAATGTTACGTTATTTTATTTAGCTAATAAAGGCTATTATACTATAGAAGAAAAAATAAATGATTTTGATAAAGATGATAATGATTTAATTTTTATAAGAAGAAATTATAATAAAACAAGATATAAGCATTTAGATTATATATTAACTTGGTTTAGTGATTATGAGGTTAATGGTAGTTTTTCCATGAATCAAATAAAAAGGTTAGTTTCTTCAGAAAGTGAAGCAAAGAAATTTATAAATAATTTAAATAAATGGATAGGTGAAGTTAAACAAGATGCTAATTCTATTGTATTTTATATAAAAATAAGAAATAAAGATGTTCTTACTAATATATGGTTTAACGAAAAATCAAGATGGATTTCTTATAAGAATTATTTAAAGAATTTATATTCAGTTAATGATTTAGATAATAGTTTATTAAGTGATTTAACAATAATTTATGCTTCTGCATTGGGAGTAAGTGATAATGATTTAAGAAATATTATTAATTTAGTAACATCTACAGAAGGAAGAAACATAGGTAGCTTTAGCTCTGTTGAATATATGTACATGAATAACTATATTTTATATGCAACAATATTTAATGATATTAGCCATAGAGCAGATAATATAGCGAATCCTATAACTTCTTCACCAGGTAGTTTTGATACAACTAGCACTGGAGGAGGTTTCTTTGGCGGAGGAGATTTTACTGGTGGCGGTGGAGGAGACTCAGGAGCCTTTTAAATGTAAATGTGTAATAGATAATAATATATTTATAAAATCTACTTATACTCTTTAGCTATAGCATAACAAATAATTAATGTATAAATGATATTTTTAGGATAAATAGAAAAACTGCCAATAACAAATAGTGTTATCGGCAGTTTTATTTTAATTAAATTAATAATCATAAACAGTAGGAGCATAATCTATAAGATCCCATGTACCTTCATCAAAATTATAAGAAAGAGTAGCAGATAAATGTACTGCTCTACCTGTATCAAAAGATCCAACCTTAACTGTAGTAGAGGAAGTATCTCCCTCTTCAGATATAACATAAAGGGAATCTATATAACTTTTAGTATATTCATAATTAATGTTATTAAACGAAAATCCATCTTCAAAATAAACTGAATCAGTAAGAATATCTAATAAAATATCACCGGCAGAGAATAAAGGAATAAAATTATCTGTTTTAATATCAATAAAATCTTTTATAAACCAACCTTTTTTATATTTATATTGAATTTCAGCAGTAGCCAAGCATTCTGATCTTCCAGTAGAATAATTCAAAGTCATAGAAATAGGTGCATTAAGTGTGTTAAAGTTTATATATTCAGCGTCTATTAAGTTAATATTACTAACATAAGAAAGTGGCTGAGGCATAAAATCCTTAGTTTTTTTATAAATCATAGGGTCTGTAACGTTGTAATCCATAAGCAATTCATTTATATCTTGAAAATTTATAGGTGTAGGAGTAACTATTTCTTTATATATATAAGTAGATATAAAGGTAGTTATTAATATAAAGAACATAATAATAACTAGCGTTAATTTAAATTTATTATTTTTTACCTTTGTATCTTCAAAAATTATTTTTTTACTATAGGTCATAATAAATCCCTTTCATTTAAATAATATGTATATTATACTTATTATACAATATATTAATAATTAAGAAAAGGAGAGGAAATATGATGGAGATAGTTTTTAAAATAACTACAGATGATTATTTAGAATTATCTAAGTTAAAAAACAATGATATTAGTATTATAAAAAAAGCTAAAATTCGATATAAGCTATCAATAGCAATGCTAATAATAGCAATAACTTTATTTATGTTAAGTATAATAGAACCATTTTATATACCAGTATTGGTAGTAGGCACTATATTGTTAATTACTTGGCTTTTATATAGCAATAATATATATGATGCAGTTAGAGAGAAAACAATGAAAAATTTAGTAAATAATCAATTTTCTAAATCTGTAAAACAGATAAAATGTACTAAAATAACTTTACAAGAGGATGGAATAATTGAAGAAATTGAAGGAATGTATACTAAAATTCAGTGGAGCTTTATAAAGGATATTATTGTAACAAATAATAATATATTCATTAATTTAGTTTCAGGACAAGTATTAAATATTCCTAAAAGAGCATTTGAAAATGAAGAAGAGCAGGATAGGTTTTTAAAGTATATAGATGAGAAGTTAGCTTAGAGTATAGAGTATATACCCCAGGGGAAAGGGAATGATTCCCCTTCCTCTGGGGTAGCTAGTACAGGGAGAGGATATTATGGGGAAAAAGAAAAAGGATATTAAATCAACTATAGTTACTATTGGTATATCTATAGTTATATTTTTAGCAGGATTTTTTGGTGGAGGTTTAGCTTGTAGAGTATTAGCAAAATCCAGTATGCCTTTTAGTGAATCATTAATTAGTGTGATAACATATATTGCTATTTTTATAATTATATTTGGATTACATATTATACTTCATGAAGTAGGGCATTTGATTTTGGGATTAATGTCAGGATATGAATTTATTTCTTTTAGAGTTGGAAGTTTGACTTTAGTAAAAGATGAAGGGAAATTTAAGTTTAAAAAGTTTAATATTAAAGGTACTGGTGGACAATGCTTAATGATGCCTAAAACTGATAATTATAAAGAATTGAAATATGTACTATATAATTTAGGCGGAACATTAATGAATCTTATAATTACTATTATAAGTTTAGTAATATTAATAGCATTTAATATTAGTCCAATTATAAAATTTATATTAATTGCATCTATTATTTCAGGAGTAATTTGTGTTATAAGTAATGGGATTCCAATGAAATTTGGTGGAATTGCTAATGATGGATATAATATAGTATCTATTTCAAAAGATGATTTTATGAAATACTGCTTTTATATTCAGCTTAAAGTAAATGGACTTTTATCTAAAGGTATGAGAATGAAAGATATGCCTATTGAATGGTTTTATTTAAGGGAGGGAGCTGACTTAAATAATCATTTAGTAACATCTTTAAAGATTATGGAAGGTAACTATTATTATGATAATTTAAACTTTGAAGCAGCACAAAGATGCTATGAGGAAATATTAGAAAATGCCCCTAAAATTATAAAAATATATGAGTATGAAATAAATTGTGAATTATTATTTTTTGAAATATTAAAGGGAAATATGGATAGGGTAAAAGAACTTTATACAAAGGAATTACGTAATTATATAAAGGCAACAGAGTGTTATATTTCAAGAAAAAGACTTATGTATGCTTATAATTTAATAGTTTTAAAGGATAAGAAAAAGACAGAAAAAGTATTAAAAGAAATTGAAAAGGTAAAGAAAACTTATCCTATAAAAGGGGATATTTTATCAGAAGAGGAAGTTATTAGATTTATAGGTAATACTAATAATATTGATGTGGTATAATTATAAACAATAAAATCTTTTATTATGAAAGGCGGAATTAAAATGACAAGAGAAGAAAAAATAAAAGCATTATATGAAGAAACTTATGAGGATGAAGCTTTAGAAGAAGTTTCTATTGAAGAAATGGAAGAGGAGTTAAAAGAATATTATTCAGCAGCAGGATTTGATGTTGAAAACATAGATGAGTTATTAAAAAATCATGAAGAAGATCCTGAGTTTATTAATTCTATAAATGAAAAAATAGAAAAAATACTTAGTAATAAATAGAGTAATACTAAAATACATTCATACTTAGTAAAAAAGTAGTGAGTGTATTTTTTTTATTAGAAATTTAAAGAGAATATAGATAAGTTTGTGGAATAACAAATTTATATACATTATCAATTTAAAAGAAAGGTTGTAGCATTTGTTGCAACCTTTTTAGTATTTTACTCTGCACTTCCTAATATATCAAGACCAAATTGATCTAACTTTATATTGGCATCAATAACAGAATAATTATTATTTATAAAATAAATTATTAAACTATCACGTATATCTTTAGAATAAAGCTTATTGGATTTTGCAAGAGTAAGACATCTATTAGTTTCATCAATAGATAATTTGCAGGCTAGGCATAATTTTATTACATTATCTCTGCTAGGATTTTTTACACCATTTAATATTTGATAGCAATAAGTTCTGCTAATGTCAGAATCAGCAATAAGAGTGCTTTTCTTAATTTTTTTACTAATTCTTAAACTATCTAAATACTTAGAAAAAGTTAAAGTTGGTATTGGTGAAAGTTTATTTTCAATATAATCATGAAGCTCCTTTTCAGAATTAATATTATTAATAATATCATCAAGTTCAGTTGTATTATTGTTATTATTATCTATCATTATAAAATCAATCTCCACTAAATATAATTACTATCCACTAATGTTAATAATCAAAATTGAGTAATTTATATAATAATGATAAAATAAAAGTTGTTAAAAATCAATGTACTAAGGGGATAGGAACTATGGAAGAGAGTAGCTTTGAAGATATAGAATCAAAGTATAGTGAATTAGCTGAATTAAATAATTCAAAGAAAAGTACTGTTTATTTAGTTCAAAATGTATTAGATGGACGAATTTATATAAAAAAAGAGTTGAAAAATTATAATATTGATGTATATAGACAAATAATTAAAATTAAAAATATGTTTATGGCAAGAATATATGAAATTTTCAAGTGTGAAGATTCTTTAATAGTAATTGAAGAATTTGTAAATGGACAAACTCTACAAAGTATAGTAGATAATAAAGGCCCATTAAAAGAAGAAACTGCAATAAAATATATGATTAATTTATGTTCGATTTTAGATGTTTTACATAATTTAAATCCAGCAGTTATACATAGAGATATAAAGCCTTCAAATATAATTATAGATAACAATGGAATATTAAAACTTATAGATTTTGATGTTTCAAGAGTATATAAAAAAGCGGGAAATATGGATACTCATATACTTGGAACAAAGGGATATGCATCACCTGAACAGTTTGGATTTGATCAGACTGACTGTAGAAGTGATATTTATTCAATTGGAGTAATGTTAAATGTATTAACTACAGGAAAACATATAAAAGAAAAGTTAAATGAAGGAAAATTAAAAGTAATAATTGAAAAATGTACAAATATTTCACCAGATAATAGATATTCAAATGTTAATGAATTGAAGTTAGTATTAGAAAATGCTTTGAAAGAAAACAGAATAGGTAATGTAAATAAAGAGTACATAATAAATCCTGTGAAGAAAGAACCTAAGGAAAATAATATTGACTTATTAAATTTAAAGAAGGAATATATTAATAATAGTCAGGAGTATAAATCTTCTTATGACAATTCAAATAAGCAATACACTTATTCAAATAAATTAGATAGTGATTCAGTAAAAGCTGATGAAAAAGAGAAAAATGTATTTAAAAAAATACTTTCTAAAGTTAAGGAGCTCCCAGGATACAGAACTAAAAATCCATTAATAATACTGGTTGCATCTATATGGTACTTTTTTTTAGTATTTGGATTCTGTTGTAATTGGGGAACAGGCAATATAAGTTTGATGCTTGAGGATGCAGTTATGGCATCAATATTACTTATTTTTACCTTATTTAATGGGAATTATAAAAATATAAAAAGTAAGCTTCCTTTAACTAACCGTAATGAGATAGGTAGTAAAATAGTAGGACATATAATATATAACTTTTTATTATTTGTAGCTTTGGGATTTTTATTAGAATTAGTTTAAAAATAATATAAATGTATGCTGACAGCATACCAATGACCTTCAAGAAATAATTAAAATAATATTATCAAGTATAGTTTAATATTATTTATTTTTTGGAGGTTTATTATTATGGAGAAAAAAGCAAAAAAGCCAATATGGAAGAAATGGTGGGTATGGGTACTTGCTGTTATTATAGTTGGAGCAATAGGTTCAACTGGAGATGGTGATGATACAACTAGTGATGATCCATCTAAAAGTGTAGCAGTTCAAGAGGAAAGTACAGATAATACAGAAAATAGTAGCGCTGATACATCAAATGAAGTTGGGACAAATGAAGAAAAAAGTGATATAAAAATTAAGGCTGGAACTTATAAAATAGGAATAGATTTACCAGCAGGAGAATATTTGTTTTTTGCAAAGGGAATGGGATATATAGAAGTAGCTTCAGATTCAACAGGATCTTTAGAGAGCATTATTAGTAATGATAATGTAAAAGGGCATAGATATATTACAGTTAATGATGGTGAATATTTAAAGATTAGAAGTGGAGAGGCTTATGCAGTAGCAGATGCACCTTCAGTAGTTCCCGAAGATGGAATATATACTGATGGAACATATATTGCAGGAAAAGATATACCAGCAGGGGAATATAAGGTAACACTTAATTCATCTATATGTATGGGATATATAGAAGTGTCTAGTGATAGTAGGGGGACTTTTGATTCAATAATAACTAATGATAATTTAATGGAAGATTCTTATATCACAGTCGAAGATGGACAATATTTGAAGTTATCAGGAGCTGAAATTAATACAAATCAATAGTTGTGAAAATAAGGTTAAATATGTGGGGAGAGACTATAAGTTTAACTTAAAGTATTACAGGAAACCATATAAGATGGAATTGCATAGGGATTTATTAAAGGGGAAGTTTTATGAAATTTAATGAAGATAAAGATGTAAAAATACTAGAAAGTGTATTTTTAAAAAAGACAGAAAAATCAGAAGCAGAATCAAAAAGGCTATTAGAAGAGTTAGAAGAGTTCGAGGGGAATGAGTTAGAGAAAGAGGGAGAAACTTCAGAATTTGAGTATGGAAAGTATATGGTTATAAGTGATAAAGATATGGAAACTGAAGAGGTTTATGGGGTATTTGATTATGAAATTGATGCATTAAGAAGATATAGTGAAGTTAAGTTTAAAAGGAAAAAAAGAAATGTTTATGTGATTAAGGCAGATATTGAGTATATATATTTGCAAGGGGTAAAATTTATTTTTACTTATGAAGAAGTTTAAAATTGATAAAATAATTTGGTGATGGTTAGTGGAGTGAACTTAGAATTTTATTTATATAATGAATGTGTGTAATTTTCCCCTGAGGCAATTTCTTGCCTTAGGGGTAATTAATGTAGTATAGTTAAAAAATAAGTTTAAACTACGAAGGAAGTGATAGGATGGGTTCAATAAAATGCTCATTAAGAAAAGAAGTGAAAAATGATATAGCTAAATATATAGATACTGAATTTATTAATGAAGCAATTAAGGAAATTACCATATATATAAAAACAACTCATAAAGTACATATTGATGATTCAGAGTTTAATGAAAATGATATAGATTCGAAAGTAACATTAAATGATGGTGGTAAATTTAATGTTTATGATTATACATACGTTAAGGACTTTATATATGAATTATCTTGGGAGGGCTCATACGTTAAAGAGTTAGAAGAAGATAACTTTACTGAAGAAGATAAAGAAGTATATAAGTATATTCCAAAGGATATTGCTGCTGTTATCTATGAAAAAGTAGAAAAATCAATGGAGCAAAAAAAGGGAGAACTTTATAAAAAATTTAAAAAGAGATATACTGAAGACTTCTTATTTAACAGTGTTAGATGGTATAAGAGAAGTCGTGATGGAAAAATATATTATGATATGGACTTAGAAGAGTTAAGTCCTGACAAAAAGATAAAACTAGAAGAAAAAATAAAAGCTGAAGTAGGAAATGGATTTAAGAGCAGATGGGGAAGTCCTGTTGCATCTAAAGTAGCTCCTTTAGAAGAAAAACTTTTATTAGATATATATGATAAAGGCTGTGACTTATTAGGTATTGAAAATGAGTATTCTACAGAGGTTGTAGAGGCTGATAATAGCTATAATGAAAAGAACCTTATAAATCTTATGATAAAAAACTGTAGAGAAGCTGCAAGTTCAACAAAGGGGATAAACAGACTTAAAGTTAAGGTTGTTAATTCAATTGATGCAAGATTAGATAATATTATTAATACAAATATTTATAAAACTAAAGAACATATGAATTTATACTTAGAAAATGCTAGAAATATGGTCTTTGGATATTATAAAAGTGTTAATCTTCCAGGCTTTAAAAGAAATCTTATAGGCAAGGAAGATAAGATAAATAAAATAATAGCAAGAATGGCTGTAGTTGAAAATATTCTTTATAAGAATTACTTAGAAGAAAATGAAAATTCACCATCTATTGATGAGATGGAAGAAATTGAAGAATGTATTACTTGGATTTGTATAAAAGGTTTAGTATGGACATCAGAAAATATATATATTAGAAATAAAGCAAAAGATGATATTAAAGATATAATTTTAGACAATCCAGTAAATGAATATGAAGAAGCAAGAGCTATGAAAAGACACTTTATTCTTCATGTTGGTGAAACTAATACAGGAAAGACATATGCAAGTATAGAAAGATTAATGGAGGCAGAAAGCGGAGTATACTTAGCCCCTCTTAGATTATTAGCACTTGAAATTCAAGATAAGCTTAACTCACAAAATATAGCTTGTTCTTTATTAACTGGAGAAGAAGAGGATATTCTTAATTATGCATACCATGTTTCATCTACAATTGAAAAATTACAGCTTGGAACACCATATGATGTATGTGTTATAGATGAAGCTCAAATGATTGCTGATAAGCAAAGAGGATGGGCTTGGACAAGAGCTATATTAGGAGTATTAGCACCAGAAATTCATATATGTATGGCACCAGAAGCTTTAGATATAGTAATTAAGCTAATAAAGGATTGTAATGATACTTATGAAGTAATAAAGCATACAAGAGATACAGAATTAGTATTTGAAGATGAGCCTTTTAATTTAAATAAAGACGTTAAAAAAGGTGATGCATTAGTTGTATTTGGTAAGAAAAAAGCTCTTGCAGTTTCAGCACAGCTTTTAAATAACAATATAAAAACAAGTATAATTTATGGTTCACTTCCATATTCAACAAGAAAGAAGCAGTTTGAAAGATTCTTAGATGGTGAAACAGAAGTAATAGTTTGTACAGATGCTATAGGAATGGGAGTAAACTTACCTATAAAGCGTATTGTATTTTTAGAAACAAGAAAATATGATGGTGTGTCTTTAAGAAAGCTAAATGTTTCAGAAATAAAGCAAATAGCAGGAAGAGCTGGGCGTAAAGGAATTTATGATAAGGGATATGTTACAGCAATGTCTGATAGAAGCTTAATAAAGGATGCTTTAACTGCAGAAAGTAATAAAATTAAGAAATGTTATATAGGAGTTCCAAATTCTTTATTAGATATAAACATAGATATTATAGATGCTTTAAAAACATGGAGTACAATGTTTGTTAAAGGTCATTATGAAAAAACTGATGTAACAATGATAATTTTCCTTTTAAATAAGTTAAAGAAGCTTAATATAGAAGCATCTAAAGAAGATTTATTAAAAATGGCAACAATTCCTTTTGAAGAAAATAATAAGGCTATATGCGCATTATGGGAAGAATATTGCATGATGTATAGCCAAGGTGCAGTAAATTTAAAGAAGCCAATTTTAAAGAAAAATGTAAGTTCAAAGAAGGAACTTGATAATCTTGAAAATTATTATAAATCATTAGAATTAAATTATTCCTTTGGAAAGAACTTTAATATGATGATAAATAATAGATTTATAGCTTTAGAAAAGGAAGAGACAGCAAATAAGATAAATGAATTACTTTTAACTAAGCTTCTTGATCATGAAAGAGTTTGTAGTATTTGTGGTAAAAAGTTAGCATGGGATTGTGCTAGTGACAAATGTAGAATTTGTAGAGAAATGATTCAAGGAATTAAGAGTGAAAGATATAAAAAGCCAGTATTTAGAGGCGGTAGAAGAAGCAGTAGATTTAGTAGAGATAGAAGAAATAGAAGATAAAAAGGGATAGGGCTTCCCGTATATAATTATTATATTTATATACGGGAAGCCTAAATTTATATAAAAGATAAAAGGATTAATATTCTTTAAATTATTCCATAATGGAATAATTTAAAGAAAGAAATTGAATTGAAGATTTGACTATAACAATGTAAAGTAAAAATATGTAAGGAGGAAATTATAGTATTAGGTAAACGTTATATGTTGAAACAGTACTTTTAAAAGAAGCTACACCAGCACTTTTAAAGAATAAATATTTTTATTTACTATCATTATTATTTATTTTAGCGCTAAGTATTGCTTCGGGGAATGGATCAGTAACATATTTTTATTGCAATATTATTTTAGAAGATCCAGGAATAATTGTTAGTTAAGTAAAAAGTTTAAATTAGGATAATTATATTAGAAATGGAGAAATAGTATGAGTAACAAATTAAAATTTAATGAAAATAACTATACAATAGAAACATTAGAAATGGAAGGTAAAACATTAGTATATCGTGCATTTGAAGATATTTTATATATAGAAAACCCAGTAGATGAAAAGATTCAAAAATTAAGTATTTTTGTACCAGAAGAATTTTATCAAGGAAAAAGCATTAATGGGTATAATATTAACAATGCTCCAATTTTCTACCAAATACAATAGGTGGATATATGCCAGGACCAGTAGAAAGACCAGGAAAAAATTTCATGGGAAAAACTAATACTACATTTTGGGCACTACTTCATGGATATGTAGTTGTATCTGCTGGAGCCAGAGGCAGAATGATGAAAGATGAGTTAGGAAAATATAAAGGAACAGCACCAGCTGCACTTTGTGATTTAAAAGCAGCTATTCGTTATCTTAGACACAATGCAGATATAATTCCAGGTGATGTAGAAAAAATTATTTCTAATGGAACAAGTGCAGGTGGTGCAATGTCTTCACTATTAGGAGCAACAGGTAATCATCCAGATTATGAAGCATATTTAAAAAATATGGGAGCTGCTAATGAAAAGGATAATATTTTTGCAGCTTCATGCTATTGCCCTATAACTAATTTAGATAATGCAGATTCAGCATATGAATGGGAGTTTAATGGATTAAATGGTTATCATACTCTTAAATTTCATCCTTCAGAGTCTGGTGAGATAAAGCCAACAGTAGTTAAAGGAGAAATGAATGGAGATCAAATAGAATTATCAGCAAAATTAAAAGTATTATTCCCAGAATATTTAAATAGTTTAAATTTAAAAGATACTAATGGTAATGAATTAATTTTAGATTCAGATGGAAATGGTACATTTAAAGAATTTATAAAATCTTATGTAGCACTATCAGCAGAAGTTGAATTAAATAAAGGAACAGACCTTTCCAATATTGATTGGATAACTATAAATAATAGTAAAGTAATATCAATTGATTTTTCAAAATATATTCAATTCCGTACTAGGATGAAACCAACACCAGCGTTTGATAATGTAAGTATGGGAACTCCTGAAAATGAACTATTTGGTACGGAAACAATTCAATACAGACATTTCACAAAGTTTAGTAAAGAACATAGTACTGTAAATGGAGAATTAGCAGAAAAGGATCAAATAAAAATGATGAATCCAATGTACTATATTGAAGATAGTAAGGCAGATAAGGCAAAGTATTATAGAATTCGCCATGGATCAATAGATCGTGATACCTCTTTAGCTATTTCAGCAATATTAGCAGTAAAGCTTGAAAATAATGGAATAAATGTAGATTTTGCATATCCATGGGGAGTGCCACATTCTGGAGATTATGATTTGAGTGAACTATTTAGTTGGATTGATGGAATATGTAAATAATTAACATTCCCCTAGGGAAAGGGAATTGTTTCCTTTCCCTGAGAGAATATTTTATTTAGTACAATTAATTAAATATTGCTCAAAGTCTCTTTCAATTTTAGATAACTTTCTATTTTTTAAATAAACTAAGCATAAATTACTATGTATTTGTTCTTTAAAAAGAACAGTAGAAACATTTTTCTTATCAAAACATTCTACAGTTTTTTTCATTAGTGGAGAAATTCCCATTCCAGCAGAAACAAGTCCAATTATATTTTCTATTCTACTATTAAAACAAGTTATATTTGGATTAAATCCGGCCTTATTACATTCATTAATAAAGAAAGTATAAACACCAGAGTTTTTTCCAAGGGATATAAAGCTTTCATTTGATAGAGCTGATATAGAAACATACTTTTTCTTCGATATAGGATGGTTTTTAGGTGTTATTAAAATAAGTTCATCTTGAGCTAAAGGTATAATATTTAAATTTGAATTATCTAAAGTATCACTTCTAATAATAGCAAAATCAATTTTATTATTTAGTAATAAATTCAATATCTCATCATGTTCACCTTCATGAAAATTAAATTGCAAGTCGGTAGATTTACTTTTAAATAATCCAATATGATGAGCAATATTATATTGATTTATTACAGGAACATATCCAATAGATAATCTAGGTTTATCAAAGGAAAATTCATTTAAATGTACTAATAATTCATCATAATTATTAATTATATTTAAAGCATACTTTTTTAGTGTAATACCTGCAGGGGTTAAGTTAATATGTCTTGTACACCTTTCGAAGAGTATGCAATTTAGTTCATCTTCAAGTTTTTTTATATGTTTAGATAATGAAGATTGGGATATACATAATTCTTCAGATGCTAATGAGAAACTATTATGTTTTTCTATAGTTAAAAAATATTTTAAGCTTTCTATATTCATAAATTAATCACCTTCATTTACATAATACTATCTTATTATAACATGGAAAATAATATTTATTCCAGACTGGAATAAATTCTAGTTAATTAAAGAATTGATGAGAAAAAGTTAAGGAAATATAATCATATAGAGATGTGTTAACAGCATATTCTAAATCACCTAACAAATTTTAAATAAGCTAATAAATAATTGTTATAAAATTTAAGTTTATAATTTGTAATATAAAAAAGTATTATATAGGAAATGATTAAATGATAAAAATAGAAAAAATACATAATAATATAAAAATAAAATTAGAAGCAATATATGCAGGAAATGATATATGCGTATTAATAACAGGTGGAGATAAAGCTCATGTTGGAGCAATATCTGTATATTCAAAAGAAGAGGGAATTCAGACAATTTCTTTAAAAAATCACAAGGATTATATTATAGGAGAGCTTTTTATAAATAGTATAAAAGAGGAGTTTTCAGGAAATATATCTGTAAGTTGTGGGATACATGTAGATAATATAAAAAAAGATCAAATAAGAGATATTTATAAAATCTGCAATAACATTTTTGAAGAGTTTAAATTGCAAATAATTTTAACATAGAGAGTGATAGAGGTAATAAGTATGAATTTAGTAGTAGCAGTTACAGGAGCAACAGGAACAATATATGCAGTTAGATTGCTTGAATATTTAAATGATATAAAAGAGATAAAGACTCACTTAATAATGAGTAAATGGGCTATTAATAATTTAGAAGTAGAAACAGATTATTCATTAGATTATGTATATAGTTTAGCTGATGTTGTACATGATAATGAAAATTTAGGAGCAAGTGTTGCAAGTGGTTCATTTATAACAGAAGGTATGATTATACTTCCTTGTAGCATGAAAACATTAAGTAGTATAAGTAATGGATTTTCAAGTACATTAATTGATAGAGCTGCAGATGTAATACTTAAAGAAGGAAGAAAATTAGTGATTTCGCCAAGAGAAACACCTTTAAGTTCTATACATCTTGAAAATATGTTAAAGCTATCAAAAATAGGAGTTAGAATAGTACCTCCAATGCCAGGGTTTTATTCAAAGCCAAAGTCCATGGATGATATTATAAATCATCATGTTATGAAAATATTAGACCAGTTTAACATAAATATTTGTAATGATTTAAGATGGGAAGGAAATAAGTAATGAATAAAGTGGAAATTAATGATTTAAGAAGTGCAATAGAATATTTAAAAGGTATTGATGGACAAGTAGTAAAAACTGATGTAGAAGTAGATCCTCATGGAGAGTTAGCTGGAGTTTATAGGTATGTAGGAGCTGGTGGAACTGTTATGAGACCAACAAAAATAGGACCAGCTATGATATTTAATAATGTTAAAGGGCATAAGGATTCTAAAGTAATAATTGGTCTTTTAGCTAGTCGTGAAAGAGTAGGTATGCTTCTTAATTGTGAGCCAAAAAGATTAGGGTTTTTATTAAATGAAGCAGTAAAAAATCCTATTAATCCAGTAATTATAGATAATGATAATGCACCATGTCAGGAAGTTGTGCACTATGCAACTGATGAAGGCTTTGATATAAGAAAAATATTACCTGCACCTACTAATACTGTTCATGATGCAGGTCCATATATAACATTAGGAATGTGTTATGCAAGAAATCCAGAAAGTGGTGAAGGTGATGTGACTATTCATCGTTTATGTCTTCAAGGCAAGGATGAATTATCAATGTTCTTTACACCAGGAGTAAGACATTTAGATGCATTTCGTAAGAAGGCAGAGGAAAGTGGTAAGCCTCTTCCAATATCAATAAGTATAGGAGTTGATCCTGCTATTGAAATTGCATCATGCTTTGAACCTCCAACTACTCCTATTGGATTTAATGAACTATCTATAGCAGGAGCAATAAGAAATAAACCAGTAGAAATGGTCAAGTGCTTAACTGTTGATGAAGCAGCAATAGCTAGAGCTGAATATGTAATTGAAGGTGAATTATTACCTAAAAAGCGTATAAGAGAAGATGTTAATACAAATACAGGAAAAGCAATGCCAGAGTTCCCAGGATATACAGGAGAAGCAGCTCAAGAATTACCTGTAATTAAGGTAAAAGCAATAACTCATAGAAAGAATCCAATAATGCAAACTTGCATAGGACCAAGTGAAGAGCATGTTAATATGGCAGGTATTCCAACAGAAGCTAGTATAATCCAAATGGTAGAAAAAGCAATGCCAGGTAGACTTATAAATGTATATGCTCATCCAGCTGGTGGAGGAAAATATATGGCAATATTACAAATAAAGAAAAGCATGCCTAGTGACCAAGGAAGAGAAAGACAAGCTGCATTACTAGCATTATCAGCTTTTTCTGAATTAAAAACTGTAATATTAGTTGATGAAGATGTAGATCCATTTGATAGTAATGATGTTTTATGGGCATTAAATACTAGATATCAAGGCGATATTGATACAATATTTATTCCAGGAGTAAGATGTCATCCTTTAGACCCATCTCAAAATCCAGAATATAGTTATTCTATTAGAGATAGGGGAATATCATGTAAAACAATTTTTGATTGTACTGTGCCATATGATTTAAAGGAAAAGTTCAAAAGAGCAGAATTTACTGAAGTTGATTTAGAGAAGTTTAATATAGAAAAGTATATATAATGAGATATTTAAATAAATAAAATATTTAAATTTAGTGATTAGAATTTGAGGAACAATCTTAATATATTACCATTCGAAGGGATGTCCACTTGGACATCCTTTTATGTTATATTCATTTCTACATTATTTCTTATAATTATTACAGTTTTTCTATAAAATTTATAATATTAAGGAAAGTATTAATATCCTATAATGAAGTTAAGAAATTATAGATAATTTATTAATTTATAAAGCTAATGTATACGTATAACACAGGGATTAAAAGGATTAAATAATCACTAAGTTTATATAGTAGAAATTTGATGAAAGATTATAGTTAGTAAGTTATAGAGGAGAGATGAAAATGAAAAAAGCACATATTATATCACATTCACATTGGGATAGAGAGTGGTATTTACCATATGAACATCACCATATGCTAGAAATAGAGTTTATGGATACATTAATAAAAACTTTAGAAGAAGATCCAGATTTTAAAAGCTTCCATTTAGATGGACAAACTATAATGCTTGAGGATTACCTTCAAGTAAGACCTGAAAAGAAAGAGATTTTAAAGAAATTAATAAAAGAAAAAAGAATACATGTTGGACCTTGGTATATACTTCAAGATGAATGGTTAACAAGTAGTGAGGCTAATATTAGAAATTTACAAATAGGACATAGGGATGCAAAGGAATATGGAGATGTATGCAAAATTGGATATTTCCCTGATTCTTTTGGAAATATGGGACAAGCACCACAAATCTTAAAGGATGCTAATATAAATACAGCTGTATTTGGAAGAGGAGTAAAGCCTACAGGATTTAATAATGAAGTAAGTGATTCTAATAGTTATGAATCACAATTTTCAGAAATGTACTGGCAATCTCCAGATGGTAGCAAGGTTTTAGGAATATTATTTGCAAATTGGTATAATAATGGTTTCGAAGTACCAGCGGATGAAGAAGGGGCTAAAAAGTATTGGGAAAAGAAATTAAGTGATGCAGAAAAGTATGCATCAACTAATCATCTTTTATTTATGAATGGATGTGACCATCAACCAGTTCAAACAGATTTATCTACAGTTATTAATATTGCTAACGATATGTATGATAATGTTGAATTTATTCATTCTAATTTTGAAGATTATGTTGAAGAAGTAAATAAGGAATTAAGAGAAGATTTAGCTGTAATTAAAGGTGAGCTTAGAAGTCAAAGAACAGATGGATGGTATACTTTATCTAATACGGCATCAGCTAGAATTTACTTAAAACAAATGAATGCAAAATGTCAAATGTTATTTGAAAAGCTAGCAGAACCTTTAGCTGTTATGGCGCATAAAGCAGGAATGGAATATCCACATGAAACTTTTGTTTATGGATGGAAGACTTTAATGCAAAATCATCCTCATGATAGTATTTGTGGATGTAGTGTAGATGCTGTTCATAGAGAAATGGTAACTAGATTTGAAAAAGCTGAAAATGTTGCTTTATATATAATAAATGAAGCTTTAACTTATCTTTCAAATCATATTGATATTACAGAATTTAAAAATATTTCAGAAGATGCAATACCGTTTTTAGTATTAAATCCAACTGGATTTGAAAAGAGTAGAGTTATAGAAACAGAAATAGAAGTATATAAAGAATACTTTGAAGATAACAATAATGACGTAAAACTTTGTGTAAAGAAAGTAAAAGAATATAATGTTCCAGAGTTTAAGGTTATAAATAAAAATGGTTGTGTAATACCATCTAAAATAATAGAAGTTAATGAAAGATTTAATTTTGACCTTCCTAAGGATAAATTTAGAAAACCTTATATGGCTAAAGTGGTTAAGCTTTCGATAGAAGTTAAAGATATGGATAAATTCTCATGGAAGACTTTTGCTTTAGTAGAAGCAGATCAAGCTGAAGAAAATAATGAAAGCTTATTTATATCAGGAAGAGAATTAGAAAATGAATACGTAAAAGTAAATATTAATGATAATGGATCTATAAATCTTCTTCATAAAGAAAGTAACAAAGAATATTTAAACCTTTGTTTATATGAGGATTGTGGAGATGTTGGAAATGAATATATTTATGGAGCACCTAAAGGAGTTGCACCTATAATAAGTAGTGATTCTGAAGCAAAAATTAAAGTTTTAGAAGATAGTAGCTTTAGAGCTGTTGTAGAAGTTAAAAATACTATAAAGATTCCAAAATCTGCAGATGATACATTAAAGAAGGAAATCGAGGAATTAATAGAATTTAAATATCGTGAAGCTAAACGTTCAACTGAAATGATAGATATGGAAATAACAACTATTTATACATTAGAAAGATTAGGTAAAGGTGTAAAAGTTAAAACAAGCTTTAACAATGAAGCTTTAGATCATAGAGTGAGAGTTTTATTTGAAACAAATATAAATACTCCATATAACTATGCTGACTCAATTTTTGAAGTAGCAAAGAGAGATAATACTCCAAGTGAAGAGTGGGAAAACCCATGCAACACTCAACATCTACAATATTTTGTTAATGTTCATGATGAAAACTGTGGTTTAACAATTGCAACTAAAGGTTTAAATGAATATGAAATATTACAAAATGATAAAAATACAATTGCAGTTACAATTCATAGAGGGGTTAGAGAGCTAGGAGATTGGGGAATATTCTATACACCAGAAGCTCAATGCTTAGGGCATATAGAAGCTGAATTTATGATTATACCTCATGGCGATAATGAAGATTTATATAATAGCTATAATGAAGCTAACTTATATGAAATTCAAGATATAACTAAACAAATTAACTTAAAAACTGATAATGTATTAGATTCTAAGTTTAACTTATTTGACTTTGAAAGTAATGAATGTATATGGTCATCATTAAAGCTTTCAGAGGAAAGTGGAGATATTATTGCAAGATGGTTTAATCCATCTGAAGAATATTCTTCATTAGCTTTAAATACAAATATGTCAGTTTATAATAGTAATGTTTTAGAGGAAACTTTTGATTCAGTAGAAAAATTTATTGAAGTAGAACCATATAAAATTATTACTCTTGCTTTTAAATAGTATATAATAATTAAAATTAAAGGAAGAACTATAGTAATAGAGCTATAGTTCTTTTAATGTTTTGTATTTTTCAAAAACATTATTAAATAGCTGATAAATGCAACAAAAAAGTATTATAGAGATAATATTAGACAATATTAAGAAAGCGTAATATAATTTATATGGATTATAATTCTTGCAAAGGGGATAAATACAAATGAAAAAGAGAGAATTAGTTACTTTATTGATTTCTACAATACTAATATTAGGGGGAATAATTAGTTGTAGCAATATTGAGAATAATTCATCAAAAAGGAAAGGTAAGGAAAGTAAGCCTTCAGTATTATTAACTCCCGTAAAGCTTGATGAAGAAGAAAGTGTTGAAAATACAGAAGATAATAGTAACACAGATGATAATAATAAAGATGATAATAATAGAGATATTAGTAATAATGATGATAGATTATACGATAAAAACAGTTATAGTGAAGAGTTAATGGACTATATTCATCAGGGAGATGAAAAAAAGTTTTATGATGTATTAGGTAGTCTTACATATTATAGGGATATGAGCTGTATAAGCATAAATGAAATTGATGAACAAAATGAAATAAAATATAATGTTAGAACTTCTGGTAATATATTAAAAGACAAAGAGATTATTCAAACTGTAGATAGTGAAAAAATTACAGAGTTAAATACACTAAAATCTTTAGTTAATGAAAAGGATATATTAAAGCTACCAATAGTTGAAGGCAATAAGTGGAATCAGAAGGTTGTTATTGATGATAAGATTTATGTTATGAATCATGAAATAGAAAAGGTTATTATTGAGACAAGCTATAATAGAAAAAGAGTAGTAGTAAAATCTACTATAGAAAATATTGAGGGTTATGAAGATAACACTTATTATGAAACTGCTATATATGATAAGGGTGTAGGACTAGTATATTTAGATATGAAGCCACGTATTGAAGATATTATGAGTGGAAGGTCTGCAACTAGGCTTATAGAAAGATTAGAAGGAAGAAAAGGTACTTATAGGCCGGTTGATGTAAGTAATATATATAATTAAGGAAAGAACTTTAGCTTAGTGCTAGGTTCTTTTTTTATGGAATAATTTTTCTTATAATTTCTAGATGAATACATTTCTGTATCAGGTTTAGAAGGATTACAAGAAGTATTTGAGGAAATAAAAGCAAGCCCACTTAAGGTATTCTGGGGTGCACCTTACAAGACACCTTATACTTTTCCACAATCAACAGTTGCTTTTAACTTCACAAAAGAAGTACATGAACAAGTTCAACAATGGCCAGAATGTTATGGTGTATGGGAAACTGTTCGTGAATATGTAACAGAAGAAGATGAAAATACTTTAGGAGCAATTGAAGTTGCTGAAGCTGGTAAGTTAAATTATGAGCTTAATGCTCCAAAGAGAAGTTCAGTTTTAACTAGTAAATTAAAATGTGCTAAAACTACTAAAGAAGATTTTGAATATAAAGTAGGAATAAAAAATGGATGTGAAAAGGTACTTTCAATGGATGTTAAGGGACCTTTCGTTCGTAAGAGAAGAGATGTAGTTTTAGAAGTTAAAGATGGTATAGTTCAACCAAGTCAAATTCAAGATGCTGCAATGGTATCAGTAATTGAGCGTTTTGGACGTAATGGAAATAAATCTTTAGCATTTTGTTCAGGATGGAATTTAAAAAGAGGTGCAATGGCATCAACAGCAGCACCAGATGATAATAACCTTATTGTTATGGGTGCAAATGCTGAGGATATGTCTATTGCAGTAAATCATTTAATTGAAAATGGTGGAGGACAAGTTGTTGTTGCAGATGGTGAAATTCTTGAATTCTTACCATTACCAGTTGGAGGAATTGTAAGTGATTTAGAACCAGAAGTAATTGCAGAATGGGAAAAACGTGTTAATAAAGCAGCTAATCAATTAGGGTGTGATTTACCTGAACCATTAATGTACATGTTCTTTTTACCAATAACAGCAATTCCAGATTACGCAATTACAGATGTTGGACCAGTAGATTGTATTGCTTTAGATACTTTCGATCCAATTCTTGAGCTTATAGAAAGTAAGTAATAGAGGTGGCGTAGATATGGAAAGAAAAGATCTTAAAAAATTAATTGATATATCAGCAGGTAGAATTCCTGCTGATGTAGTTATAAAAAATTGTAAAGTTGTAGATGTATATAATGGAACTATTATTGAAGGAGATATTGCTATTTCTGATGGTTTAATTGCAGGGGTAGGAGAGTATGAAGGAAATTCAGTAATTAATGCAGATGGAAAATATGCTGCTCCAGGATTTATTGATAGTCATATACATATAGAATCATCTTATGTTAGTCCAGAAGAGCTAGGAAGACTTATAGTACCTCATGGAACAACAACTATTATTGCAGATCCACATGAAATAGCTAATGTATGTGGATTTAAGGGTATAAATTATATTCTAAAAGCAGCAGAGGGAACAGCTCTTGATATTAAAATGATGTTACCTTCTTGCGTTCCAGCAACTCCATTTGAACATTCAGGAGCTAGAATAGATGCTAAAGATATGATTGAACCAATGAAAAGTGGTAAACTTCATGGATTGGGGGAATTCATGAACTTTCCAGGTGTTATTTTTGGACATGATGAGGTATTAGATAAGATTATTGTTGCTAAAGATGAAGGAAGAGTTATTGATGGACATAGTCCAGGATTAAAAGGAAATGCACTTAATGCTTATGCAGCAGCAAGAATTAAAACTGATCATGAATGTGCAACTATTAATGATATGCATGATAGAATTTCTCGTGGACTTTATGTTATGTTACGTCAAGGTTCAGCCTGCCATGATTTAAGAAATTTAGCTAAAGGTGTTACACCTTATAATAGCAAACGTTGTTTATTATGTGCAGATGATATGCAACCAAAGACTATTTTAAGTGTGGGGCATTTAGATAATAGTTTAAGAATGTGTGTTGAAGAGGGAATTGATCCAATTATAGCAATTCAAATGGCAAGCTTAAATGCCGCTGAATGTTATGGATTAGAAGATAGAGGAGCTATTGCTCCGGGATTAAGAGCAGATATTGTTCTTTTTGATAATCTTAAGGATTTTAATGTAAATAATGTTTTAATAGAGGGTAAAGAAGTGGCACAAGGTGGACAATATAAATTACCAATGACACTTCATGATATTTCTGATACTAAAGGAAGCTTCCATGTAAAAGATTTTTCAAAAGAAAAGTTAAGATTACCTATTAATTCAAATAAGGCATATGCAATTAATATTTTACCAGGTGGAGTAGTTACAAGCAAAGAAGTAGTAACTATTAACCGTGATGAAAATAATGAATTTGTATATGAAAGTGATAAAGATGTTGTTAAGGTAGCTGTAGTTGAACGTCATGAAAATACAGGAAATGTTGCAGTTGCTTTATTAAGAGGTTATGGAATAAAGGAAGGTGCTATAGCACTTTCAATAGCACATGATTCTCACAATATTATAGTAGTTGGTGTAAATGACCATGATATGGCCTTTGCTGTTGAGGAACTTATAAAACAAGGTGGAGGAATTGTACTTGTAAAAGATGAAAAAGTCTTAGAAAGTATGCCAATGCCTATAGGGGGACTTATGAGTGATCAAAGCGGTGAATGGGTGGATAATAAGCTTAAAAGCATTCACAAAATAGCTCATGAAATTCTAAAGGTAAGTGAAACTGTTGAACCTGTTATGACACTTTGCTTTATGTCATTAGCAGTTATTCCAGAATTAAAGCTTACAGATATGGGATTATTTGATGTTACTCAATTTAAATTTATACCAATCGAAGCAGATTTAGAAGATTAATAGGGGAGATAATAATGAATAAAACTAACATAAAAATACCTTTCTTCAGTACTGGAGATATAGGTGGATTAACATATACAATTACAAACAACATTGTTAACTATCTTATAGTTATAGCAACATTATCAGGGGTGCTTGCATGGCCAGATGAAATAGTTTATGGTCGTGTTATACCTGGAATGTCTATTGGACTTTTATTAAGTGGTTTATATTATGCTTATATGGCATATAAATTAGGTAAAAAAGAAGGACGAGCTGATGTAACAGCATTACCATAAGGTATATCTACACCAGCTATGTTTGTTATATTATATGGTGTTATAATGCCATTACATTATGCATTAGGTGAGCCAGAGCTAACATGGTCAGCAGCAGTTGCAGCATGTTTTATTGGTGGACTTGTAGAATTTATTGGTGGATTTATTGGACCATGGATGAAAAAGAGAATTCCACGTGCAGCACTTTTAGGAACTGTTGCAGGTATAGGATTTATATGGATGGCTACACAAGATGTATTTGATGTATTTAGTGATCCAGTTATAGGTCTTCCAATATTACTTGTAGCTATGGTAGGTGTATTTGGAGGATACTTATTTAAAGGAAAGTTCCCACCACTTGTTTTTGCAATTTTAGGTGGTATCATATATGCATTATTATTAGGACGTACACAAATAGATTTTTCAGGAATAGGATTCTATTTCCCAAATCCAGCAAACTCTATTCAAGGTCTTATTAATGGATTTGCAGTAGTTTTACCATACTTAACAATAATAATTCCAATTGAAATTTATAACTTTATTGAAACAATGGATAATGTTGAAGCAGCTAATGCAGCAGGTGATAATTATATATTTACTCAAATTACAGGATCAGTAGGATTTGCTGATGTTTGGACAGAGGTATTACCAAATGGAGTAGAAGGATATGCAGTTGAAGTATCTCAATACTTAATTGATCATGGTGTAATGTGGAGAGGTGTTGCTGAAGTTAAATCAGGAGCAATAATAATAGGTATTATTTTAGGAACAATAACAGCATTTATTATTGATAAGAGATTAGATAAGCTAGCTATAACAGCACTATTTGCAGCAGTGCTTGCTTTATTTGGATTTATACATAGTGCTTCATTAGGTATATACTTAACATCACCTTTTGTAGCAGGGTATTTAGTTGTAGCAGTTATAAGTTATATTCTTCATTTAGGCCGTGGAAAATGGTTTGATGCTCCAGAAAACTTCGAATATGTATAATAGTTACTATATGTATATAAATTTTAGTGTTTAAGGTTGAATTATAAAATTAAATTAATAACCTAGGATAACTTGAAATGTTCAGTTTATCCTAGGTATTTAATTTTACTATAAAATTTAATTAGTGATTTCAGTATCTTTTTCAATACTGAAATTTGTATAATGTTGATCTAAATTTTTATTAAACATTAAGTTTTGATACTCAGGTATATTATATGGAAGCCTAAATGGAGTATTATAATGTATATAATTTACTATATTACCTCCAAAGGTAGTAGTATAACTATTAATATTTATTTTATAAAGAACATATCCTTTCAGATTAGTAGAACCAAATGGATAACTTATAGCACCGCTAATTTTATCGCTTTGATCAACATCTCCAAAAATATCAATATTACCAATGGAACCATCATTTAATCTAGGTATAGAATCAGTATATTTTATTCCTTTATTTTCATATAACAATCTTCCATTTATAAGCTCTAAATCTTCTGAAGCACTAATTGTAAATCCGTCATTCCAATAGGGTTTTCCATTTTCCCAGTTGAAAAATTCAATAGCATACAGTTTAGTGTCAGATACTTCTATAAAAATAGTTGTAGCTTTTAAATTTATATTACTAGGAGATTTAAAGCTTAATTTTTCACTGAAACTTTCAATGTATAAAGCATCTTGAATAAGAGAAATATCTTCATCAGCTATATCATTAAGTATATCATGAGGAAAGCCTTTATTTATTAACATATCCCTAGTTGCTGAAGAGTTACCTGGAATAAATTCTTTAGATTCTAATTGAATATGATTTGAAATTACACAACAAATAGCAACTACAAAAGCACAACTTACTATGTAAGATATAAAAAGACTTTTGTTACTAAGTTTTATATTGTCATTTGAAGTTGTACAATTAATGTTTTCTAAATCATATCTTAATTTATATAATGAGTGAAAAATATAAAAGTAATAAATAATTACTATTAAAAATACAAACCAAAGTTGTCCCAATAGAGTTAGCCCAGAAATTATAGTTAGTATATTCCAAATAATAAGCATTAAAACGGGATCTTTACTTGGAGTTATGTCATTCTTATGGAAGATGTTTTTAAGTCCTTCTCTAAAAATAATTAAAAAAGCTAATCGAAAGGCCGTTAAAATTATTGTTCTTATAAAATTGTTTTGAAATTCTATGTTTAATGGCGTAGATATATATATTAAGTTTGTTAGATTAATGATTACATTTATTATGGAAAAAATCCATGTAGCATGGAAAAATTTATTTTCATTTCTTAAATCTCTAAATCCAATATATAAAAATACTGTTCCTATAGTAGGCAAAATATATTGTAGTCCCCAGAAATTAAGAGTTATTACGTTTAGCATAAATCCTAACGTTATATTTTTTATAGAATTATGCCAAAAAGTTTTCCAGTAATCATCTTGTAAAGCTATTGTTAAATTATTATTAGTCATAATATAGTGTATCTCCTGTTATATAAAATTTTTATTTTGGGATAGAATATGATTGCTTATTGATTTTATAATACAATATTAACATAAAATACAAAAATATTACAAGTTGGCAAAAATATATATGTAAAGTATGACTATATTCGACAAGGAATATAAAGGAAATTTGTTATAATTAATAGTAATAAGTCAAATTAAAAAAGGGGGGATTATATAATGAAAGCAAAACAAGAAACTAAAGTGGAAGCTGAAATGATAGAGTTTGTTATACGGTGTTCAGACAAAGATGTTTGGATAAGTATAGAGAGTATGGTAGCTAATAAGGTTATAGAAAATGCTTTTAAAGTTGAATTAAGAAAAAAAGAAGTAAGTAAAATATGCTCTAATATATGTGAAGAGCTTAATTCTATATTTGATATTAAAAATAATAAGAGAGCATTAATGAATATAATAAATGCAACAAGCAGAAGTGAGAGAAAGTTAAGTTTAATGACTTTATCATTAGCTAGTTATAGAGAATTTGATGTGTTTGGAAATGAAATTAATGTTGAACCACAGATATTAATAGAGCCTAATGGAACTCAATTACCTTATTTAGATATAAATAATGAGTTTAGTAAATTAATTAATTATATTTATGATAATAAGGAAAAGTTAATTAATTTGGCTAGTATATTGTACTGGGCTAGTACTGATGCTTATTATGAGTATAAAAGTAGAAAAGAAAGTAGAGCTAACTATTAAAATAGAAAAATTATTAAATAAAAAGCAAATTAAAATATCTCATATTTGGGTATAGGATATTTTAGTTTGCTTTTTTGTTAGAGAAATTAAATTAATTATTAAAGATAAGAAGTGCAATTAACATTTAAATAAAAAATGTATAAAAAGCCATAGTAATAAGAAAAAATGTAAAGAGAGGGGGAGAGTATAGTTAGGAGATAAAGTTATGAGTAATAATATAGAAGAAAAGGTTAAATGTACAATACCAATTAAGGTTGATTCTTATGAAGCATTATTTAATGAGTTCGACTACAGAGATGTTAAGGATCGAAATATTAATTCTGATTTAGATGGATGGATTCAAGAATATATTTTGAGAGTACCATATAAATTAAAAAATATTGATGTTGAATTAGAAGTAAATATGCCAGTAGAGGTTAGGGATGAAAATAAAGAAGAAATATCAAAAGAAAGTATAATAAATTCTTATAAAGAGTTTTTATCTAGGGAAAAAAAGTTGAGTTTTATGGGGGTAATAAGAATTGGTTATTATATAATTGCAGCTGCAATTCTTTTATCTTGTTGGTATTTTATTAAAAATTCTAAAGGTGACTCTTTATTTACATCATTATTAGATTCTGGAGGGACGGTATTATTATGGGAGGTTATGACTTTAATATTTATAGAAAGTAAGAATTTTAAGTATAAGGTGAGGGTTAATAAGAAGTTAAGTAATATGGATATAGTTTTTAGGTATTTAGAGGATATTTAGTGTTTAGAGGTATAGGTGATAAGCTTAATATAAGTAGCTTTAGTTTTAATTATAATTAGGAAAGCAGTTACAAAGTTTTATTTTGCAACTGCTCTATTTTTTAACCCATTGGAAACATCTTCTTTCTAGAGTTTTAAATAATCTATTCAATTAAAATCCTATTACTATCATTTGCAGTTAATTCTTTCTTAGGTAACTTGATATTTAAAACGCCATTATCAAATTTAGCTTTAATTAAGTTCTTATCAACATTAGCAATATAGAATCCTCTAGAAATTGATCCATAACTTCTTTCACGTTTAATATAATTATCTTTCTTTTCTTCATGAGTATTATTTCTAGTAGCGGAAATAGTTAAATAATTGTTATTATAATCAATATTTATATCTTCTTTTTTAACTCCTGGCAATTCAGCATTAACAACATATTCTTCAGGAGTTTCTTTTATATCAGTTTTGAAACTTCCGCCAGATTTAAATTCTGATAACATATCATTATTAAAGAAATCATTGAACATGTCATTAATAGTTAATCCTCTGTTATTTTCTCCATTATTAAATTTAAAAGGTACTAAACCTAACATACAAAGACCTCCTTTTTAATCATATTTTTTGTGAAATTTCAAAAGTAGTTTTTAATAAGCTTAATTGAATTTTCCTTTTGAGAAGCTTAGTTTATTAAATTCTCTTTCATTACTTCTCTTATCTCTTTGTACAAGTACATTATAAGATTAAAGTCAAAGAAGGTCAAATTAGTAAAAGTGAGAATAAAATAGCAAGAGTGAGAAAATAGAAGAATTAGTTTAGATGATAATTAATTTCAAATAAATATTTGCTTATTTGAAAAAAATTCATTGAGAAAGTGGAAATTTAAAATTAATTATAAAAATCAAGTAAAATATTAATAAAAATAGATAAAATTTACTATTATTATAAAAAATGCTATGATATAATAGTAAAAAGAAAATTACAATATAAGTAAAATTGGGGGCTGTTAAAATGAATGTCGTAAAAAAGATTGGGGATTTTATAGGAAAGTATATGGCTATAATAGTTATTGGGGTAGCTGCTATAGCATTATTTTGGCCAAGTAGTTTTACATGGGCAACACCACATACTACATTATTATTAGGGATAGTAATGTTTGGAATGGGAATGACTTTAGATTTAAATGATTTTAAAATCGTATTTTCTAGACCAAAGGATGTATTAGTAGGATGTTTAGCTCAATTTACTATAATGCCTTTATTAGCATTTATATTAGCAAAGTTATTTAATTTACCAGCAGAATTGGCAGTTGGTGTTGTATTAGTTGGGACATGTCCAGGAGGAACATCATCAAATGTAATGACGTTTTTAGCTAAAGGAGATATTGCATTATCAGTTGGAATGACTATGGTTTCAACAGTTCTTGCTCCAATTATAACTCCAATATTAACGTTGTTACTTGCAGGACAATGGATACCAGTATCAGCATCAGCTATGTTTATATCAATTATTAAAGTTGTTATAGTACCAATAGTTCTTGGAATTTTAGCACATAAGTTTTTTGAGAATATAGTTACAAAATGTACATCAGTATTACCTATAGTATCAGTTACTGCTATAGTTTTAATAGTTGGTGGAGTTGTTGGAGCTAATTCTGAAAAGATATTATCTACAGGGTTATTAGTACTAGCAGTAGTTATAGTACATAACATGCTAGGATATGCGTTAGGATATGGAATTGCTTATGCTCTAAAATTAGATATAGCTAAAGCCAAGGCTGTTGCAATAGAAGTTGGGATGCAAAATTCAGGATTAGCTGTAACTTTAGCATCTACACACATTTCACCAATGGCTGCAATACCTGGAGCAATATTTAGTGTATGGCATAATATTTCTGGATCAATAGTAGCTAATATATTATCTAGAATAGATAATAAAAAGGAAAATAAAAGTGATTTAGTAGCTGAAATTTAATAAAGAAGAGTCAGTGTTTTCATATCTAGAGGTAAGTGACTTGAAAGATATTATAAAGTTTTATGAAATGGATAATACAAATTCATGTAGTAGGTGGAAGAAGAAGGAGAGACTTGTTAATTATATAGTTGATGTAAGTAAAAGTAGGATAAGTAGAGGTAATGCTTTTAGGGAGTAATATAGTAAACGATAGTTCATATACAATAAAAAATAATAACATTTAATTGTATATTAAAATATTAAAAAGCATAAAAGAGAATATTGAAATGATTAAGAATACAGGAATAAGAGGATAAAATTGTAAAAGTATACTTGAAAGTTTAATATTAATATAGTAAAATTTCATTAAAAGCCACTTTTAACTATTTTTTGGAACCAAAATAGTTAAGAGTGTTTTTTTTATGCTTTTATGCTAGGAGGATTATTAATGGAATTAAAAGAAAATAAAATGGAATCTAAATCGATACTTCCACTATTATTATCGATGTCTATTCCTGCAATATTGTCTATGATAATTCAATCAATGTACAATATAATTGATAGTATGTTTGTCGCTCAACTAGGGAATGATGCATTAACTGCTGTATCTTTAGCTTTTCCTATACAAAATATTTTACTAGGAGCGGCTGTAGGAACAGGTATTGGAGTAAATTCCTTAATATCTAGAACTTTAGGTGAAAAAAATACAGATAAATCAAATACGGTAGTTACATATGGACTTATACTAGGATTTATCACATGGGTTGCATTTTTGATATTAGGTATTTTGTTTATTAAACCATTTTTCTCGATGTATACAGATTCAGCTAATATTTTAAATTTAGCTACTGAATATACAAATATAGTTGTGTACTTTTCTTTTGGTATTATAATTCATATAATAATAGAAAAAATACTTCAAGGAATCGGCTCAATGATTTACCCTATGGTATTTGTTTTAGTTGGTGCAATTATTAATATTATATTAGACCCGATTTTTATATTTGGATATTTTGGTGTACCGAAATTAGGAGTGAAGGGTGCCGCCATAGCTACGATAATAGGTCAAATAACTGCCATGGTTTTAGCTGTAGTTACCTTAGTAGTAAGAAAAGGTGAAGTGAAAATAAAGAAAAGAAATTTAAGATTTGATTTAAATATTATTAAAGAAATTTATGTAGTAGGTATACCAGCAACAATAATGTTTGTTTTAGGTTCTGTTTTAGTTGTGGGATTAAATTCTATTTTAATTAAAATTTCTGCTGTTGGAGTATCTATACTTGGTATATTTCTAAAACTTCAATCCTTTGTATTTATGCCAATAAGTGGACTTACTCAGGGGGCCATGCCTATTATGGGGTTTAACTACGGAGCAGGAAATAAAGAGCGTTTGATGGAAACTCTAAAAATAAGTTTAATTATTTCTATTATATTTGGCGTTTTAGGGAACATTATATTCATAGTATTCCCTGAGCAATTGTTATATTTGTTTAATAGCACTGGAGAAATGCTTATTACAGGTAGCACTGCTTTAAGAATATTAAGTTTTAGCTTTATATTTATGGCTGTAAATAATATTCTATGTACACTATTTCAAGCTGTTGGAAAAGGAATGTATAGTTTAATAATTTCTCTACTTAGACAGATAATTATTATATTACCGTTAAGTTATATTTTTTCAAAAACTTATGGAATAAGTGGAGTGTGGATAACGTTTATAATAGCAGAAAGTTTTTCTACTATTGTATCTATATTTTTATTTAGAAAGATGAAAGTTAAATAAAGAAGTGCAAAAATGTAGCAGTAAGATAAAATACCTAGAATAATCTGAATATTTCAGTTATCCTAGGTATTTTATTTTATTCTAAAAATTCCAAGGTTTCATTTTTTATATTAGGCATATTTGTACTTAAAAAATTTAATCTTTTAAGACGAAGTAGTAGAATATTTGTAATTGATATGAAAATAATACTTTATTTAGTGTATAATTGTGTTGTTATATAAGTGAGTTTGATTTTAAAATTAATAGATAAATAGAAATTTAGAAGTTAGATTAAAGGAATATTTGTAAATTGTTGTATAAAAATAAATAACTACAAAATATATTTTGTAGTATCAAAGGGAGGTATGAATAATGAAAATAGTTTTTATGGGAACTCCTGATTTTGCAGTTCCCTCATTGAAGAAAATGATAGAGAAATATAATGTAAGTGCCATTGTAACACAACCTGATAAACCAAGTGGAAGAGGAAAAAAGGTAGCAATTTCACCAGTCAAGGAGGTTGGACTATCGAATGGAATTCCAATTTTTCAGCCTGAAAAAATAAAAACAGACTCTATAATTATTAATAAATTAAAAGAAATAGAACCTGATTTTATCATTGTTGTAGCATATGGTCAGATCATAACTAAGGATATACTTGATATACCAAGACATGGATGTATTTGTCTACATGCATCTCTTCTTCCAAAGTATAGAGGGTCATCGCCAATAAACTGGAGTTTAATAAATGGAGAAATAAGAACTGGAAATACGACTATACTAATGGATACTGGTATAGATACGGGTGAGATGCTTATGACAAGTGAGTTTGACATATCTGAATCTATGACAGCTGGAGAATTGTACAATTTATTAAAAATAAACGGTGCTGAACTATTAGAGGAAACAATAAATGGAATTATCACAGGAAAAATTTCTGGGGTAAAGCAACCCAGTGATGGAAGTTCTTATGTACAGATGTTAAACAAGCAAATGGCAAGGATTAATTGGAATGATAGTAGTATTAACATACATAATTTAATAAGAGGATTGAGTTGTTGGCCATATAAAAATATAAACTCATGGCCAACTGCTCATACTTATTATAAAGATATTCCAATTAAAATATTTAAATCAAAGTCAATAGAGGCAAATATTACTAAACCGCCAGGTTATATCATAGATGCAAATGATGAAGGAATTGCAGTTGCCACAAATAACGGTATTCTGATTATAGAAATATTACAGTTTCCTGGGGGAAAACCTCTTCAGGTAAAAGAATTTTTAAAAGGAAACAAAATAGAAAAGGGCATTGTATTAACATAATATTAAAATAGCTTGAACTTTGAATAGCACAATATTTTTAATTAATATGTAAATTAGACTTTATTTAGTACAAAATTGTATTATTAAGCTTGTAGTTTAGTAGAATTAAAAGAGGGGATAAATTATGAGAAAAGTATGTATTATTTTAGTTTTATTACTAACATTTTTAGCGCTAGTTGGCTATAATGTTGGGACTTCTCAAGATAAGAGTAAAAGTAATTATAATGAAATTTCTGAAAGGATAATATCCCAATATTTAGATTCGTTATCTAAAAAGGACATAAATGATTTAAAGATGTATTCTACTATTGAGTGGGGAAATGGATTTGACCAAAGTATAATAACTGCGTTAAATGAAACTTTAGAATCTGCAAAGTTATTAAAATACACAATAAGAGAGAGTAAGCCAGATAGGATAATAGTAGATGCAGAGGTAGAAGTTAGATGTTATGAAAATTCAATAGCAACAGGAGATTGGCAACCTGGAAAGTCTATTTCAGCTAAAGCATTTGAGTTGATTAATGAAGATAATGAATGGAAAGTTAATGGATGGGGAGCATATTAGCTAACAATTAAATTTTAAAGAAGGCTTATTATAAGAAAATTGATACTCTAAAATAAATTGGGCTTATAAATAGGGATATGAAGAGAAAGTAAAATGAACAGATTATAGAGTGTAATGAATTTATCTGTGTTAATATAGAAAAATTTAAAGAATAAATAAAACAGTTGCAAAAATATTTTGCAGCTGTTTTGCTTTATTCTTTAATTCTTTAATTGAAGCATTAATTAAAGAAAAAAGATTTTGATGATAATCTATTAATTTATGATTTCTCTATTTTTTTACTAAAATTTGAAGAATGTTACTCTGAATTATCATTGAACATTAAGTTTTGATATTCTGGAATAATATATGGAATTCTAAATGGAATATTATTAATATATATTGTATTAAGGAGTGTGGTTAAAATGAAGTGGTATGAAGCTAGTAGTATTGAAGAATTAAAACAAATAGGAAATTTAAAAGTAGTTAAAATGGAGATTAACAAAGATATAAAAAGAATAACTGGAAGAAGTAAATTAGAGGGCTTTATAAAAATGGGTAGTAGTAGTTGGAAAGGTCAATATGAAAAGATATTATCATTAAAGAAAATAATAAATAATTTTAATGGTAGTGATATAAATGGCTATAATAGAAAAGAATATTTAGGACAAGCTAATGATATAAACTTTAATTATTTTAAAAGTGAAGCTGATAAATATATATTTTGCTTATTAGAGCTAAGTGGAGAAGAAAGGATGAGACAGCTTAAAATATATAAATCGTTATATGTAAATAAAGAGGCTGCGAGAGAATGGTATATGAATATAGCTAAAAGTATACATCCTGACATTTGTAGTTGTGAAAAGTCCGTAGAGGCTATGGCAGAGCTTACAAGCATTTATAATAAGATGGTAAAACATGAATAAAAATAAGCAATTAGTAATTATTAAATCTTATATAAAGGATATAAGATATGAAATGCCTAAAAAGGCTGAGGATTTAGATAAAATTACTGTTAAGAAAATATCTAATGCTATTGGAAGTGGGATTGTAGATAATAAGGGAGTTGTATGGTTTGATTGTAGTAAGTTGCACACAATAATAAGAGTTAAAAGTAAAGGTGATGCAGCTTATATTATAGAGTCAATTGACAACAAATATAAAGAAAGCTTTAATAATACAACTTATATTAGATGGTCAAGCCTTGTTTCAATAATAGCAAAGAGGATAGAGGATCATCCTCAAAATAATTACTTAAAGCTTATTTTCAATATTCTAGATGAAATAAATAATTCTAATGATATTAAGGTTTTACAAAGTCAAGCATTAGAATTACAAAGGAAAAATATTAAGAAGCTTAAAAAACAACGAATTAGTAAGTTCAAAATAGTAAGAGATGAACTTACTAATGAAAAATTAGACAAGAGAAAAGCAGAGTTTTCACATATAAGAAGTGTCACAATGTATCCAGAAGTTTCAGAGTATATATGGAATGGCCTTATAGTTAATAAGGAGACACATAATTTAATAACAAGTGAAAGTGTAAACGATGAAGAGCAATTGTATAGGTTGTGTTTTAAGAATGGATGGAATATTAAGTGGTATGATGAGTATAAAGAGATGATAAAAAGTTAAATATATTAATAAGTAAAAATAAACTAGTACAATAATATTTTTTATTAATTATATTATTGTACTAGTCTTTTTTTATTTATTAAGGAAAGAACTGATTATATAAATAATATGAGATGAATATTTTGGATAAAATTACTTTTGTAATAACGACTAAATTCGACAGAAAAATATTGTTTTATTTATTATAATACTAGAGTTGAATATATAAGGGGAATATGTTTAATGATTTTGAAAGATTATTTATATTAGTAAAAACAAAATATAAATAATAGAAAACGGGGGATAAATATGATAAACAAGAAAATTACAAAAACAATTATAGCACTATTAGTTGCTATGCCTTTAACTACTCAATTAGCTTTTGCTCATAGTGGAAGAACTGATTCTAACGGAGGTCATAAAGATAATAAAAATAAATCTGGACTTGATTCATATCACTATCATTGTGGAGGAAATCCAGCTCATTTACATAATAATGGGGGATGTCCTTATTCAAGTACATCATCTTCAGTGGGCAGCTCAGGTGGTGGATCAAGTACATCATCACAAGAAGCCATCATTGCTGCTGCAAAGAAAGAAGCTAATGATTCAGGATATAATGCCGGATATTCAGCAGGATGTAATGGACATGAATTTAATAATAGCAATTCATCAACTTATTCAGCAGAATATCAAAGTGGATATTCTAATGGATACGAAAAAGGTAAAAGTGAATTAGAAGATAATATTAGTAGTGCATATAATGAAGGTTATGCATTAGGGTATAAGTGTGAAGATGAAAATAATACATATACTGTACAAGCTGTGAGTGATTCTTATTTAAAGGGCTATAGAGAGGGAAAAAGAGTATATATAGAAGAAAATACCAATTCTTATATACAATATGGTGAAGAGGATGCTCATAATTTTGTAATGAGAAATTTTGGGGGTAATGTTCCAAGTGAGTTAAAAGAAAAATATACAACTGCGTATAATAAGAAAACTACTGAATTAAAAGAAGTTGCATATGATGCTGGATATGTACAAGCATTAAAGTGTATTGATTCAGATGCTTCAAGTTTTAATAATGAAGAAGAGATAAGTTCATATAATAAGGGGTATTCTATTGGAGCAGCTGATTTAGAGAACGAGAAGAATGCTGCATATGAAGCAGGATATGCTGAGGAAGAGTATTCTGTACCTGAAAAGTTATCCATTGCTGAAGAGGTAGTAATGGCATCTTATAATGAGGGAGCAGAAGAGTTAAGATTAGAAAAAGAGAAACGAGCTAAGGCTGTTACAGCTACAGTTGTAGGAGTGTTAGTTGTTACTGGAGCTGGTGGAGCTTTTATTATGAAAAAGAAGAAAGCTTCAAAAAAGGCAATTTTAGATTTGGATAAGGATGAGAAGAAAGTTTCTTAGTTATATAAATTTCAATGTATGCTTAGGTATACCACAAATAAACTATAAAAACTATAATATTTAATATAAAGCGCTTACTTGAATGTAAGTGCTTTTAATAATTTATTAACAAGAAATAACTATAATAACATAATATACTTAAAAGTATATAACAATATTCGACAAATAATAGAGTCATATTTATTGTATAATTTATTTGAATAGAACATGAATAAATTTATAATAAATAAAATTATTTCTTATAAATTATATAAAATAATATATAAGAATTAGATAAAATTAATATTCATTATGCTTAATAATATTATGAGTAGTATACTAGAGAAATAAAAGAAGATATAATGGTTTTATGATAAAATATATTTATTATTACATGGATTTAAATTAGATAAATTAATATATTTTAGTGAAATAGTAAAAATAATTTTATAAAGTTATAGATATCTAAAATAGGATACCTAAATAACCTTAGGTATCCTATTTTAGATAAGGATATTTGGGATAAAAATGAATGTCAATTTATAAAAATGAATAAATAGGGATTACTTATAAATTATTTATCATGATAGAATGAAATCTAATAATATATAAATTAAATATATTGAAAGGAAGTACTAATTTGAATAGAGATATTTTTAAATATTTAGAAAATGATTATAAAGAACTGTATAGCCTAGGAGAAGATATTAATAGCCTAGTATTTACATCTCCACATAGCGTTATAGTGAAGTCAAGAGTTTTTATAGAAACATTAAGTAAAGAAATTGCTAAGTTTGAAGAAATGGACGAGTTAAACTCTTTAAATTTAGCTGAGAGATTAAGTAAATTAAAATTTGCAAGTGTATTTCCAAATGAAATAAATGATTATTTCTTTCAGATAAGAATTAATGCAAATAAAGTAGCACATGAAGCTACTGAAGGAGAATTACAAATTGCACTTAGTATACATAGATATATATTTAAAATTACATGCTGGTTTATAGAAACATATGTAGACTATAATTTTAATGCACCTTTATATAAAGATCCATTACCAAATTCAAATAGTGAAGATAAAAAAGAAGAGTCAAATCTATTAATGAAGTTAATGGGAAAAGTAGATTCACTTATACATTCAAATAAAAAGACTGAAGAAATTATATTAGATAAGGTTTCAAATGAAAGTATTAGTAAAGATACTTTTATAAATATACAAGAGAAAGATAGTAATAATAAGATATTGGAAGAAGAAAAAAAAGTTATTGTAACTAAGGAAGTTGCTATTTCAAAAGAGACTAGAGAAGTTAAAAAAGAATGTCTTATTCAAGAACTATCAAAATTAAAGGAATCATCTAAAGAAGCTGTAGAGGGATTAAATACGTTTAGTTCATTTAAAAAATATATGCACGTAAATAGAGATGCACAAAATGAATTGCAAGATATAATATTAGCTGCAGACAAGTTAGAAAGAGCACAATTAATTTTAGTTTGTGGTAGTGTTGGTGATGGTAAATCACATATAATTTCATATTTTAAAAGCAAGTATCCAGATGTAATGAAGAATTTTATATTACATAATGATGCTACAGAAAGTTTAGAACCGAATAAAACATCTATGGATACTTTAAATGATGTTTTAGATTGCTTTAGTGATGAAAAAATAGAGACAAGTACTAAAAAATTAATATTAGCTATTAATTTAGGTACATTAAATAATTTCATAGATTCTGAGTATGGTGATAGATTTACTATACTTAGAGAATATGTTGAAAGTAAAAAGATACTAGAAAAGAGTATTGTTGATAATAAGTTTGAAGAGAAGAGTAATATTCAATTTATTAATTTTAGTGATTACAACTTATATACTTTAAAAGATGGTAAAGTTCAGTCTAAATATATTAAAGAATTAATAAATAAAATAACGAATCCATCAGAAGTTAATGAGTTTTATAATTCATATAAAGATAATTGTAGTAGTTGTAAGAATAAAGATAAATGTCCTATTAAAGCTAATTATGAATTGATAAGTGAAGATAATGTACAAAGTGCAATAGTAGATTTGTTAGTTCAATGTATTATAAAGAATAAAATTATTATTTCAACAAGGGCATTATTAAACTTCATGTATGATTTAATAATTGCTAGGTCGTATATAGATGTTAATTCACCTATGTTTAAAGATAAAATAGGAAAGCTTAAAAATGATGAGTATATAAATTCATTAACTCCCAATATAATTTTTGATCATAAAGAATTATCATTTATATTTAATGCATTAAGTACTTTAGATCCGCTAAATATAAGAAATGAAAAAGTTGATGATTTTATTATTAAGTTTAATAATTCAACAGAATTAATGGGATTTTTTGAGGAGTATATAGATTATCCAAGAGGATATATAGAAAAAATATATAATGTTAATTTTGATGAGTTAGAAGGAAGAAAAATAAAAACTAATTTATTGAAATTGTTTATAAGAAGTTATTATCTTTGTGGAAAAGGGGATTTATTCTCATTAAACGATGAAGTCTATGAAAGCTTTATAAAGTACTTATACTTCTGGAATAAAGGAGAAAAGTCAAAGCTTGTTGCTTTATATAGTGAAATAAAAGATGGTATCTTAAAGTGGAATGGTGAAGCAGAAAAAAATAATATAAATATTTTTATTGGTAAAAATCAAGTGAAATATAAAGTAAGTGAAGAATTAGAGATAAAAGCTGATGCAAGTAATCTACCTATTAATAAGGAAAGTGAGCTTATTAAGTTCTTAACTGAAATGGAAATTAAATATAAAGGTAATAATTTAGAAAGTTCTTGTGGAATAGATATAGATTATTCACTATATGAATTGTTAATAAGAGTTAGTAGTGGATATAGACCAAATAAAAAGGACAAAAATCATTTTATTAAGTTTATTGAGTTTATAAATAAGATTGAATGTGCTGGATCACAAAATAGTCAGCTAACATTTACTGAAAAGAATAGAGAAGAAAATAAAAAGTATAGATTAGAATTTGATGAAGAATTTGAAATATATAGATTTGTGGAGATTTAGGTATGTGTGAAGAAATTAATTATAAGTTAGATTTAGAAGAAATAAGTACGGCTTTTAAGTTTACAGAGAAAGGTTTAACTCATAAGCAAGGGGGAAGATATAAACTTTTACCTTATGCAGCTAATGAAAAAACATTAGTATCTGAATTTTCAGGTGTTGTAGGTGCGTTTTCTAGAATGATATCAAATAAGGAGCTTAAAGGTGAATTTAATGCAGATGAACTTATTGATGAGGTGGCGGATCAAATAGGAGAATATGAAGGTTCTTCAAGTAGAGAAGTATTTAAAGATATAGTAAGAACTATGTTTATAGATGGAAATAATTTAGTGGATTTTGATATTAAAACAATTAATTATGTTTCTGCTACATCAGCAGATGAAAAAATAGCTAAATTTTTATTCTCAACTTTATTCGATAAAAGCTTAACTGAAGAGGTAAGTAAGCATTATGATAGAGAAATTGATAATGTTCTTTATAAATTAGTATTAAAGGCATTACCAGAATTAAAAGAGAAGGACTTTTCTACCAATGAGTATAAGTGTTATTTACCATTTGTAAGAGAGTTATTTATAAAAGATTTAAAGTTCCTTTTAAGTAATGAAGAGTTATATAAGAATTCATTAAAGAGATTTTTAGAATATTATTATATGTTCTATGTATCACAACTAGCAATGAAGCTTAAAAACTTTGAAAAAGCAGATATTACAACTCCAGATAAATTATATTATACATTAGCTTGGGAGAGTACATCTAAAAATAGAACTGCTTATCAGTTTGGATGGGAAAAAATAAAGCTTAGCATAAACTCATTATTTTCTCATGCTATAACATTAGAATTATTAAATTATCATAATTTAGGGGATCAATTTGGATATGTTGAATTAGCAAATATATTTACTAAAAATGATAAGTGTCAGGTTGAAAGTGAAATATTATCTGTATTTGATGCATATACAAATCAAATAAAGGATAAGCCTTGGAATGACTTTAAAGAGGTAGTAAGAGAAACTGAAGTAAATGGATTTAAGTATGTTTACAAATTATTTGATGCAATAGAATATCAATTTGTAAAGTCAAGTAGAACGAGAGCATATGAGGCATATAAGAATTGGTTCGTAAGGTTTGTATATGATAATTTTGCAAAGAGAAGAGGTCAATTAGGTTATAACTTAAATATGACAGAGGATGATATTATTTTAATGACTAAAATATGTATCAATGATAAAGGAAGAATGAAGCTTAATAAACTATTTGATGAGTTTGAGTTAAGAGGTATATTCTTTGATAGAGATTCAAAAACAAAAATTGTACAGTTATATGAAAAGTTAAATTTATTAGAAAAGAAATCAGATAGTGGGGATGCACAATATGTCAGATCAGTTTTATAGTTATTTAGCAAATAAAATAATAGAATTTTTTACAATAAATCCATTAACTATTGGATCAAAGTATAATATTCAATTTGAAAAAGAAGAAGAGGTTAGAGAGTTATATGAAAAATTAAAAGACAATACTTTATATAGAACTTATGAGTATAAAGATTCAAATGGGATAGTTAAGTATAATGCATATCAATTAGATTTTAATGGAGTTCAACTAATAGTGTCAGCAACTATAGATGATGTTCAACCAGATTTCTTAACTAGATTAAGAAATATGGTTGGTATGGAAGCAGGTTATGAAACTAAGGCTATTTTATTTATACATAATACTACTTTAGATAGTATTATGGGTGGAACAGAATCTTTTGCAAAAGAGGGAATGCCTTTTCATATAGACTCTATACAAAAAGATATTAAATCAGGTTTAGAAAGCTCTTCGTTTACTGAGGTTGATAAATCAATTATTGAAATGGACTTAGATAGAAAAAAGAATATGCTATTCCAAGATAATAATTCAATATTTGAATATAGAGAAGTTTTAGATATTCTAAATAAAGGATGTATTAACAGAGAACAATATAAAGAGTTTGGATTGTTTTATGATAGTAAACTAAGTGAATTTGAAGGAAAAGCATTAAAAAATAGAATAAAAGATAATGCTTTATACTTTAATAGAGTAGATGAAATTCATAACTATGGTAATCCTGAAAGTCAATTAGAAAAGTATTTTGAAGAAAAGGGAATAGAAAAGTTAAAGGTTAATGAATGGAAAGATGTAGAATATAAATATGTAGAAAAGTCAGTTAGTGAAAAGAAGGAAATAAAACCATTAGAGTATATTTCAGCATCACATGAATGGGATAAAGAAGAAGGTACATCAAAGGCTAAGTCTAGAATAAGAAATATAATAGTATTTAATGAAAGTAGAGCAGAATCAGTAGATTTAGAATTCTATTTTGATGATTCATTAAAGAAAGAATATATCTACAAAAAGGAAGGTGAAGTAGAGGCTTCAACTTCAGGAAAAAAACTAAAGGTAACAATAAAAGATATAGAAGGAAAATCTAATTTTTATAAGGTTATTTATAAAGATGAAAAAGTAAAGTTTGAATTTAAAATAGTTATGTTAAAGTGTAATGAGAAATATCTTGAAGGCATAAAGTCTAAATTCTCATTAGTTATTAAGAAAAAAGAGCAATACATTTCAGTTAACACTAATGATTCATCTTTAACATTTAATGAATTTGCTGAAGGAAATATAACTAATTATGAAATAGATTCTAATAATGATGTTATAAAGATTGAAAGTGATGAGAAATTAACTGTTAAAATAAGCGAAAACTTTGAATACGAAAATGATAGTGATTTGGCTAGATTCAACTTAAAGATAGGAAATGAATTAGTTCCAATTGGTATGGTAGGAACTACAGAAAAAATAGCACCTATAGAAGGTTTTAAAGTTTGGAAGTTAAAAAGAGAAAAAAATAGTGACTTTAAATTAGTAGGTGAAAATAAATTACAACATGGAACTAGAGAATACTTTACTAGAGATGAGTTTAGAAGAAATTTAGATTTAGAGAAAAAATTAATAGAATTAGAAGGATTAAGCTTTATTGATACTATAGATGGAATTGAAGTAGTAAACTTAGAGTTAAATAATGATGTTAAAAAATCATATTCTAATATATTAGAGTATTACAGAGTTTCTAAAAAGTTACCAAGTTTAACTTATTTAAATGATGATATAAAGAGCTTATATGAAGTATTTATTAGTTCATATATAAATGCATTAAATAATATAGAAGAAGGTTCATACCTTAGTCAGTCAGAAAAGAATTTATTTAAAATAGGTGCAATAAAAAGAGAAGTTGAGGATAGGGAGTTAATATTTACTTCATTACATCCATTAAATATAGCCTATCAATTACATTTAGTAAATTGTATTGATGATGAAACAATAGCAGATGAAGTATTAAAGAAATTTACCTCAACATATTTACTACCTTATATAGTAGATGAAAATGACAAATTATATATTCCTATGGAACAACAACATACTCCTGAATGGAAGTACTATGTAGATGAAAATCTTCCAAGATATAAAAGTTCAAGGGATTTTGTTTCAAAGTTGGTTAATGAAAAATTAGAAGAGTTTGTAGGGCATTTTAAGTACATGTTTGAAATGGGAAATAATGCGCCTATAAGAATTAACTTAATAAATACAGGTGATAGTAAAGAAATACTTCAAGGTATATTCAAATATTATGTGAAGCAACTAAAAAGTAGTAAGTCAAAAGAAATATTACCTATAGATTTATTTATATATTCAAATAAGAATATAACTAATGCTTTTGAAGAAGTTGCATTTAATGAAAATATCAATAGTTTAAAAGAAATATATAATTTAGATTTAAATATTGATCATATGTCAGAAGAAGATGTATTAAATATTTATAGAGAAAAAGTACATTTTTATTCTAAAAAATTAGAAGAGGGTATAGAGTATGCTCATATAACTTTCTTAGAAATGAATAATGAAGCTAGAAAAATAACTTCTAATATGGACGATATACCATCAGGTATTATATTAAATGGAATTATATCAGGAGTTCCATCAGTATTTTTAGGTGATTCATATAGAACTGGATTTGGAACTAAATATACAAATACGGATAATAAAGTAATGAATATAGCTACAAGATTAAATGCAGTTAATGCTTGTTCTGCTGGAGAGCCATTTAACAGTAATCAATGTAAGGCTATATCAGTGCCTAATAATAGTAAGACAACATTAGATAAGATATATGATGCAAGTCATTGGATTACTTTTATTGATCCAAAAGTTGATTTGAATTTCTTTAAAAATGATCCTAAGGCTAAAGATTTACTTATTATTCATTATAGTGATCAATATACTACAGCAGGAGGATATGATGCTATTACAGTTACAAGAAAGTCTGGGCCATACCAAAGAGTTATTGAAGAATTCTTAACTAAAAAAGGTGTTGAAAATGCACATGATTACTCACCAGCAGTAATAAATATGTTTAATGCTGTAAATGGTGATTGGTTATTAAGATTATTATCTAGTAAATCACATTTTCCTAAAGAAAAGATAAGTATTCTTTCAGCAATAAAATTAGCATTAGCTGAATTTAAGAAAGATAATGTTATTTGGGTTCCAATATCATTAGAGGAAGTCTTAAGAGTATCTGGAGGTGCTGGATTAAAACAAAGTGAAGGATTCTTATCTACTAAAAATTTAGGCTTTGAAGGTGGAGCAAGTGATGATATATTACTTGTAGGAATAGAGGAAATAGATAATGAAGTCCTTGTTCATTATTATCCAATTGAAGTTAAGATTGGTGAAAACAATTCAACTTATATTCAAAAAGGGATTGAACAAGCAAAATCAACTAAAAAGATATTTAATGAAACACTATTACCAGATGAAAATGGTGATTTAACAAGTACTCAAAAGGTATATAGAAACTTCTTAATGCAATTAGTTATAACTAGTGCTGAAAAGTTAAACTTATATCATGTTTGTGATGAAGAAAATTGGGTTAATGTAATTGACTCAGATTTAAGAAGAAAATTACTTAATGAAGAATATGAAATAAGTAACTCATTTGAACATTCAATAGGAAAAGCAGCTGTAATATCATTTAAAAAAGGAGTAACATTTAATGATATTAGAATAGAAGATGAAGTTATGGTTATTGAAATGTCAGAAGAAGAAGGAATTAACTTTATTACTAAGAGTGTTAAAGAAATTAGAGAACTTGTTGATGGAGTTCAAATAGCAGGTTCGAAACCAAGTAAACCTGATGAAAGTACTAATACGCCACCAAGTAAAAATATTGGATTAGATGATGAAGAAAAACTAACACCTCCAGAAATAGTTACTGATGAACCTGAAACTGTTATAAAACCAGTTCAAGTGGTAAATGATCCTATAGAATCATATATACCAGAAGATAAAAATGAAGAAAGAAATATGGAAATACTATTTGGAATTAATGAAAAGAACAATAAAGAAGTTTATTGGTATCCAAATGATACGGATAAAGTATTCCATACTAACACTGGTATTATTGGTACAATGGGAACTGGTAAAACTCAATTTACTAAATCAATGGTTACTCAAATTTATAGAGAATCAAAATATAATGTTGATGGTAAAGATGTTGGAATATTAATTTTTGACTATAAGGGAGATTACAATAAATCTAAGACTGATTTTATTAAGGCTACAAATGCTAATGTATATGAATTATATCATTTACCATTTAACCCTTTATCAGTTATTAAAGCTGCAAACTCAAAACCAATGTTGCCACTTCATACTGCAAATAGCTTAAAAGTAACTTTAGCTAAAGCGTTTGGACTTGGTATTAAGCAAGAAACATTATTAAGAGATTTAATAATGGAAGCTTATGAGAAAAGAGGAATAGTTAAGAATAATGCTGATACATGGGATAAACCAGCGCCTACATTAAAAGATGTTTATGATATCTATGTAAATAGAGAAGATTTAAAAGAAGATAGTCTTTATGCTGCATTTAGCAACTTAATAGACTTTGAAATATTTGAACCAGATCCAGATGAAACAAAGAGCTTATTTGAACTAATAGATGGAGTTACTGTAATAGATTTATCAGGATATGATCCAGATATTCAAAATTTAGTAGTTGCAATTACTTTAGATTTATTCTATTCTCAAATGCAAGCTTATGGGCATAGTGGAGTTAAAGGTAGTTTAAGACAGTTAAATAAGATGATATTAGTTGATGAGGCAGATAATTTCTTAAGTAAGGATTTTGAAACATTGAAGAAGATACTTAAGGAAGGAAGGGAGTTTGGAGTAGGAACAATTCTTTCAACTCAATTATTAAGTCACTTCTCAACAGGAGAAAATAAGTATTCTGATTATATATTAACTTGGATAGTTCATAATGTTGCTGAAATTAACCCTAAGGATGCAAAGTATATATTTAATGCTCAGGCTAAGGCTGATCAAGAGATGATTTGTAATAAGATTAAAAGTTTAAGTAAGCATTATAGTTTGGTTAAGATGGGAGATAATGATAGAGCTATATTTATGAGGGATAGAGCTTTTTGGGAACTGGTTAATAATAAGAGATAGATTGCAGGGGGTACTAAAGTGAAAATTGATGCACATAGTAAGAGTATTAGACAATTAATAAAAGATGAGTATATTTTTTTAGTTCCAGATTATCAACGAAAGTATTCATGGACTGAAAGTGAAGTAGCAGAATTATTAAGTGATTTAGAAGTTGCGAAAGCTAATAGTAATCATCATTTTTTTGGAACAGTAGTAATTAGTAGTGAAAAGTGTGAAGAGAAAAAAATATTTGAAATTATAGATGGGCAACAAAGAATAACAACAAGCATAATATTAATGTACTCTTTATTGACTATATACAATGAAATAAAAAACAGTTATGGATATGACAACTTGTCTCAAAGAATAGATAAGTTATATAGTATGTTAGTTTTTCAAGATGATGATGGAGAGATTAAATCATCAAAATTAGTGTTGAATGAAATAAATAATGAATTCTTTAGTGAATATATTGTTAAGTCATGGACTATGAATGATATAGAGAGAGAAGCATTATATATTCAGTTATCAAAATCAATGAAAGTAAAGCAGTCTAATGAAATTTATAAGAGTTATAAATATATTTTAAATGAATTTAGAGAAAAAGTTAGAAATTCAAATAATATTGAAAGTTGTATTGAAGAATTTAAAAGTATTCAAGATACAATATTAGATTATTTTGATGTTGTTTTAATTACTGTTGAAAGTGATGCTGATGCATTTTTGATATTTGAAACATTAAATGATAGGGGGTTAGATTTAACAACTGTAGATTTAATAAAAAATGAATTGTTTAAAAATTGTAGTAAAGATATTCATTTTGAAAAATATAAAAATAGGTGGCTGGATATAATTAATAATTTTGAAGATGCAAAGAGTGTTAAAAGTTTTATAAGACATTATTGGATTTCTAATTTTAATGAAGTTTCTCATGTGAATTTATTTAAAGAAATACGCAGATATTTAAAAGGTTCTTCAGATGCATCAAAAAGATTAATTGATGGGTTAAAAGCTCAGGCTAACTTTTATGGAGCAATTGTAAATCCAAATACAAATAACATATCTAACAAAAGATTATTAGATTTATTAATTGATATGAAAAATTTAAAGTATGATTTAACTAATCCTATTTTATTATCAGCCTACAAACATTATAATGGGGATGAAGAAAAAATTGCAGATATTGTATTGATATGCAGAAATTTTTTATTAAGATATATAACTATAGGTAATGGAAAGCCATCATCTGTTGAGAGTGAAGTAGGAAAATTAGCAAGAAATTTTAATGGAGATATGATGTGTATATCTAAAAAGTTTAAGGAAATTTCTAAAGATAATGAATTAGAAGAGCAATTAAAAACATTGAAAGTTAGTTTTAAAAGTTATTATACTTATTTATTATTGGTAAAATTAGAAGAAAAGAAGCATATTAATGAAAAATGGGTATGTCCAGGACGAAAAGATATAACAATAGAACATATACTGCCGCAAAATATAGAAGGCACTGAATGGACTAAAGTATTTACACATGAACAAGCCGAATTATATATGAATAGATTGGGTAATTTAACTTTACTTGGAGCTACTGGTAATTCTAAGATAAAGAATAGAAGCTTTGAGGATAAGAAGAAGTTTTATAGTGAAAGTACAGATATGAAAATTACTAAGCTGGTAAGTAGTTATGATAAATGGACTAGTAAAGAAATAAATTTAAGACAAAAGGAAATGAGTAGTGAATTAATGGATATATTGAAGTTAGAAATATAAGTATAAAAGGGGCTGTATCAAAATAACTTTTGATACTAGCCGAATAAGAAAGGGAGGATTCGAATTCGAATCCTCCCTT
>NZ_JAASHM010000024.1 GCF_019734195.1 Clostridium sp. K13 | reverse complement strand
AACAGGAAAGTTAAGCTCTACAGCGTCAATGGTACTGCACGGGTGACTGTGTGGGAGAGTAGAACGTTGCCAGGTAAGTACTTAGTTTAAAGCTAAGTACTTTTTTTTATTTTAAATTAAAAAATAGTAGAATTCAACGTTCTACCTACCACTGGGAGAGGAAAAAGACATGTTATGCCTTTTTCGGGTAATTTAGTGGAGATTAATCGAAGCGTAAAAAATTGTCCCGATGAACGTTGCCAGGTAGAAGATACTTAGTTTATACTAAGTATCTTTTTTTTCGTTAAAATCAATTAATGTCTAATATATAAAGTATGTAGTATATTGGTTATATACTTTTTTGTTATAAAAATAAATTAATATAAACATAATTATAATATAAAATAAAATTTACTAGGAGAGAGACATGGATATATATACTATAGGACATTCTAATTATTCAATTGAAAGACTTATCGATATGTTAAAATATTATAATATTAATTGTGTTGTTGATATTAGAGGTACACCTTATTCAAAATATAATATTCATTTTGATAAGGAAACTATAAAATATACTTTAAATAAAGCTGGATTTATTTACGTATATATGGGTAAAGAATTAGCAGCTAATAGAATAAACAAGCAATCTTATAATGAAGAAGGATATTCTGATTTTGAAAAAGTAATAAAAGAAAAAGAGTTTATAGAAGGTATAGAAAGATTAAAAAATGGATGTAATAAGGGATATAAAATAGCATTATTAGGAGCAATGCAAGAACCCATAAGGTGTCATCGTTCAATATTAGTAGGTAAGACATTAAAAACATGTGGCTTTAATGTTAAACATATATTAGATGATTATTCTATTGCATCACAAACGGATATAGAAGAAATGCTTTTAGATAAATATTTTAGTAATAGAGGACAGATGACTATTGCTGATTTAACTGGAGAAAGTTTAAATAGAGATGAAATGATTGAAGAAGGATATAAAATGGCTAATAAAGAAATAGGCTACCGTATAGAACACTTGAAATAAATTGCGAACTAAAGCTTAAGTCTACAATTTAAGCAGAATCCCCATAAAGTTAACGACTTGTAATACAAATTTGTAGCAGGAGTCGTTAACTATAAGTCGGGAAACTAAGAAAAACAGTGAAGAGAAAAAATGAAATATTAATTTGGAGAGAAGCATTGAAATTAAGCTGTAGAATTTAATAATTGATGTAGTAAAATTTGCGTGAAGAAGTTTTTACTGTTTGACGCGCTAGCTAGTTTAAAAACTTTAGCAAATTTTATGGAATCAATTATATAAATTCAAAGTGAAAATTTCACCGCTTACCGGAAAAGTAATATTCCATTTTTCGTTCTCACTGTAGTTCGCAGTTTATTAATTAAGTGTATATACGCAGAATTTTTGGCGCTTATCAACTAGATAAAGGTTATGTACAGGTATTTCTTGTCTTAGGGTTAGTGCTGTATAGTTTTCTATATAATATATATATTCTTCAGAGGGATAGTAGAAAATTAAATCTATTTCTCTAGGATTTTCTTCTACTGAAATTAAAATATTATTTAAAACCTTTATAAATAATTGTATTGAAAATGGATTAAAAAAATAAAACTTATTATCTTGTGGTAATATTTTATAATCTTCTGCAAAAATATTTAAGAATTGTATTTTATCTTTAGATTTTGAGAAAGCTTTAAAATAGCTTTTTTTATTATTTTCACATATGTCATAATAATTATTGTTCATTTCTATTCCTGTAACGAATGAATTATAATAATAGTTTATATAAAAAGCTAATCTTCCTTTTCCACAGCCAAAATCTATTAAATGATCAGAAGTATTTAATGTATACTGTTTAAAGAGTGAATCCAAAGCTAGATAAGATGTGGCTTCATATCTATTGTAATGATGTGATTCGTAGAAACCTTGTTGTTCTCCTGTTGTTTTTATATTAAGTAGTTTTTCATATTGTATATCATTCATAAATAAGCTCCTTTTATTATTTATAACTTTAATAGTGTATTTATAAATTATATCAAATATAAATATTAATCAATATTTGTTCTTAAATTAAATGATATATTGACAAAAAGTGAAAAAATATGCGAAAAAAATAGTAAAGGTTAATAAAAATGACAATAAAATAGAATATTTTTATATAAGTATTTATTAATATTCGGGTTTGGTATATACTATTAATGATTGGAATTTTATTAAAATAATATATACTATACATTATATAGTATATATTATATATAGTATATATTATTAAATTTGAATCTTTGAAATTTTAATGTAAAGGGGAAAGTTTGATGTCAGAATTAAAACATGAATTAGGAATAATAGCTTTAGAAAGTTGTAAGGAACTTGGAAATGCAATTGATAAATTTATCCAAGAAAAGAGAAATACTACTGAATCGTTCCTAATACCAATTAATGAAATAAGATTTTCTAACGGAGAGGGAAAGGTCAAAATATCAGAAAGTGTAAGAGGTAAGGATATATACATTTTATGTGATATTGGTAATTATAGTTGTACATATAAGATGTTTGGATTCGTTAATCATAAGGGTCCAGATGAGCACTTCCAAGACATAAAGAGAACTGTTTCTGCAATTAGGGGGAAAGCGGCAAAAATTACAGTAATAATGCCACTTTTATATGAGTCAAGACAACATAGACGTAAGGGAAGAGAATCTTTAGATTGTGCATTAGCACTTCAAGAATTAGAAAGACTAGGAGTACACGAAGTACTTACATTTGATGTACATGATCCTAATGTTCAAAATGCAACTCCTCTATTATCTTTTGAGAATTTCTATCCAACTTATGATATAGTAAAATCTCTTATAAAGAATGAAAATACATTAGAGTTAAACAAAGACAAGCTTATAGTTATAAGTCCAGATACTGGGGCTATGGATAGAGCAATTTATTATTCAAGTGTTTTAGGGGTAGATGTAGGGTTATTCTATAAGAGAAGAGACCACTCTAGAATAGTAAATGGTAAAAATCCTATAGTACAACATGAATATATGGGAAGAGATGTTGAAGGAAAAGATGTATTAATAGTTGATGATATGATAGCATCAGGCGAATCAGTACTTGATATAGCTGTTGAACTAAAAGAAAGAAAAGCAAGAAATGTTTATGTAGCAACAACTTTTGCATTCTTTACAGAAGGATTAGAAAAGTTCCACAGATTCTGTGAAGATGGAATAATAACTAGAGTATACTCTACTAATTTAACATATATACCACAAGAATTACGTGACTCTAAATGGTATAGAGCTGTAGATATGTCAGAATTAGTATCAAAAATAATAAATAAATTAAATTATGACAAGTCTATTGCTTCTTATATGGATGCAACAAGAGTAATACGTGACTTATTAGAAGAATAAGAATATAATATATTATAGCATATGTAAATTGATGGTAATTTGCTGTGCTATAATATTTTTTTTGAGGAGAAAGTATGAGAGAAAAATTAAGCTATAAAATTAAGGATTATAATAAGAAAAAACGTATAAATAAAGAGGAAAGTATAAATAGAATAAGTGAATGTAATTGGAATTATATTTCAACAATCAGTAAAAAGAATAGTAAAAGTATTTCTTCAGAATATAATGTATCTGGTGTAGGAGGATATGGTCTAAATCTTATATAAATTAGATAGATTACTGAAGAAAGGAAAGATATGATGATAGAAGCATTTCATTCAAACTGGACTAAACCATTTTTTACAATAAATCCACATATGGATTATTATGTAGAAGATTTTGAAATATTAACAACTATTCTTTCAGCATTAAAGTGGAGAGAAAAGAATGGAAGTATAAAAATGATTACTGATGAAATTGGTGCTAATTATTATAAGAGTATGGGATTAGAAAATATATGGGATTTAGGAATTGAAATATCTTTAGATAATATAGATTATAATATAGATAGTAGTGTATTTTGGGCAGCAGGAAAGTTATATGCATTAAAAGAACAAAAATCACCATGTGTAATGATTGATACTGATTTTATAGTTTGGGAAAATATAAGGGAGATTTTGAAGAACACACAAGTAAGTGTAATTCATAAGGAAAAAATAATAAAAGAAGTTTATCCCAATAAAAAATTTTTTAAATTTAAAGATGGATATTTTTTAGATAAAGGATTAGATTGGACAGTATTACCTAGTAATACTGCTTTTATGTATATTTCAAATGAAAATTTAAAAGAATATTATACAGAATCAGCTATAAATTTTATGAAGAATTTAGATAATAATAGTGATAAAATAGCTAATATGGTTTTTGCAGAACAAAGATTAATATCCATGTGTGCTAAGATGAAAAATATCGATATTAATGAAATAATGACTTTAGAAGAATTATTTTCTAATAAGCAAAAATTATTTACTCATACATGGGGATATAAGAAGGAAATGAGAAGTGATTTTAATAAAAGGAAAGAGTTTTGTATAAGGTGTATTGTTAGAATAATTAAAGATTTTCCTAAATATGAAGAAGTAATAGCTAATATTGAACAATTAAAGATATATTATGAAGAAGTTAAAAATTTTTTATAGATATAGAAGAGAGTATTTCACAGAGTTTTCAGATAAAATAGAATAATGAATCTTTTTAATTATTTAAAAGATTTAGTGTTATTATATATATATATAATAATTTTTTCGAAGGAGTGTGGGAAAATGAAAACTTTAGTAATAAATTGTGGTAGTTCATCTTTAAAATATCAACTAATAGATATGAGCACAGAAGAGTGTATGGTTCAAGGCTTAGTTGAAAGAATAGGAATTGAAGGATCTGTATTAACTCAAAAGGTTGAAGGAAAAGATAAATATGTAATAAATACAGAAATAAAGAACCATAAAGACGCAATAAAGTTAGTATTAGAAGCATTAATTGATCCAGTTCATGGAGTTATTAAGTCTATGGATGAAATTTCAGCAGTAGGGCATAGAGTTGTTCATGGTGGAGAAAAATATTCAGATTCAGTATTAATTAATGATGAAGTTTTACAATCAATTAAGGATTGTATAGTGCTTGCACCATTACATAACCCACCAAATGTTATAGGAATTGAGGCTTGTAAAGAGTTAATGCCAAATACTCCAATGGTAGCAGTATTTGACACAGCATTCCATCAAACAATGCCAAAGCATTCTTATATTTGTCCATTACCATATGACTTATATCAAAAATATGGAATAAGAAAATATGGATTCCATGGAACATCTCATAAATATGTTTCAAATAAAGTAGCAAAAGTTATGGGAAAAGATATAAAAGATTTAAAAATAGTTACATGTCACTTAGGTAATGGATGTTCATTAGCTGCTGTTAAGAATGGAAAATCAGTAGATACATCTATGGGATTCACACCACTTGCAGGAGTTATGATGGGAACAAGATCAGGAAGTATAGACCCATCTGTTATTAGTTTCTTAATAGAACAACATGGATATACAATAGAGCAAGTAGATGAATTATTAAATAAAAAATCTGGAGTTTTAGGAATTTCAGGAGTATCATCAGATTTTAGAGATGTTTTAGCAGCTGGAGAAGCTGGTAATGAAAGAGCAAAACTTGCTTTAGAAATATTCTATTATAAGGTTAGAACTCAAATTGCTGCTTATGCTGGAGCAATGGGCGGTATAGATGTTATAGTATTTACTGCTGGAATAGGAGAAAATTCTGCTATTACAAGAAAAGAAATATTAAATGGTTTAGAATTCTTTGGATTTACACTTAATGAAGAGAAAAATGAATTAAGAGGTGAAATTCAAGAAATATCTAATGAAGGTTCTAGAGTAAAGGTATATGTAGTACCTACAAATGAAGAATTAATGATTGCTAGAGATACAGCAAAGTTAGTTAAGTAAATTAGAAAAATGGTGTGCCATAAAGATTATTTAATAATCTTAAGCACACTATTTTTATACTTTGGAAATACTAATGAATGAATATAAAATTTATGGAGTATTTTAATAATAACGTATATGTTATAATAATAATTATTATTAATTAGATAAGGAGATTATTATGGGAAATAAAATAACTTTAACATATGAAAATGGAGAATTTAATGTAGCAATAAATGAAAATATTATATATACAGATAAAGATATGGAGAGCTCTCTTCTTAAATTTAACTCAGTAGTTAAGAATAATGCTATAGAACAAAAGATTGCTTGGGAATCTATTGAAGATGAAATTAATAAGTATGATTTAGCAGGTGTAGAATTAAATTCTCAATTTAAAACTGTTAACTTTGGAAAAATGAAATATTTTTACAATACAGATAAAGTATTTTATATTGAAAATAATAGTATGATATCATTAGGCGGAGGATATTCATTATTTAATTTTGTTTTAAATAAGATTAATGAAGGAAAATTAAATAATGAAGAAAGCTTTTTAGAATTATGTAAAATATCAATGGGTAATAAAGCAATATTTAGTGCAAATGAAGATATTGTTATTATATCAAGCCCGAAGTTTAGTTATGGAACAGTAGAATATAATTTTGCTACAAATAAGTTAAATAAGGGAACTAGTACTGAAAAAGTAAGTTTTGAAGAATTTAAGAACTATGTATTAGATATACTTAAATAAATTTTATAACTTACTAAAGAAGAAAAAATATGAAAGCTATTAAAGGTAAGAGTGAAGAGAGAAAAGTGAAAAGTGATTAGTTAAGGTTAAAACTGCCATTGCAGTTTCTTAAAATATATATTTTAATTCAGCTTAGCTGAATTTTCCCCTCACTTTTCACTCTTACTTCTTCACTTTTCACTTAATAAAGTGATTAGTTAAGGGAGATGCAAATGAAAAGATTATTATTAGAAGCAGATAGATGTTTATTATGTAAAAATGCTAGATGTCAGGCAAACTGTCCTATAAGCACAGAAATTCCAGAGGTAGTTAAGCTTTTTAAAGAAGATAAGATAATGGAAGCTGGTGAAATATTATTTAATAATAATCCATTATCAGCAGCTTGTGCTATAGTATGTCCACATGAAGACCAATGTAAGGGAAATTGTATTAGGGGTATAAAAAGTGAACCTGTTAGCTTTTGTGAAATTGAAGAATATATTTCTAAAGAGTATTTATATAAAGTGAAATTTGAAAGTATAGAGAAAAGAAATGAAAGTATTGCAATAATTGGTGCAGGTCCAGCAGGGATTACATTATCAATTGCTTTAGCTAGAAAGGGATTTAAAGTTACTCTTTTTGATGCTCATGAAAAAATAGGAGGAGTACTTAGATATGGAATTCCTGAATATAGATTACCAAATTCAATGATAGATAGATATGAAGAAATTCTTCTTGAACTTGGAGTAAAAATAAGACCTAATACTTTAATTGGACCAGTAATTACACTTGATAAATTGTTCTTTGATGGATATAAAGCTGTATTTATAGGAACTGGAGTATGGAATCCTAAAACTTTAGATATTAAAGGTGAATCTTTAGGAAATGTTCATTATGCTATTGATTATTTAAAATCACCACAAGTATATAATTTAGGGAAAAAAGTTGCTGTAATAGGAGCAGGAAATGTTGCTATGGATGCAGCTAGAGTAGCTAAAAGAAGTGGAGCAGAAGAAGTCTATGTGGTATATAGAAAGGGCTTTGAAAATATGCCTTGTACTAAAGTTGAGTTAGAAGAGGCAAAGGAAGATGGAGTTAAGTTTGAATTATTTAAAGCACCACTAGAGCTAACTGAAGAAGGAATTAAATATATTGAAACAAAAAATGAAGTTACTGAAGATGGAAGAATAAACACTGTTACATTAGAAGGAACTGAAGGAATATTTAATTGTGATTCTATAATTATTGCAGTAAGTCAATCACCAAGAAAGAATATAGTTGCTAATACTACAGGTCTTGAAACTAATAAATGGGGATTATTGCTTACAGATGATAAGGGACATACAACAAAAGATGGTGTGTTTGCATCTGGTGATGTTGTAACAGGAGCTAATACTGTAGTTCATGCTGTAGCATATGCAAAAGTAGTTGCAGATTCCATTGAGGAATATTGTAATAAAAAATAAAAAAATAGGGGGTGTTGAAGTGAGCAATAAAATAGTAAGTAGTGAGTGTGAAAACACCCCAAAAGACAACTTTTATTTTATTAATTGCTCTGAGATGGAAAAAGAATTATGTAATATGGAAATGAGAAGTATTTTTGGAATAGAACCTAAAGAAAAATATTTGTTTTCAGAAAAAAATTTTGATCCATCAAGAAGTCCATTTATTAAATTAAAAATTTCTTCAATATATATAGAAGAAAAGTTAGAACACATAATTAATAAAATAAAAGAAAATAAAATATCATATGATGACTTTAAAGTTAATTATATAAAGAGTGAGAATGGAGATGTTTCTTATGAAGAACGTCTTAAAGCTATAAGGGAAATTGGCTTTGTTGTAACTGGATTCCCAGATATACATAATCCAAAGATTGAGTTAGCAATTACAAAAGTAAAAGATAAGTGGATTTTTGGAGAACTTATAAAAAATAATTTTAAATGGCAAAAACATAATGATAAGCCATATTCATATTCAAATGCAGTGCCGTTAAGAATGGCTAGAGCATTAGTAAATATAGCTGTTGGAGATAATAGAGAATTAACATTGGTTGATCCGTGTTGTGGAATTGGAACAGTTGTTATAGAAGCACTTGATTTAGGTATTGATGTAAAAGGTTATGAAATTAGTAAATCTATTGCCTGTAATGCTAGGAATAATATAGAATTTCTAGGGTATAATAGAGAGATAATAACTAGTGGGGATATGCATAATATAAATGAAACTTTTGATGTTGCCATAGTTGATATTCCTTATGGATTATTTTCACCTGTAACTATACAGGAACAAATAGAAATAATTAATACTTCAAGAAAAATTGCTCGTAAACTAGTTATAATAACATTTGAAGATATGGATAATTTAATAATTTCAGCAGGCTTCAAAATAGTAGAAAAGTGCTACATGACAAAAGGAAATATGACGAGACAGATTAGTATTTGTGTATAAATCATATTTTTAAGAAACAAAATTATAAAACAAAAGATTTGACAATATGTTAAGACGATGCTATAATAAGTTTCGTCAAGAAGAAACAGCCGTTTCTCGCCTTACGGCTAAGCTTAGTAAGGTAATGAGTTTATTGGATTTTTATCTAGAAGAAAGTCTAGATTTTCTAAATAATACGAGGGCGGCAATTATGCTGCCCTTTTATTTATATATTTTTCTTGATAGATTTTATCGGAGGTGAATGTTATCAGTAAAAACTTTACTTGTAATGAAAGTATTAGAGAAAGAGAGTTAAGAGTAATTGATTCAGATGGTAGTCAATTAGGAGTTATCTCAAGAAATGAAGCTCTACAAATAGCAGAAGAGAAGGACTTAGATTTAGTAATGATTTCTCCAACTGCAGTGCCACCAGTATGTAAAATAATGGATTTAGGCAAATACATTTACGAGCAATCTAAAAAGGAAAAAGAGGCTAAGAAAAAGCAAAAAGTAACTGTTATTAAAGAAATCAGATGTAGTTTAACTATTGAAGAAAATGACATTGCTATTAAAGCTAAGAATGCTAGAAAGTTCTTATTAGACGGGGATAAAGTTAAAGTCACTGTTAGATTCAAAGGTAGAGAAGCAACATTAGGTCACCTAGGATTAAAAATCTTAGAAAACTTTGTTTCAAAACTTGAAGATGTTTGTACTGTTGAAAAAGCAGCTAAACAAGAAGGAAGAAACATGACTATGGTATTAGCCCCTAAAAAAGCATAACCAGAGAGGAGAATATTATCATGCCAAAAATGAAAACGCACAGAGGTGCAGCAAAAAGATTTAAGAAGACTGGTACTGGAAAGTTAAAAAGAGCAAAAGCTTTCAAGAGCCATATCTTAACAAAGAAGAGCGCTAAGAGAAAGAGAAACTTAAGAAAAGCAGCTTACGTTTCAACTACTCAAGAAAAAGCAATGAAGAAATTATTACCATACCTATAATATAGAGGACTTAGGAGGAATACAAAATGGCAAGAGTTAAGAGAGCGGTAAATGCTCGTAAGAATCATAAAAAAGTTTTAAAGCTTGCAAAAGGTTACTACGGTGGGAAGAGCAGATTATTCAGAACTGCTAACGAATCTGTAATCAGAGCTTTAAGAAATGCATACGTTGGAAGAAGATTAAAGAAGAGAGATTTCAGAAGATTATGGATAGCAAGAATTAATGCTGCTACAAGAATGAACGGTCTTTCATACTCAAAATTCATGAACGGAATCAAATTAGCTGGAATCGACATGAACAGAAAGATGTTATCTGAAATAGCTATCAACGATCCAAAAGCATTTGCAAACTTAGTAGAAACTGCAAAAGCTCAATTAAGTAAATAATTTTATTTGCATAAAGCAATCCGAAAGGATTGCTTTTTTTTTGAAATAAAATAAGTTCTAATTTAAAAACAATAATATATTATTATGAATATAATATATATGAGATAAATATTAGGATGAAAATAAGTAATATGTATAATAAAGGTGATTTTCATATACACTCAACTTATTCGGATGGCAGCTTAATGCCAAGTCAAATAATTAATTTGGCCAAGAAGAGAGATATGGATATAATATCAATAACAGATCATAATAATACAGATGGTATAGATGAAGCTATTATAGAAGGTAAAAAAAATAATGTTGCTGTAATACCAGGTGTAGAATTATCTACTAGATATAATGATTGCAGGGTACATGTATTGGGATACTTTAAAGATGATAGCTATAAGAATGATTTATTAAAGGAAGTACTTTTAAAGGTTAAGCAGCAAAGAATTAAGGATATAAGAAGAGGATTTGAAGATAAAATAGATTTTTGTGGCTTTAAGAATAAGCTATGTGTTCAAACTGGTGTTGATATATTAAGGTATTTTGGAGCAGTAGTAGTACTTGCTCATCCTGTGCTTTTATGTAAAAAAGATTTTGATAATATTATTAATATAAAGTTTGATGGGATTGAAGCAAAATATTTTAAAAATTCAGAAGAGGATACTAAGTATTTTATAGATATTGCAAATAAAAGAAATATTATTTATACAGCTGGATCAGATTTCCATAATTTTATTGAAGCCTATAGAATTCATGGAATGATAGGAGATGTATATTTAAATAGTGAAGAAATAGAAAGATTTTTAAATATATTAATTTAAGGTCTATATCTAAATAACTTTTAATTAGGTTGGTTAGATATAGATCATTTTTTATTTAATCTAAAATAATTATGAATTTATTTATATATATAAACAAATGATAATAGATGAATATAAATGAAGAATTTTACAAAAAATATTTTTATGACAAAGAGAGGTGGTAACTAATGAAAATAAAAATTACTGTTCAAAAATTTGATGAAATACTTAATGAAATTAAAGGTGAGTATAAAGTAATAGCACCAGTATCTATACCATATGCTGGTCAATATTCAGATACAGATGTAATTAGATATGAAGAAGTAAAAAGTATTAATGAGATTGAATTTGATCGTAAATCACACTTTACAGCTAAAGAAGTAGTTATGCCTGTTACAGAAACATTATTTTATTACACAGAAGATGAATATAAAATTCCAACAATAGATAAAAGAAAAATGTTGGTATTTATGAGATCTTGTGATGTTCATGGATTACATAGAATAGATAATGTTTATTTAAAGAATGGAAAAGAACCAGATTATTATTATAAAAGGCTTAGAGATAAGGTGAAAATAGTGGTGATAGGATGTGCAGAAAGCTTTAGAAATTGTTTTTGTGTAAGCTTTGGTACCAATAAAACAGATGATTATTCTTTAGGTATTAAAGTTGATAAGGGTGATGTGTATGTAGATGTAAAAGATGAAGAGTTTAAGGATATTTTTATAGGAGAAGAGGCAGACTTTAATATTGAATTTGTATCTTCTAATGATGTAACTGTAACATTACCAGAAAAACTGAATCCTCTAGAGGTAGCAGAGGCAGAGTTATGGAGAGAGTATGATTATAGATGTATAGCTTGTGGAAGATGTAATCTTTCTTGTCCAACTTGTTCTTGTTATACAATGCAGGATATAGTAAGTCAGGACAATTTAAGGTGTGGAGAACGAAGAAGAGTAGGGGCTTCGTGTCAGATACCAGGTTTTTCTTTAATGGCAGGAGGTCATGATGTTAGGGTAAGAAATGGGGATAGAATGAGATATAAGACTATGCACAAAATGTATGATTATGGTGAAAGATTTGGACCGCAAATGTGTGTAGGTTGTGGAAGATGTGATGATGTATGCCCTCAATATATATCAATATCTACAGCTATGAATAAAGTAACTCAATTTGTTAAGAGTAAGCAAAGGGGGGAGTAAAAGATGGTAAATGAATATATTCCTTATGAAGTAAAAATTCTAGATATTATTAAGCATACTCCAAAAGAGTGGACTTTTAGAGTTACTAGAAAATGTGATGAAATAAATCCAGGACAATTTTTTGAAATATCAATGCCTAAGTATGGTGAATCACCAATATCAGTATCTGGATTTAGTGATGAGTATTTAGATTTTACTATTAGAGAAGTTGGAAAAGTTACTGAAGAGATATTTAAGTTAAATATAGGCGACACTATGAGATTAAGAGGACCTTATGGAAATGGATTTGAGATAAAAAATTATGTTGATAAGGAAATTATAATTGTATCAGGGGGAAGTGGATTAGCACCTGTTAGAGGTATTTTAGAGTACTTTTATGAAAATATAGATAAATGTAAAAGTGCAACATTAATATGTGGATTTAGATCTCCTGAAGATATTTTATTTAAGGAAGATATAGAGAAGTGGAAGTCTAAATTTAATGTCATATTGACTGTGGATAAAGCTGATGAAGATTATAATGGCAGTATTGGACTTGTAACTAAGTATATACCAGAGTTAAATATAAACGATAAGAGTAATGTTTCTGTAGTTATTGTTGGCCCTCCAATGATGATGAAGTTTTCAATAATAGAATTCCAAAAGATAGGTATACAGGATTATAATATTTGGGTTTCTTATGAAAGAAAGATGAGCTGTGGACTTGGTAAGTGTGGACATTGCAGAATGAATACTACTTATATATGTACTGATGGACCAGTGTTTAATTATGCTTTTGGAAAAACTTTATATGATTAGGAGGGATAGGATATGACTCTTGTACATGATTTAAACACAAGAAAGACAATGAAAAATGCTTTTAGAATAACTAAAAATAAATATATGACAGCAGTAAGAATTAGAATTCCAGGTGGATCAATTAAATCAGATACATTAAAGATAGTTGCCGATTTAGCGGATAAGTATGGAGATGGAAGAGTACATATTACAACAAGACAAGGCTTTGAAGTATTAGGAATTCCTATGGAATGTATGAATGAAGTAAATGAAGCACTTCAACCTATTATAGATAATATGGGAACTAATCAAAAACATAGGGAGAGTGGATATCCATCTGCAGGTACAAGAAATATAACATCTTGTATCGGTAACAATGTTTGTCCTAAAGCACAATATAATACTACAGAATTAGCTAGGAAGATTGAAGATATGGTTTATCCTGATGATTTGCATGTTAAAATTGCAGCAACAGGATGTCCTAATGATTGTATTAAAGCTAGAATGCATGATATAGGAATAATAGGAATGTGTCTTCCAGTTTATGATTCATATAGATGTGTATCTTGTGGAGCTTGTGTTAAAAAGTGTAAACAAGTTTCAACAACAGCATTAACTGCTAAAAACTATAAGGTTATAAGAGATCCTAGTAAATGTATTGGATGTGGAGAATGTGTATTAGCGTGTCCTAATAATGCGTGGACTAGAAGTCCTAAAAAATATTTTAGAATTGTTATTATGGGGAGAACAGGTAAAACCAATCCAAGAATTGCAGAAGATTTTATAAAATGGGCAGATGAAGATACGGTATTAAAGGTTATAGACAATACTTATAAGTTTGTTAGGGAGTATATAAGTCCAGATGCACCTTATGGAAAAGAACATATTGGATATATAGTTGATAGAACCGGATATAAAGAGTATAAAAAATGGGCTCTTGATGGAGTTAATCTGCCTGATATTGCAGAAGTAAGTGAAAATGTAAATTGGAGTGGAGTACATTATATGAGGAAGTAAAATAATTTTTAAATTAGATAAGTGTAAGTTTGTAAAAGAAGGAGTGTTTTATATGAAAGTTATAAGATCAACTTGTAATTATTGTTCTATAGCTTGCAATCTTGATTTTCATGTTGAAGATGGAGAAATAAAAAAGGTTGTGCCTACTGTAGATTATCCTGTAAATACAGGGTTTTGTTGTACTAAAGGTTTAAATTTAGATAAACAAAACACAAAATTTCATAATCCTGTATTACCTCTTATGAGAGATGAAGAAGGACTTATGAGACAAATATCATGGAATGATGCATTTAAGCTTTTTGCAGATAGAGTATTAGATATTCAAAATAAATATGGAAAAGAAAGTTTTGCATTTATAAGTACAGGACAATTAGCAACAGAAGAGATGGCTCTTATTGGGCATATAGGAAGAAGTTTTTTAGGTGGAAATGGAGATGGAAACACTAGACTTTGTATGGCAACATCAGTTGTAGCATACAAGCAAAGCTTTGGATTTGATGCTCCACCTTATACATTAAAAGATTTAGAAGAGTCAGATGTAATTATATTAATAGGATCAAATCCTGTAGTATGTCATCCAATTCTTTGGAGTAGAGTGAGAAATAATAAGAGAAATGCTAAACTTATTGCTGTTGATCCAAGAAGGTCTGAAACAGTAACTAACTGTGATATTTGGTATGATATAAAACCAAAAAGTGATTTAACATTTTTATATACGTTAGCTAATATTTTAATTGAAAAAGGCTGGATTGATAATGAATATATAGAAAATTATACTGAGGACTTTGAAGGGTTTAAAGAAAAGGTAAAAAGTTTTACTTTAGATAAGATAGAACATGAAACAGGTATATCTAGTGAGCGAATGTTGGAGCTTGCAAAAATAATACATGAAGGTGAAAGAGTATCTCTTTGGTGGACTATGGGAATAAACCAAGGATATCAAGCTGTAAGAAATGCACAAGCAATAATTAACATTGCTTTAATGACAGGAAATATAGGGAAGGTAGGAACTGGAGCTAACTCTATAACAGGTCAATGTAATGCTATGGGCTCAAGATTATTTAGTAATACAACTGGTTTTTATGGTGGAGGTGAATATAGTGATCCAGCAAGAAGGGCTAGAATTGCTGAAGTTTTAGAGATGGATGAAGCTATGCTTCCAACAAAACCAACCCTTCCATACAATGTTATTATAGATAAAATAAATTCCGGTGAAATAAAGGCTTTATGGGTAGTTGCAACTAACCCTTTAAGCTCATGGATTAATAATTTAGAGTTTAAAAAAGCTGCAGAAAACCTTGATTTCTTAGTGGTAGAAGATATTTATGCAGATACGGATACTGCACAGTATTGTGATTTATTACTACCATCTACAAATGGTTTGAAAAAAGAGGGAGTATTAATAAATACAGAAAGAAGATTATCAAAATTAAACCCAGTATTGGAGAAGAAGGAGAATGAATTAACTGATTATGAAATTATGCTTGGAGTAGGAAAAGCATTAGGAATGGGAAAACTTTTAGATAAATGGAAGACTCCAAGAGAGGCTTTTGAACTTATGAAAGAGTGTTCAAAAGGAATGCCTTGTGATATTACTGGTGTAGATTATGATAAATTAAAGGATTCAAGAGGGGTACAATGGCCTTGTAGAAAAGGAGAGGAAATTAAAGAAGACGAAAGAAGATTATTTGAAGATAATAAATTTTATACTCCAAGTAAAAAGGCTAAATTTATTTATGAGGATGTAGCACCAGTTCCAATTGAACCATCATCAGAATACCCTTATTTATTCAATACGGGAAGAGGTACAGTAGGGCAATGGCACACTCAAACAAGAACTAGAGAAATATATGATGTAGAAGCAATTGTTCCTAGAAGAGGATATGTAAATATAAATAATGAGTTAGCAGAAGAATTAAATATAAAGGAAAATGATATTGTTAAGATATCTTCGCCAAATGGAGTTAGTAATGAGTTTCTTGTTAAATTATCAAGAACTGTTAAGAAAAATCATATTTATGCACCTATGCATTATATAGAAGCAAACTCACTTTTACCTTCAATATTTGATACATATTCAAAAGAACCTAACTTTAAATATGTACCAGTAAAAATAGAAAAGGTTAGTTAGGAGAAAGTCATGAAGAGAATAAAGATAGATAGAAAAAAGTGTATAGGATGTTTAACTTGTACTACTGCTTGTAAAGTAGCTCATGGTGGAGATACAAGAGGTAGAATTACTATTAATAGTGAAGGTAAGTATGCACCAATATATTGTAGACATTGTTCTAAACCAGAATGTGTTTATACTTGTATGACAGGTGCCATGAGAAGAGATGATGAAACAGGATTAGTTTTATATGATAAATCAAGATGTGCTAGTTGTTTTATGTGTATAATGGCATGTCCCTATGGAGTATTAAAGATGGATAGTGCTACTGATAAGGAAGTAATGAAATGTGATATGTGCAGATCTACAGATGAGAATTATCCACAATGTGTTGCTAGATGTCCAATGGCAGCATTAACACTAGAGGAGGTGGAAGAAGACTAATGAGATATGTAGTAGTAGGAGCTTCAGCAGCTGGAATTAATGGTGCTAGAACATTAAGAGAATATAATAAAGATGCAGAAATTATTTTAGTTTCAAAGGATGAGAATGTTTATTCAAGATGTATTTTACATCATTATTTAGATGGTCGTAGAACTGTAGAAGATTTAGATTTTACACCAATAGAATTTTTTGATAAATATAATATAAAATGGATTAAGGGAAAAGAAGTCATTGGAATTAATCCTGAAGGACATAGTATAACTTTAGATGATGGTGAAGAAATTAAATATGAAAAAATATTATTAGCAACAGGTGCATATTCATTTATACCACCAATAGAAAATTTAAGAGAAGCAAATAATGTAGTTGGATTAAGAGATTTAGATGACGCACTTAAAATTAAGGATATAGCACAAAAGGTTAAAAATGTTGTTGTTTTAGGTGGAGGATTAGTAGGAATAGATGCTATTGCTGGAATAATTGATTATGATATTAATTTATCTCTTATAGAAATGGGAGATAGGATACTACCACTTCAATTAGATAAACATGCAGCAAATAGATATGAAAAATTATTAGAAGATAGAGGAGTAAATTTAAAATTTGGAGTAAAAGCAGAAAAGTTAATAATAGATGAAAATAAAAATCCAGTGGCGATAAAGCTTAATACAGGGGAAGAGGTACCTTGTGAACTTGTAATAGCTTGCACAGGAGTAAGATCAAATATTAAATTTTTAGAAGGAACATCAGTGGCGTGTGATAAGTTTGGAGTAATAATTAATGAAAAAGGAGAAACTGATGCGAAGGATGTATATGCTGCAGGTGACATAAGTGGAAGAAATCCAATTTGGCCAACAGCAGTAAAGGAAGGAATAATAGCAGCTAGTAATATGAGTGGAAAAGTTGCTTTCATGAATGATTTCTTTGGAAGTAAAAATACTATGAATTTTTTAGGTCTTCCAACTATGTCTCTTGGAATCATAAATAAACCAGATGATAGCTATGAAGAAGTTATAGATAAAAATGGAGATGATTATAAGAAAATTATCTATAAAGATGGATGTATTTATGGAGCAATAATTCAAGGAGATTTATCATATGCAGGAGTTTTAACACAGCTAATTAAAGAAAATATTAATGTGTCAAAGGTTAAGAAACCATTATTTGATATTGATTACTCTGATTTCTTTAATATAAAAGAAAATTTAGAGTTTGTATATTAATGTATAAAAAACAAGTAAGTTGTTAAAATAAAAAAATCTTACTTGTTTTTTCTGATTTGTATTACATTTAAGGGGAGAAATGTATATAATAATACGTCACAAAATTACCAGCAAATGGGAAGTGTTATTATAAATTAACAAAAATCATTATCAGTTGAAAATTATTAATTGATAATTAAAAGTATACAAATAAGGGTTTTTAGCATATAATGTAATTATCAAATGAGAAAAAGGGGAAGATATTCATGGAAAAAAGATATGACGAATCAAATAAGGTAACAATATTATCGATTTTACTTAATATAGGATTAACTATAATGAAAATATTAGCAGGTGTTTTTGGTAATTCTACAGCTATAATCGCTGATGGATTACATTCAGCTTCAGATATAATTACTTCCATTGGAATTCTTATAGGAAATAAGATTTCAAGAAAACCAAGAGATGAAGAACATCAATATGGGCATGAGAAAGCTGAAAGCTTAGTAGCTTTTGTTTTAGCAGCAGTACTTATTATAGTTGCAGTAGAAATAGGGTATAAAGGCGTAGCTGCATTATTTAACCTAAATGAAATTCAAGTTCCAACTTTACTACCTTTAATAGTTGCTTTAATTTCAATTGGAGTCAAGGAATATCAATATCAAATTACTATAAGAGTTGCTAAAAAAATAAACTCATCATCATTAAAAGCAGATGCATGGCATCATAGATCAGATGCATTATCTTCTATTGCTGCATTTATAGGAATTGGTGGAGCAATGCTTGGATTTAAGATATTGGATCCAATAGCATCAATTATAGTGGCAATAGTTGTTGTAAAAGTGGGAATTGATATATTGAAATCAGCTTGTGATGAGTTAATGGATAGTTCAATTAGCAAACAAGATATTGGTGAAATTAAATCTATGATAGATAATAATCAAAAAATATACGGAATAAAGGATTTTAAGTCAAGAAAATATGGATCAGTAGCTTATATTGATATGAGTATATTTATTGATAAAGCTAAAACATTAGAAGAAGCACATGATATAGCAGATGATTTAGAGCATAATATAATTTCTACTTTAAGTTATATTAAAGAAATAAATATTCATACAGAACCATATAATAATTAGGGATTATTGAAAAAGTCTTAATTAAGAAGTGTATTTTAAATAAATATTCTACTTCTATTCTAAGGCTTTTTTTATTGTAATTTATATTATATTAGAAGTATAATAGTTAATGGTTTAAGGTGTCTTATTGTAATTTAAGATGCCTTTTATAATTTAATGAAATATGTTTAGGAATAATAATTAATTAAATTTACGAGGGGATAAATTTATATATGAGAATAAATAAATATTTTAGCAACTTAGGAATTTGCTCTAGAAAAGAAACTAATAGATTAATTGAAGAAAAAAGAGTTATTGTAAATGGTGTTTTATGTGAGCCAGGACAATGGGTTGAAGAATATGATGAAATATTATTAGATGGACAAAAGGTACAAGCAAAAGAAAAGATATATATAGCTTTAAATAAGCCTGTAGGGATAACTTGTACTGCTGCAGAGAGTGTTAAAAATAATATAATAGAGTACATGAATTATAATCAATATATATTTCCGGTAGGTAGATTAGATAAAGAATCTCAAGGATTAATAATAATGACTAATGATGGAGTGTTAGCAAATAAAATATTAGAATCAGATAATTTTCATGAAAAAGAATATATAGTAACTGTAGATAAAATAATTAATGATGATTTTATTAATAAGATGGCAAATGGAGTAGATATAGGAGATACTATAACAAGAAAATGTAAGGTGAATAAAATAGATGATAATACTTTTAATATAGTTTTAACTCAGGGACTTAATAAACAAATTAGAAGAATGACAAAAGCATTTGGATATACTGTGATAAAGTTAGAGAGAATTAGAATCCTTAACATAAAAATTGATGATATTCCTTATGGAAAATGGAGAATACTTACTACTGAAGAGCTACAGAGATTAAAGGAAGAATTATAAAATAATTAGATATAAAAAAAGTAGATAGAATTTTAAAATTCATATCTACTTTTTTTATTTATAAGTTAATTATTAACTTATATTATTGTTCAATTACATTTGGATAAATAAATTCGTTTGTAGATCCTAATTTTCCACCACCAGAAGTACGTTGAGTAACTACTATTGATGAATTAGGCTCTAAAGTAATATCAGTAACCATAATTGTATTAGAATCAACAAATATAGTTTTAGTATATTTACCATTTATATAGATTTTACTAAATTTATTGAAGTTCTCACCTTTTACAATTAAATTATTAACTTCTTCAGCAATAACCTCTTCTTCACTTTCTTCAGAGATTTCAGTATCTTCAGAATCTACAGCTACTTCAGTATCTACTACAGGTTCTTTTTCTGTTGGTACAGAAATTTCTTCATAAACATCTGTTATAGAAATATCATAAGTTCCCATTTTTAAGTCTGTAGCTATAAATGGATTAGTACCACCATAAATATATTTTTCACCATATAACATATCATATTGTAATAATTTTAAATCATCTAAATAATCGCTTTTATTTCTAAATTGATTATGGAACTTTGTTAAAACTCCATTATCTATATTTAAACTATTTAGAACAGATGATGTTAATTGGTATGCTGTTAAATCTTCATCATTTTTAGGTAAATCGAAGTTATTCCAAACAACATATTCAGTTTGGAAGATAGAATTATTAACTAAGTCTTCATCTTCAAAATTTAATGTTGGTAAATGATCACCAAATAAAACTAAAACAGTTTTTTCATCTCTATTAGAAAGTGCTTCTACTAATTGTCCAATAAATTGGTCAACTTCATATACTTGATTTATATAATAAGTAAAAGCATTAGTTGTTTCTTCATCAGGTAATCCACTAACTTCAATTTGTGGGTTATCCAATACTTTTTCTTTTGGATAATCACCGTGAGCTTGTACAGAAATAGTATATACAAAATCAGAGTTTTCAGTAGAATTTAATGATTTAAGTATTTCATCTGTAAGATAAAAATCTTTTGCCCAATCCTTTGGTGTATATTCTTCAACATTCATATATTCTAAAGAAGTAAAAGTATCAAATCCTAATTGAGAAAATACAAAGTTTCTACCATAAAAAGTACCTTTATTATTGTGAATAGCATGAGTTGAGTAGCCTAATTCTTTTAAATCATAAGCAACGCTTTCAGCAGTACTTTCTTGAAGAATAGTTTTATAAGGATATTCTCCAGGACCAAAGAATTGTAAACTCATACCGCTTAAAACTTCAAATTCAGTATTTGCAGTACCAGCTCCAACTGAAGGAACTGTTACATATCCAGATGAATAGTTCTCCATAAGCTTTCTGAAGTTTGGCACTGGATCCTCTGAAAATTGTAAATATTTAACCAATGTAGGATCAAAGAATGATTCTAATTGTACCATTATTATATTAGGCTTGTCAGTATCTGTTTGATGGTTTAAACCACCTTCTGTACTTGCTAATAAAATATCATCGCTGCTAAGATTATTTGTTGAATTATTTGATGCAATTAAATCAGAAATAGATGCAATTTTTTCAGCAGAGTAATCTTTAGGCTTATCAATACCAGTGTTTAATAAGGTATTAGAGAAGCAATAAGGAAAACCATAATCCTGATAAGCAAAAGCGATATTTCCAAAATAAGAAGCTATTATATTAAATCCTAAAGCAGTTTTTGTTGAAAGTAAAAGAAAAACCCATACTGATGCAACAATTAATACATTTTTCTTATAATTAAGTTTACCTTTATATTTAGGTCCTTTAAAGAATAAGAATACAATTCCAAGAACTACAAGGATTAAAAAAGTAGCTATAATAGTAGTTGTTGTTTTAGATAAATATTTGGATATTATACCCAATCCTAAATCTGCAAGTGTTAAATCAGTAGCTGTAAAAGGTGTAACTCTATTGCTTAGGATTATTCCATTGGTTATACCAAATCCAATCCATACAGTAGTTATTAAAGTGAAGAAAAATGTTCTTCTCTTAAATAGTAGTACAACCGATAACGTAGCTAATATAATTAACGAGTTATATAAAAATACTAATGGAGATCCAAATATATAACCAAAAGTATCATTTAGATTTCTTCTACTACAAAGTTCAATAATAAAGTTAATAATTAATGGAGCAAATAAAAATTTCATAAATGAGCGAGTCGACGGCTCTTTAAAAGAAAGTTTCATAAAAAATCCCCCTATGATTGTTTTTTCTGTATTAAATATTTGTTAAACAAAGTTAAACTACGTATTAAATCATAGATTATTATACAACTATTAGATTAATATTCCAAGAAAGTGAAATCGATAACATTAAAAATTAAGAAAAAAATAATAAAATGTTACAAAAAATTAAGAATTAGTAAACAGAAGTATTTTATAGTTAATCAATAACAAATTAGTATATATGATTATTTATTAACATATTATAAAGTACTAGAAATATAGTTAAAAACAGCAAAAAGAAGGAAAGGGTTTATGGGAATTGAATTAATATCAGAGTATTTTGTACGCTATGGACTAATATTTTTATTTGTAGTTATTTTTTTAGAACATCTAAATTGTCCAGGTGTTCCAGCAACAATAGTAATGCCTACTATAGGAGCTTTTGTAGCAGAAACAAAAGGAAGTCTTTTTTTAGTAATATTAGTATCAATAGCAGCAGCAGTATTTGGAAGTGTAGTATTCTACATAATAGGATATTATTTAGGAAAACCCATTTTAGATTGGTTTTATAAAAAATCTCCTAAAACTAAGAAGTATACAGAAAAAATATTTGAATACTCTAATAAATATGGGAACAAGACTATTTTTATATGTAGACTTATTCCAGTAGTAAGAACGTTAATATCTTTAGTTTCAGGAGTTTTAAGAACCGATTTTTTCGGGTTTTTATTATATTCAGCAGCAGGGATTAGTATATGGAATACTGTATTAATATCCTTTGGATATTTTGGATTAAAGACAATAATAATTAAATTCTAAGGCTTATTATATTATATGATACTTTCTTCTGGTGATATCATTAATTTTTCTCTATCACTGGCTTTAAAGCTTAAGTCTGTAATTTAAGTAGAATCCCCTTAAAGTTAACGACTTGTCATACAAATTTGTAGCAGGAGTCGTTAACTTTAAGTCGGGGAACTAAGAAAAATAGTGAAAAGTAATATTCCATTTTTCATTCTCACTATAGTTCGCAGTTTAGTTATACTGCGTTTAGTAGGGCATATTGTGATTGGTAAAGGTTATAGTAGTGCCCTCTTAGTGACATTAATTCATCGTGAGTTCCACATTCAACAATGCTACCATTATCTATATACATAATTCTAGAAGAATTTTTAATTGTAGATAATCTATGAGCAATTATAAATGAAGTTCTGCCTTTAAGAAGTTCATCTAATCCTTTTTGAAGTAGAATTTCAGTTTGAGTATCTATACTAGAAGTAGCTTCATCTAAAATTAATATTCTAGGATCAGCAAGTAATGCTCTAGCAAAAGATATAAGTTGTCTTTGACCTACAGAAAGTCGGCTACCTCTTTCATTTACTTCGGTATAATATCCATTTTCAAATTCCATTATAAAATCATGGGCACGAACAACCTTAGCAGCAGCAATTACTTCCTCATCTGTAGCATTAAGGTTACCATAACGAATGTTATCCATTATTGTTCCAGAGAATATGAATGAATCTTGAAGCATTATTCCCATTTGTTGTCTAAGTGATTTTAGTGTTACATCGCGTATATCAATACCATCAATTAAAATTTGTCCTTCATTTATGTCATAGAATCTACTTATTAAGCTAACTATAGTACTTTTACCAGCACCAGTAGGACCTACTAAAGCAATAGATTCACCACTTTCTATATTAATATTTATATTTTTTAATATTGGATTATCTTCTTCATACATAAAAGTTACATCTTTAAATTCTACATGACCTTCTATAGGAGCAAGTGTAGTTGCATTTTCTTTATCATGAATTAAAGGTTTTTCATCCATTGTTTCAAATATTCTTTCAAGATAAGCCATTGCATTAATTATAGTGTTATAAAAGTTACCTATATTAGTTATAGGAGCCCAAAATCTCCACACATATCCTATAAATGCAACTAAAACACCAACTTTAATAGATGAATCAAATATTAAAATACCAAAAAGATAAATTAAAGCAACTGAGGCAACAGAAATAATATCAATAGCTGGCCATACTAAAAAGTTTAATTTAACTGAATCCATCCAAGCATCGCTATATTGAGTACAAACATCGTTATAGATTTTCATATTTTCTTCTTCTCTAGAAAATGATTGAGTTACCTTTATTCCATTTATACTTTCATGAACATATGCATTCATGTTTGATTGTTTTGAACTAAGTTTTTGATGAGCCTTTCTTTGAGCTTTTTTTATAGACATTATAACTGTCATAAGTAAAGGTAAACCTAGTAAACTAACTAAAGCTAATTTATAGTCTAAGATAAACATAAATACTACAGTAATTATTAATGTCACAGTATCTGCTATTAAATTAACGAAACCATTAGACAATAAATCACTTAATGAATTAATGTAATTTACAACTCTAACTAATATTTTACCGTGAGGTCTACTGTCATAATAGCTAAATGGAAGAGATTGAAGATTAACAAATAAATCCTTTCTCATATCAACTAAAATATCTTGTCCTACTTTACCCATCGTAATTATACGTTGTTTCATAAATGCACTAACTAATATAAGAGAAAAAGCATAAATAATTGATAGTATTACCAGATTAGCTAAGTTTCCAGATGGAATAATATCATCTAATGCAATTTTTATTAAATATGGTCCAAGTAAAGAAACAAAGCTTGAAATCAGCATTAAAGTAACAGAAATAATAATTTTATTTTTATAAGGTTTCATATATTTTATAAGTCTTTTAAGATGAGATATGTTGAACCCAGCTTGTAATTCTTCGTCTACATCATATTTATTTCTAGCCATTTAAATCGCCTCCTTAGATACATTGAAATCTCCAAATTGAGTTTTATAAACATCATAATAATAGCCTCTATTTTTAACTAATGAATCATGAGTTCCACTTTCAATAATTCGCCCATTATCAAGAACTAGTATTAAATCTGCTGATTTAACAGAAGATATTCTATGAGCAATTATAAAGTTTGTTCTATTTGGATTATTTAAATTAACTTCTTTTTGAATTTTAAATTCAGTTTCCATATCAACAGCTGAAGTTGTATCATCTAAAATTAATATTGATGGATTAGTAATAAGTGCTCTAGCTAAAGAAATTCTTTGCCTTTGTCCACCGGACAAACCAACACCTCTTTCCCCAACAATAGTGTCATATCCTTCAGGCATTTCGGATATAAAATTATGAGCCTCTGAAAGTTTAGCTATATCTTTGATTTTTTCAAGTGACACAGAAGGTGAGCCATAAGCTATATTTCCTTCAATTGTATCAGAGAATAAGAAAATATCTTGCATTGCCATACCAATAGAAGATCTAAGCTGCTTTATATTTAAATCTTTAATTGGAACATTATCTATATAAACTTTACCTTCAGTAGCATCGTAGAATCTACAAATTAAATTAACTAAAGTAGATTTTCCTGAACCAGTAGGTCCTATGATACCAATAGTTTGTCCTCTTTTAGCTTGGAAAGAAACATTCTTTAATGCAGTAGTATCCCCATAACTAAAAGAAACATTATCAAATATAATATCTCCACGTATTCTTTCAGATTTTATTGGAGCTTCAGGTTCTTTAATATTTGATTCAGTATTTAATAATTCTCTTATTTTAATAGAAGAAGCAACAAATCTTTCAGTATCATTTATTAAATAACCAGCCATTCTCATAGGATTATTTAATGCCCATATTAATCCATTAAATATTACTAAATCACCTAAAGTCATAGATTTATTAATTACTAATATTCCTCCAACAAGTATCATTATTATAGATAAGAAGCTTGATAAATATTCAAGGACAGGCATATACTTACCTATAACCTTTGTAGTATCTAAATTTCTATCTTTGTAATTTAAGTTTTCTTTTTCAAATTTTTCGATTTCATAGTCTTCACGGCTAAAGGCTTTAACTACTCTATTTCCGCTAATATTTTCTTGGGTAATAGAATTAAGTCTAGAATAAGCTTCTCTTATGTTATAAAAAGTTGGAGAAATTTTAATACCCATTTTCACTGTAAGTATAGCAATTACAGGGCATATTGATAACATAAAGAGTGTTAGTGGTAAATTAACATATGCCATTGATATAATTGCAAATATAAATATACTAACATTTGATAGAATATTATAAACAACCCAAGCTATAAAATGGCGTAGGGCATCTGTATCTCCAGTCATTCTAGCCATAATATCACCAGTTTTTGTATTGTTATAATAATCAAAATCTAACTTTAATAATTTTGAATATAAATCTTCTCTAATTTCAAGAAGAATGTCTTGAGATATCTTTTCAAAGATAATTTGATATAAGTATGTTATTAATCCCTTTATTACAACAACAATAATCATAGCAATAAGAATCGGAATTAATATGTTTTTTTGATTTCCATTTAATACCTTGTCTATAATATCACCAGCAAGGAATGGATTAATCATGCAAAGTAATGAAGTTACTAATACTAGTATTAAAGAAATACTATATTTTAGTATGTGTTTTTTTAAATAGCCCATTATCCATTTTAAGCTTTCCATTTGAGTTACCTCCACATAAATAAATTAATATAATTTCCTTATATAGATTATTATTTATAGGATAAAAATGAAATGTGATATCTTAAACTATTGATGTATATTATTATATAAAGTTATAATTATATGGAGTTATATGGTATAAGGAGAAAATTATGTTTGAATATGGTTTGTGCACAGAAAATTATAATCCAGAGTTATTATTTGCATTTCAAGGAGTAGTTGATGGGACAAAAAAAGAATACGATTTTAAGTATCATTGTCATGATTTTTTAGAGTTATCTATAGTGACATCTGGAAAAGTTGAATATTATATTGATGGAAATGAGTATATTTTAAACAAGGGAGATCTATTATTATCTAATCCAGGATTGTATCATATGGAAATACCAAATGAAACATCTAAATACACTCAATTACATATAGGAATTAATAATTTTAAATTAAGTGATATAAGAGAGAATTATATAGATAATAAAGGATTAGGACCTATATTAAAAATTAAAAATTATGGAAATGAATTTTTTAAGTGCTGTGATGAAATTATTAAAGAAGAAAAACTAAAGAGAATGGGATATCCGCTAGTCCTTAAGTCTTTAGTAATGAAGCTATTAATAATAATTTGTAGAGAGCTTGAAGGTGAAAATGAGGTAATAGAGGAGAATATATATAATTGTTCTTTAGAATCAAATGAAAAGCAAAATATAGTAAAATCAATAATTACGTATATGAATGATAATTATATGAATGATATTTCTTTGGACAAGATATCTAAGAATATGTACTTAAGCCCTGTATATATATCAAAGATATTTAAAGAAGAAATAGGGGATTCACCAATAAATTATTTAATAAAAATAAGATTATCAAAAGCAGAAGAATTATTAAAAGATAATACATTGCCAGTTAAAGTAGTAGCAAAAAGGGTTGGATACAATGATGCATATCATTTTAGTAAATTGTTCAAAAAATACTATGGAATTGCACCATCATCCTTTAGATAAATTGAAATAAATTGCGAACTACAGTGAGAATGAAAAATGGAATATTACTTTTCCGGTAAGCGGTGAAATTTTCGCTTTGAATTTATATAATTGATTCCGTAAAATTTGCTAAAGTTTTTAAACTTGCTAAAGCTTCAAACAGTAAAAACTTCTTAACACAAATTTTACTACATCAATTATTAAATTCTAAAGCTTAATTTCAATGCTTCCCTCCAAATTAATATTTCATTTTTTCTCTTCACTGTTTTTCTTAATTCTCCGACTTATAGTTAATGATTCCTGCTACAAATTTGTATGACAAGTCGTTAACTCTAGGGGGATTAAGCTTAAATTGCAGACTTAAGCTTTAGTTCGCAATTTATTAATATTGAGGGTAATTGTATAATGTTTTTTTGAAGTATTTATTAAATAATGAAATAGTTATATCTTCTTCATTTCTATTAATTTTATGTTTATGAATTAAAATCATAGAAATTATTAAGACTATTATTTTTATATGGATATTATGGTTATAAGTTATAACTAAAATATCTAAAAATAATGAACTAACTAACATAACACTTGAGTTTGGCTCTATAACTAAGATAAATTTAAAAAATATTAAAATAAGTGCAAATCCTAAAGCCACATTACTTATAGGATAAAGTGCCAAAAAAGTACCGAAGGTTGAAGCGATTGCTTTTCCACCATGGAAATTTAAAAATGGAGAGTACGCGTGGCCAAGAATTGGAGCTACAGCAATAAAAATTAGAGCTATGTTATTTACATGAAAATATTTAATTGAAATAAAAACTGGTATAAAAGCTTTAAATAAGTCTAATGCTATGCATAATAAACCAAGAAAAACTCCACAATATTTAATCACATTTCCTGAACCAGGGTTTTTATCATCAGAAACATTTGTAATATCGATTCCTTTTAATAGTTTTGGAATAATATATGAATACATAACAGATCCAGATAAAAATGAAATAATTATTAATAAAATATCAATAATAAACAAAACTGAATCCTCATATTTATTTAATTTCTCTATTAAGAACATAGCAATATCATCTGCTGCATTAGGATTAACATTTTCCTTTTGAGCTGAAATTATTTCATTTGATATTTTTATATCATCAAGTAATGAATTACATATAGTAATTGTTTCATCAATAGAATTAGATGGTAAAGCCATTTTATGTATGTTGAAAAACTCGCAATTGGCAGATTCAACACCGGGAATTGGATTTATCATTATCATAGGCAAATTTTCTACCATTGCTTCAGTAGATGTTAGTCCGCCTGGTTTAGTAATTAAAATATCACTAACATTCATTAACTTATCAATAGAATCACTAAAGGATAATAAATTAACATTTTTACTTAAATCTTCTCTTTTTAACTTTTCAAATAAATCATTGTTATGACCACAAATAACTGTAAATTCAACATTTAGTAATTTATTAGATAATTCTAAAGTAGTTTCAAGAAGATTACCGGCACCCATACTTCCACCCATGATTAAAATATGCTTCATATTAGGATTAAGATTTAATTCTTTTTTTAATTCAGATTTTGTATAGTTACACTTAAATTTAGAATGAACAGGTAATCCAAAAGATAAAATTTTATTTTTATCCAAACCTTTCTTAACAAATTCAGTAATTAAGTCTTTATGAGGAATAAAATAATAATTTAAGCATGTTTCTTCCCAAAATGGGGCACAGGTATAGTCTGTAATTATAGCAGCAGTTATAGCAGTAAAATTATATTTTTTTTGAAGATAAGAAATGGTTTGAGCGCAAAATATATGTGTACAAATTATTAAATCCGGTTTTTCTTTTTTTATTATGTTATATATATTTTTAGAATAAAGAGTGTTTAAAATATATATTATAGATTTAATTTTAGGATTACTAATTTTTTCACCAGCTCTATAAAGTAAGCCAAAGAATTTTGGGCTCTTTTTTACTGTTTTAACATAAATATTTTCTACTTTTTTAGAAGTAGATTTACCGGCAAATGCTAAAGTATCTATTTCTACAGTATCAACATTAAACTTTTTTAGAGCATCACAAATAGATTTTCCAGCCGATACATGACCAGCCCCAGTGTTTGTATATAAAATAAGAGCTTTCATAAAACACCATCCTTTAAAATATAAATTCATTAGTTAATAAGTAAGATTTATATATACTTTATATTTAATATTATCATAAATTATATTTTACCATAAAAATAGTTTCTGATAATACCTAACTATATACCATAGTTGTTTTTATGAAAATTATGGATATAATAGAATAAAGAAAGGATAGATAAAATGAATAAAAAGATTTTTATTATAGAAGACGAAGAAAAAATAAGATTAGAGTTAAGCACATTTTTAAATAGATATGGATATGAAACTAGTTATTCTGATGATTTTGAAAATATAGTAGAAATTGCCTTAAAAGAAAAACCACATATTATTTTACTAGATATAAATTTGCCATATTATGATGGTTATTATATATGCAGAGAAATAAGAAAGGCTTCTAATGTTCCCATAATAGTTGTAACAAGTAGAAATAGTGAAATAGATGAACTTATGAGTATGAATTTAGGTGCAGATGATTTTATTACTAAGCCTTATAATACTCAAATTCTTTTAGCTAGAATTTCATCAATAATAAGAAGAGCATATCAAAATGTAGAATCAGAAGTTTTTGAATTTAGAAGATTAAAATATAATATGTCTACTAGTGAGATGGAGTTTGATGATAAAAAAATAGAGTTGACTAAAAATGAAAGTAGAATTTTAGCAACGTTAATTAGAAATAAAGAAAAGATTGTATCAAGAAATGAGTTAATGAAGGCATTATGGCAAAGTGATGAATTTGTTGATGACAATACCTTAACTGTTAATATTAATAGATTAAGAAAAAAGCTAGAGGAAATTGGAGCAAAGGATTATCTTCAAACTAAGAGAGGACAGGGATATATTTTAATATGAGCTTTATAGAATACTTTAAAGAAAAGGCTATATTTATAATGATAAATATATTAGTATTAATCATTACAGGTTATCTATTAAATGGACTAGGTCTATCTTCATATGGAATAATTTTAATATGTATATTAAATTTTTTATCAGCAATAGCTTTTTTTATTTATGATTATTTTAATAAAAATAAATATTATAAAATTTTATTAGATAGAATAAATTCATTAGATAAAAAGTATTTTATTGCTGATGTTACTGAAGAAAGTGAGTTTATAGAAGGTAAGATTTTATATGAAATTATAGAACAAGCAACAAAATCAATGAAGGATGATATTAGTGAAGCTATAAGAAATAGTAAAGATTATAAGGAGTATATTGAACTTTGGGTTCATGAAATAAAAACTCCTATAGCAACTTGTAAGTTACTTATAGAAAATAATGAAAATGAAGTTACTAATAGTATTAATGAGGAGATAACAAAGGTTGAAGATTATATAGAACAGGTTTTATTTTATGCTAGAAGCAGTAATATAGAAAAGGATTATATAATTAAGGAGGTTAAATTAAATCAATGCATTAATTCTGTTATAAGAAAAAATGCTAACGTTTTAATAGAAAAACAAATTAAGGTTGATATAAAAGATATTGATAAAATAGTTTATTGTGATAGTAAGTGGATTGAATTTATTCTAGGACAAATTATAAGTAATAGTATTAAATACATGGATAAAAAGGAAAGTATTTTAAAAATATGTAGTAAAACTATAGGAAATGATATTCTTTTAAAAATTTGTGATAATGGAATTGGAATGGATGAAAAATGTGTAGTTAAAGCCTTTGAAAAGGGATATACAGGTGAAAATGGAAGAAGGTTTGGAAAGTCAACTGGTATTGGATTATATTTATGTAAAAATCTTTGTGAAAAATTAGGACTAGGAATAAATATAAAATCAAAAGAAAAGTATGGTACAGAAGTTTCTATATTATTTCCTATAAATGATATGATGAAATTTTAATATTAAAGGGGGAAGAGGTTTATGAAAATTATTGAAACAAAAAGATTGATATTAAGAAAATGGTGCAAAGATGATTATTTAGATATGTATGACTATGCTAGTGATGATAGAGTAGGGCCTAATGCAGGATGGCCTGTACATAAATCTATAGAAGATAGTAAAGCAATAGTTGATATGTTTATAACTGGAGATGAGGAGTATGCAGTAGTTCTAAAAAAAGAAAATAAAGTAATTGGTGGAGTTGGATTACATTATAAGAAAATTGATAAAGATATGCAAGGAAATAATGTAAGAGAAATTGGATATGTTTTAAATCCTAAATATTGGGGCAATGAGTATATTCCAGAAGCTGTTAAAGAGTTAATAAAATTTTGCTTTGAAGAATTAAATTTAGATTTAGTGTGGTGTGGTCATTTTGACTTTAATTCTAAATCTAGAAGAGTAATTGAAAAATGTGGATTTAATTTTAAATTTGAAAAGAATAGAGAACTACCATTATTAAATAATAAGAAAGTTAATGAACTATACTACAATATTTCAAGGGAAGAATATTTTAAAAAAGCATAAGGATTAAGGAGTAATTAACCCATAACAAATAATTATTAGTTGTTATGGGTTAACTCTTTTTTAAATTATTTAGTAAAAATTGATTTTTTTAATATTATCATAAACCAAATAAGAGATATGCCCAAGATAGCATGTGCAGTTCCTGCAATATGGGGAAGACCTATAAAATCTTTATTTAGTACTTCTAATATTCCACGTACAACTAAAGTAGAAATTAAAGATAGTAGACCAATGTTATAAGTTATAAGCCAACCAATAAAGTATTTAATATTTGAAATATTAAATACTTTTTCTAAAACAATTAGAATTAGGAAGAAAATAAATCCTAAAACTAAAGTATGTGTATGAGCTGCACTTAATGTTGTAATGCCAGTAAAAGCATTAAATTTAGTGAATTCTCTAAAAAATATACCTAATGCTAGTCCTAAAATTAGATAGAAAAATGATAAGTTAAATAGTTTTTTCATATATTTCACCTCTTAATAGAAAATTATTATCCTTTAATAATAATTATACAATTAATATAACAAAAATGTAAGGTTTCTGTTATATAGTTCTATGGATAGAGAGTTGTTGTAAATGTAGAATTAAGATATAGCAAGGATATATTGATAGATAAAAGATAAATTAAAATTTGGAGGTAAGTATGAAAAGTGAAGTTTTAAAGGTAAGTAATATAGAAAAATATTATGGAAGTAAGAATAATATAACAAAAGCAATTAATAATATTAGTTTTACAGTGGAAGAGGGAGAATTCATTGGAGTAATGGGAGCTTCAGGTAGTGGAAAAACTACATTATTAAATTGTATTTCAACAATAGATAGAGTAAGTAGTGGACATATTTATATAAGGAATAACGATATTACAAAATTAAATTCTAAAAAAATCGCAAAGTTTAGAAGAGAAGAGCTTGGATTTATATTTCAAGATTTTAATCTTCTAGATACATTAACATGTTATGAAAATATTGCATTGGCATTAACTATCTCAAGAGTTAACCATAAGGAGATCGATACACGAGTTAAAGATGTAGCAAATAAATTAGGCATAGAGGAAATATTAAATAAATATCCTTATGAAGTATCAGGAGGACAAAAGCAAAGAGTAGCTTGTGCTAGAGCAATAATAACAAAGCCATCATTAGTATTAGCAGATGAACCAACAGGTGCTTTAGACTCTAAATCTGCTAAAATGCTTCTAGAAAGTTTAGAACATTTAAATACAGAAATTAATGCAACTATTATGATGGTAACTCATGATGCATTTACAGCTAGTTATGCAAGTAGAATTTTATTTATAAAGGATGGAAAGATTTTTAATGAGTTAGTTAGAGGAAATGACAGTAGAAAGGATTTCTTTAATAAGATAATTGAGGTTGTTACTCTTCTTGGAGGTGACCAAAGAGATGTATTTTAAGTTAGCTAGCAAAAATTTAAAAAAGAGTATTAAAGATTATACAATTTATTTTTTAACATTAGTATTTGGTATTTGTATTTTTTATACTTTTAATTCAATAGAATCTCAAAGAGTAATGATGGATTTAAGTGAAATTCAAGCTGGCGCATTTCAAATAATAGATGTATTTATGTCTGTAGCATCAGTATTTATTTCTTTTATTTTAGGGTTTTTAATAGTTTATGCTAATAATTACTTAATAAAAAGAAGAAAAAAGGAATTTGGTATTTACATGACTTTAGGTATGGAAAATAAACAACTTTCAAGAATAATATTTGTAGAAACAATATTAATTGGTTTAATTTCTTTAGCTGTGGGAATAGGAATAGGAACTATACTTTCTCAAGGATTATCAATATTTACAGCTAAATTATTTAAAGTGAAGCTAGTAAACTTTACATTTGTGTTTTCTAAATTAGCATTTGTTAAGACTGTTATGTGTTTTGGATTAATATATTTAGTAGTTTTAATATTTAATTCATTTACTATAAGAAAGGTTAAGCTAATAGACTTACTAACATCTGCAAAGAAAAATGAAAAGTTAAAAGTAAAGAATATTTGGGTTTCAGTTATAGTATTTTTAATTAGTGTAGCAATGATAGGTGCGGCATATTATTTAGTTATAAAAAATGGAATAGCAATAATAAGTCCATCAGCTATAGGAATTCCTGTATTATTGGGATCAGTAGGAACAATATTATTTTTCTTTTCATTATCAGGATTTTTACTTAAAGTTATGCAAAGTAATAAGAAATTTTACTTAAAAGATTTAAACATGTTTATTTTAAGACAAATTAATAGTAAGATAAACACTACTTTTATTTCAATGTCATTTATTTGTTTAATGTTATTTGTTGCAATATGTACATTTTCAAGTGGGCTTGGAATTAGTAGAGGACTTAATAAGGATGTAGCAGATTTAACACAATTTGATGCAACATTATGGAATTTGAATGGTGATAATTTAATTGATTCTTTAGGAAAGAGTAGTATAGATAGTTTTGCTGATTATGCACAATATACAAACTATGATAGTAAAGTTCCTTATAGCAAATTCTTAACTTCAGATGGAATTGAAAAGGGAAGCAGTTATTATCCTGTTTTTACTGATTCAGATATTATGGCAATTAGCCTTACTGATTTTAATAATATATTAAGATTATTAGGAAAAGATCAAGTATCATTAAAGGAAAATGAATATTTAGCTTTTACAGATATAGGTGATATGCAAAAAATTATTCAAGAATCAATAAATGATAAAACTAAAATAAATATAAATGGAAAAGAATTAATTCCAGCAGATATTAAGGTTCTTAATATAACTAGCTATGACTCAACTATGAAAAGTAATATATGTACATTTGTGGTTAATGATGATTTAGTAAATGAATTACCAACTGTTAATACCTATTTAAATGTAAATTATAAAGACGATAAATCATTATCAGAAATAGGTATGCAAGATATAATAAAAAGTAACAATGATAAAAATGGATATCAAGTATATTATATAAATAAAGAAACTGTAGAAGCAACAACAGCAGGTCTTGGTGCTATGGTGTCTTATTTGGCTATATATATGGGAATTATATTTTTAATAACATCAGCTGCAGTACTTGCACTTCAACAACTATGTGAATCAGCAGATAATACGTATAGATATGAATTATTAAAAAAGGTTGGAGTAGATGAAAAAATAATAAATAAATCATTATTAACTCAAATAGGAATATACTTTATGATGCCTTTAAGTATTGCGTTAGTTCACTCTATAGTTGGATTAAAATTTGCACAAGGGGTAGTTTCTATAGTTGGTGATGGAAGTATGATGAAGTATATATTAATTACATTATTAGTGCTAGTAATAGTTTATGGAGGATACTTTATGGCAACATACAATGGTGCAAAGAAGATCATTAGATAGAATAAATAATAAAATTTAATTAATTATATATTTTTATTATTGAAATTATTTTCATTATGTAGGATACTTTTATCGTAGACTTTTAATATATTATATGAAGTCAATATAAATGGGGAGTTACGGGAGAAGAAGAGATGAAAAAATACAAATGTATAATATTTGATTTAGATGGAACTATGTTAGATACAGAAAAAATGAATATGATACCATTACAAAGATTAATTAAAGAAGAGCTATCAATTGATATTAAGTACGAAGATTTACTAAAGTACAGAGCTTATGCAGGAAAGACAACATTAAAAATGCTAGGATTTAAAGATATTGAAGCTTCTTATAGTAAATGGGTTAAATATGTTAACGAATATGAAGATGGAGCAAAGCTATATGAAGGTTTTGATGAGGTTATAAAAGGGTTAGATGAAAATGGAATACTTTGTGGGATAGCTAGCTCTAAAATGAAGTCTCAATATGAAATAGATTTTTTGAAAACAGGTCTTCAAAGTTATATGAAAAGCGTAATTTTAGCAGAAGATACAGAAAATCATAAGCCACATCCAGAGCCATTACTTAAGGCTATAGAAATATTAAATATAGAACCTAAGGATGCAATGTATGTTGGAGATACTTTTGCAGATTATAAATCTACTAAGGCAGCAGGAATGGATTTTGGGTTAGCTGTATGGGGAGCGACGGATCTTGATGGTATAAAAGCCGATCATTATTTAAATACGCCAAAAGATATTTTGAAGGTATTAAATTTATAATAGTATGTAATTAAATAAATTAGATTAATAAAAAAATTGCTATATCAAAATTTTGATATGGCAATTTTTTTTTATTATTAAAGTTAACTTATTTTAACAAAAGCAAATGAGCTGTTAAAATAAGTTAACTAGCCTCTAATATTTTCTTAATATAGGTAAAGTAACCTATATGAGGAAGAGAAATTAAGGAGGATTAAAATGACAGAGCAATATCTAGAAATAAATAATATAAAACCTAATAAAGCTATATTAGTAAAAAGAAGAAAAATAACTAAAGGAGAAATGGAACCATATTTCTACTTAATACCTGCATTTATTATATTTGGGCTATTTGTATTTTATCCTTTTGTAAAAACAATAATAATGAGTATGTCTACTACTAATATAAGAGGAGAAATTAAGGACTTTGTTGGATTAGAAAATTTTAAAGAGATTTTAAGTTCGCCAGATTTCTATAATTCTATAATTGTAAGTTTAAAATTTGTAGCTATGGTTGCAGTACCATCTGTACTTATTGGATTTTTATTAGCCTTATTAGCTAACAATAAATTAAGGGGAAATAGGGTTTTTGAACTAATGTTTTCATTGCCAATGGCTATAGCCTCTGCACCAGCAGCTGTAATATGGACAATGATATTTCATCCTACCAATGGAATACTTAACTATGTATTAGGGGTGCAAATTGGATGGTTGACAGATTCAAGGTTTGCATTAATATCAGTTTCAACGGTAACTGTTTGGCTAAATATAGGATTGAACTTTATATTCTTACTAACTGGATTAAGAAATATACCAAGTGAGCTTATGGAAAGTGCATCAATAGATGGAGCAAGTTATCTAACTAAAGTTAAAAACATAATTATTCCAATGGTATCACCACAAATGTTTTTAGTTATATTTATGAATTTAATAAATGCTTTTCAAGCCTTTGGACAAATTAAATTATTAACTCAAGGTGGTCCAGGAGATTCAACAAATGTACTAGTTCATTCTATTTACAGAGAAGCGTTTTTTAATGGAAGATTTGAAATGGCATGTGCTCAAGCACTTATATTATTTGTAATCATGATGATAGTAACATTATTACAATTTAAGTTTGAAAAGAAAGGGGTACATTACCAATAATGAATAAAAGAAAAAGAAAAAAATTTATATTAACTATATTAAGTATAATTACAGGCTTAGTTATTGTTTTTCCACTTTTATATGCATTAAGTTTAAGCTTTATGAGTCCAGCTGAAATGACTCAATATCCACATAAAATTATACCAAGTATGCCTACTTTAGATAATTTTAAAACAGCTTTAAATACAGTACCACTTTTAAAGTTTATAGCAAATAGCTTTGTTGTTTCATTAGCGGTAACTGTAGGACAAGTTATAACAGCAAGTTTAGCTTCTTATGCATTTGCATTTTATGATTTTAAAGGAAAAAACTTATTGTTCTTAATGGTTTTATCAACAATGATGATACCTGCAGAAACTACGGTTATATCAAATTTTTTAACTGTAAGTTCATGGGGATGGAATGATAGTTTAAAGGTTCTTATAGTACCATTTTTAACATCGGCTATGGGAATATTTTTAATGAGACAATTTTACTTAACAATACCGAAAGAAATAAGAGAGGCTGCTAAAATTGATGGTTGTGGAAATTTAAAGTTTCTATTTAGAATTTTAATACCAATATCAAAACCAGCAATTGCATCCTTATCTATATATGTATTTATTAATACATGGAATCAATATTTATGGCCATTATTAACTATAAATAATGGAAATAATAGAACAGTTCAAATAGGAATAAGTATGCTTCAATATTCAGAAGGAAGCAGCTATGGTGTAGTTTTAGCTGGGGCAATTTTAATATTAATACCATCAGTAATTGTATTTATGTTAGGGCAAAAACAATTAGTAAAGGGTATGACAGCAGGAGCAGTAAAAGGCTAATTTAAATTATAAAAATATAAATTATAAAAATATAAAATATAAAAGAAATTAGAGGGGTAAATATGAAAAGAAGAATAATAGCATTAACATTAACGACAATTTTAGGAATTACCGCATTAATGGGTTGTTCAAGTACACAAGTAGGTTCTAATAAAACAACTGAAAGTACCGAAATTACATTCTGGCATTCTATGGGAGGAAAAGGTGGAGAAGCAATAAATTCATTGGTAGAAGAATTTAATAATTCACAAGAAGAAGTTAAAGTAGTAGCTGAATATCAGGGATCATATGATGATTCAATTAATAAACTTAAGAGTTCAGCATTAAGCAATTCAGGACCAGATGTCATGCAGTTATATGATATAGGAACTAAATGGATGATAGATAGTGAATATGCTATTCCAATGCAAGATATAGTTGATAAAAATGATTATGATATATCAAAATTAGAGGAAAACATAGCTGATTATTATACTATAGATGGAAAGTTATATTCAATGCCATTTAATAGTTCAACACCAATTTTATTTTATAACAAAACAGCATTAACAGAAGCTGGCTTAACAGAAAATGATCTGCCAACAAATTTTAATGAAATAATTGAAGTAGCTAATAAATTAGCTATTAAAAATGGAGATCAAGTAACAAGATACGGATATTCAATGCAAATATATGGATGGTTTTTTGAACAATTCTTAATTAAGCAAGGATTAGATTATGCTAATGAAGGAAATGGAAGAGAGGGAGATGCTACAAAAGTAGTATTTGATTCTAATAATGGAGCATTAAATATTGTTGAAGGATGGAAGTCGCTTGTAGACTCTGGTGTTATTGGTAACTTTGGTAGAGATGGTCAAAATACATTAGATGCTTTTTCATCAGGAAACGTAGCTATGATGGTTGCTTCAACTGCGAATTTAGGTGATTTAAAGAGTAAAATTGGAGATAGTTTTGAATTAGGAACAGCCTATTTCCCAGCAGTTTTAGAAGGTGATAAAGGGGGAGTATCTGTTGGTGGAGCATCTTTATGGATAATGGATAAAGATGATGAAGAGAGAGAAGATGCAGCTTTTGAATTTATTAAGTTTATGGTATCAGCTGAATCACAAGTTAAATGGGCTCAAGCAACAGGATATTTCTCAGTTTCAACAGAAGCGTATGAGTTACCTGAAATGGTTGAATATTTAGATGCAAATCCACAATTTAAGACTGCAATAGAACAATTAAGAGAAGATAATAATAATTCAGGAGCAGTTTTAGGTGTATTCCCAGAGGCTAGAGCAGCAATAGAAGAAAATATTGAAAAAGTATTAAATAGTGAAATAACATCTGAAGTTGCTGTAGAAAATATGGCAAAAACAATTAATAGTGCATTAGAAAAATATAATAAGTCAAATAAATAATATATAGTACAAACAATCAAAGGAGAAATAAAATGAAAAGGACTATATTTTTCGATGTAGATAACACATTAGTTTGTAGAGAAAAAAATGTAATGTGTGACTATACTATTAAAGCAATAAAAATGTGTAAAAATAATGGAATAAATGTAGCCATAGCAACGGGGAGATCCCTTGCTATGGTAAAGCAGGAAAATTTCTATAACATGTTTAATACAATAGTAAGTGCCAATGGAGCTTTAATAACGGTAAATAATAAAGTTATTTATAAAAAGTGTATGGATAGAAAAATAGTACAAGATATGGTAAAATATTTTGAATGTAATAATATTCCGTATTGTTTACATTTATTAGATAGAAGTATTGGGAAGATAGAAAATAATTGGGTAAGAAGTTTTTCAGAAAAATATAATATGAAAATTGATAAACTTGAAGATGAAGTATTGAGTAATATTTATGATTATGAAGTATTTCAGTTAAATGCAAAGATTAATAGTAATGATATTAATAAATTAAAGAAGAAGTATGATAAATTTAAATTTGTAAAATTAATAGATATTGAAGAGGGATATGATATATTTAATAAAGAATGTACAAAGGGTAGTGCAATTAGATATATTAGAAATAGTAATCATGAAGAAGGTATAAAGTATTATGCTTTTGGTGATGGATTTAATGATTTAGAGATGTTTGAAGAGGTTGATTTTGGTGTAGCAATGGGAAACGGATGTAAAGAATTAAAGGAAAAGGCTAATTTAGTAACTGATCATATTAATCAAAGGGGTGTATATAATGCTTTAAAAACATTAAAAATAATATAATAAATATTAAAGGGGAGCGATATTATGATAAATTTTGCTCATAGAGGTGCTAGTAAGTATTTTCCAGAAAACACTATATTATCATTAAAAGAAGGAATTAAAACAGGAGCAGATGGGCTTGAAATTGATGTTCACAAAACTAAAGATAATAAACTTGTAGTTATACATGATGAAGATATTGAACGTACATTTAAAGGTAAGGGTTTAGTTAAAAATTTTACTTTAGAAGAGCTAAAGGAATTTAAGTGTAGAAATAAAAATTTTGCAGATAGTTTAGAATGTAGAATACCAACTTTAGAAGAGGTTCTAGATGTTGTTAAAGCATCTAATATAATATTAAATATAGAATTAAAGACAGATGAAATACATTATAATGGAATAGAAAAGGATGTAATTGAACTTGTTAATAAGTATGAATTAAAGGATAGAATAATACTATCAAGTTTTAATCATGAATCTATAAAAATATGTAGAGAAATAGATAGTAGCTTTAAAACAGGATTATTATATTATAAGCCCATAGAAAATGTAGTTGAATATGCTAAGAGTTACGGAGCATATGCAATACATCCTGATATTAGATTAGTTTCAGAAGAACTTATAAAAGAAGCTGAAGAAAATAATATAAAAGTAAATGTATATACTGTTAATAGCCCAATTCATATGAGAATGTTGATAAAAGCAGGGGCTAGCGGAATATTTACTGATTACCCAGATTTGTTAAAAGAAATAATTGATTCAATTTAATGAGATAAATTTATAAAAAAATTGCTATATCAAAAGTAAGTTTTGATATAGCAATTTTAATTTTACAAGTAATTTTTATTAAGCTTGTTGAGCTTCAAATCTTTTTTCAAGCTCTTCAAAAATAGGTCTATCATATAAGCTGAAAACATAGCATAAGATGCTTGGTATAAATAATACTAATAATACATGAAGCTTAGAAGCTATAAAAAATACTAATAATGTTATAATTATTTTTAATATTGTAGTAGGAAATTTCTTTATTGAATAGTAGAAAGATAATGCAAACAAATCCTTTAATTTAAGTTTAAATCTACAATTAATAGGAAATGCATATGCTCCTAATATAAGTATAAATATTCCTAGTATTAGAAATACAATATGAAGTCCTATAGATGGACTATTAAAATAAAAATATTGAAAATCTACAAACATTACAGTTAATAAGATTAGTTGTACTAGCCATAGCTTAAGGTTAGACTTAAAATTATTTTTATAGGAATTAAAGAAATAAGAAGAAAAAGAAATGTCTTTTTCTCTAATTATTTCACCCATTGTAGAATATAAAGCACCAAGAGCTAATCCAAATGGTAAAAAGCATATAAATAATAAGGCTATATTAAATTGACTAACATCAAATGAAGTTATTGTGTAGAAGAATATAAGTGGAATATTAAGTGCTATAAAATAAATTCCACCTTGTAAAATCCATATAATATAATTAGCTAGTGAAAATAGGGGTTTATCATAAAATTCTCTTTGTTTACTCATATTTAATCCTCCAAATTTAAAATATATTTTATTCTACATTTATTTTAGGAATTTTAATTGTTACTGATGTACCATGACCATAACTACTTTTAAATGAAAGACCATAGCTTTCGCCATATAAAAGTTTAATTCGTTTATTTATATTTTTTAATCCATATCCACTTCCTTTAGAAGAAGATAATTTATTTGTAAGTAGTAAATTAATAGATTCCTCTTTCATACCAATGCCATCATCGGCAACTATTAAAACTATATGTGAGTCAATAGAATAACCTAATATAGAGATAATACCATTACCTTGCCCTTTGCCAAGTATTCCATGATTAATAGCATTTTCTAATATTGGTTGTAATGTTATTTTAGGAATTAAATAATCATTAATTTCATCATCTACATTAATTTTTAATGAAATTCTATCATTATATCGCATATTTTGAATTTTTACATATAAGGTGGCATGTTGCAATTCATTCTTAATAGAGACTAAATCATTGCCTTTATTTAAAGATAACTTATAGAATTTAGCTAAAGTATTTACAGCAACGCTTATTTCTCTATTCATCTTTTTATAAGACATCCAATTTATCATATCTAATGTGTTATATAAAAAATGTGGATTTATTTGAGACTGTAAAGCTTTTAATTCTGCATTCTTAACACTTTTACCAAGTTTATATTGATCTTCTATTAAGATAGACATTTTACCAATCATATAATTATAACTATCTATTAATTCTCCAAGTTCATCATTACTAGTATTTTCAATATAATGATCTAAATTACCAGATTGTACAGAATGCATGCCTGTTATAACCTTTGAAAGTCTTTTATTTATTGAATTAACAAAATAAAATGCTAATGCAATTGAGGTTCCACCACAAATAATAACTATTAAAAATAAATAAATTCTTTGAGAGTTTATTTCTGAAATAATACTTGCTTCAGGTAAAATAGTTACTAAATACCAGTCAGTTTTGTCTATTAAGGAACTTTTGATATAGATTTTATCATTGTTAAACTTAGTTGTAATAAATTTTTCATTACTATCTGAGTAGTTTTGAATTTTATATATATCATTAATAATTTTAGAATCTTCATTTTCATCTGAAGAACAAATAATAATTCCTTCAGAATTTATAATATAACTCATACTATTAGGAATAGAATTGATTTTTGTAATTATATCTCTAATTAATGATTTTTTAAAATTTAGTTTTAAATATCCAATATCTTCAGCAAAATTATCTGGACTTTTTATAGTTTTAAATAGTGATAAGTATTCAGAGTTATTGTTACTAAAACTATAATTATTAAAGTATGAAACTGGTCCCCATATAAATCTGGAATTAGTAGAATTAATTATGTCCATTGCCTTAGTTCCAGATAGTGAAGACATACTAAAAATATTTTTATTATCATTAGAATAAATAAAATCATTGTTTACAAATAGACTTATATTAGATACATCAGATTCATCTTCATATGCTGAAAGAAATAATCTTAAATATGAAAGATGGCCTATTTGATCTGATAATAAATAATTATTAGGGTCATTTCTAAGTATATTTACGATATTTTCGTCTATAGCTAAGCTATTAGATATATCAAATATTCTATAAAATTTATATGTTAAAAAATCTATAGACTGGTCAAAAGCTTGATCTGTAGAATTTAGTATATTACTTTCAATAATTTGTGACATTTTCGTGTATGTGTATCCAAATAAAATAGTAAGAGGAAGTAAAATTAATATACAATATGTCAATAAGAATTTTTGAATTAAATTCAAATTTTTAAAGAAAGTAATTTTTTGTAATATAAAATTTTTCATTATGTGAATTTACGCCTATACTCAGAAGGACTGTATCCAACTTCTTTTTTAAATGTTTTTGCAAAATAGTTTCCATCTCTATATCCTACCTTAGAGGCTATTTCACTCATCTTTATTGAAGGATCTTTTAACAAATCTTTTGCTTTATCTAATCTATACTCAGTGATATATTTATTTACTGTTGTATTAGTATTATCTTTGAAAATAACACATATATGAGCTGGTGTTAAAAATATGTTTTTACTTATTTCTTCTAATGATAGATTAACATTTGAATAATTTTCATGTATGAATTTTAATATATTTAATATAGGTTTATTGCTATTATTCTTTTCTGTTAGCAGTTTGAAAAGATTATCTATAGAATCTAATAAGTAGTCATTAACTTCATAGATATTATTAAATTGCAAAATATCTTCAAAAATACTGTTATTATCGATATATATAGAAAAATCTAAATTTCTATCTTTTGAAAAATTAATTAATTTTAATAATAAGTTATAGTAGATATCTTTTACATAGCTTATAGAAGTATTAGGATAATTTTTAATTTCAGATGTAATTTTTTTTATTAATAAAATTAAACTTTTCTTATCTTCTTCTCCTAAATATTTTTGGAAGTTTTCATATATATCATCGTTAACAATATATGTAGTAGTTAAGTTATCAAAATATAAAACTGAATTATAATTATAGAAAAATGTAGAATTAACTATCTTACATACATTGTCATAAGAGGATTTTACATTATAAATATTTTTAACTACACTACCTATGCAAATATATAATGGAGTAGATAACTTTATATAATCCTTAATCGAAAATAGTAGTGAATTAAATTCATTACTATAAATAAACAATGAATTATTTGTTGGTAAAAATAAATTAATTAAAATTTGTTTTTTGTTAATAAATGAAATAAGGCACTCTAACTTATAAATACTAATTATTTTTTTTAACTCGTCAATGAATAAGTTTTCATCAGAGGAAATTGGATTTATTAAATTTAAAAAAACGATTACAGAGGGCTTGTCTAATAATTGCTTATAATAATCTGAAGAATAATGAGATGATAGTAATATATCAATTTCATTATTATTTGCATCTAGCAAGTCTAAAACAATATTATTCTTAATGTTTTTATATATTACTTTAGATTTTTGAACTTCAGATACAGCAAATTTAAGAGCTTCTTCTAATTCTTCTAAGTCTATTGGTTTTTCGACGTAGCTAATGGCTTTAAGGTGAATAGCTGATTTTAAATACTCCTTATCAGAATAACCACTCATAAATATAATAGAACAGTTGGGATATAATTCTCTGGCTTTAAAAGAGAGTTCTATTCCATTTAAACGTGGCATTCTTACATCTGTCAATATAATATCAGGCTCAAAATCTTTTAATATTTCAAATGCATTTTCCCCGTCAAAAGCTTCTCTAATATCATAAATGTTTAAATCTTTCCAAGGCATTGTTTCTACTATGCCTTGACGAGTAAAACTTTCATCATCTGCGATTAAAAGTTTAATCATACTCTATACCTCCTTATACAAAATATGTTAAAATTATAGCACTATTATTTTAAATTTCCAATAAAAAATAATAAAAAACAAATTATTACAAAAAAAGTGAATTAATAAATTAATATGGTAGTAAAAAGATAATAATATTTTACTATCATCTAATTATTTTACTAATAAATTATATATTCCTAGATGATATCATTAACTCAAGAAGTGAAAACGATAACTTAAGGGGGATATATATGGAGAAGGGATTAGAAAGTAAAAAATTAAAAAATGGATTTTTTTCTAAAAACAAAAAAGAAGACACTTTATATCAACAATCTTCTTTTGTAAGGCAATTTAAAAGAAATAAAATATTAATATTTATGATTGTTCCAGCAATTGCTTATTTCTTTTTATTTAGTTATCTACCAATGAGTGGAGCTGTAGTAGCATTTAAAAATTATAACTTTAGAGATGGTATTTTTGGAAGTCCATGGGTTGGGTTTGATAATTTTGAGTATTTCTTTATTTCAGGACAAGCTTGGACTGTTACAAGAAATACAATTTTCTATAATGTATTATTTATAATAATAAATACAGTTTTACAAATGGGATTAGCGATATTAATTTCAGAAATTGGAGGAAAGTTCTTTAAAAAGATTACTCAAACAGCAATGTTTTTACCGTACTTTATTTCATGGGTTGTTGTTGGTATGATAGCTTACAATTTCTTGAATGTTGAATATGGTACAATAAATGCTTTAATTGCTAAGCTAGGTGGTGAGAAGATTAACTTCTACGGGACAACATGGGTATGGCCAATTATTTTAGTGTTTTTCTCAGCTTGGAAGAATGTTGGATATGGAACCATACTATATTTAGCAGCAATAATGGGAATTGACACAGAAATATATGAAGCAGCAGAAATTGATGGTGCAAATATATTCCAAAGAATATTTAGAGTTACAATTCCATGTTTAGTACCAACATTAATAATTCTTACATTATTAGCAGTAGGAAATATCTTTAGAGGGGATTTCCAAATGTTCTATCAACTTGTAGGTAATAATGGACCGTTATTTAATACTACAGATGTTATTGATACATTCACATTTAGATCTCTTATTCAATCAGGAGAAGTTGGAATGTCAGCAGCGGCTGGGTTATATCAATCAGTATTCTGCTTTATAACAATAGTATTTACTAATTTCTTAGTTAAAAGATATGATCCTGATTATTCATTATTCTAGGAGGTATAAAAGATGAAAAAGTCAAAAGATATAAAGGCATTTAATATTATAAGCTACACTGTAATTTCAATAGTAGCATTAGTTTGTTTAATACCGTTTTTAATGGTAATAATAGGTTCATTTACAGCGGAATCGGAAATAGTTGCAAATGGTTTTTCATTCTTTCCTAAGGAATTATCAATAGAAGCATATAAAACAGCATTAAAAGAGCCTATAGCAATATTAAAAGCCTATGGCGTAACAGCAAGTTTAACTGTAATTGGTACAGCAATTGGTTTATTTATAGTGGCAATGACAGCTTATGTATTACAAAGAAAAGATTTTAAGTGGAGAAATAAAGTATCATTTTTCTTCTACTTTACAACGTTATTTAGTGGTGGATTAGTTCCCTGGTATATATTAATGGTTAAATATTTAGGATTAAAAGATAGTTATTTATCCTTATTATTACCACCAATGTTAAGTGTTTTCAATATAATTATTATGAAGAGCTATATGGGAGGAATTCCACAAGCTTTAACAGAATCTGCTAAGATTGATGGAGCTGGAGATTTTACAATATTCGTAAAGATAATTTTACCATTAGCAAAGCCGGCATTAGCAACAATTGGAATGATGATTGCTTTAGGATATTGGAACGATTGGTATAACTCAATGTTATTTATAAATAACGAAAATTTATATTCACTCCAATATTACTTATATAAAATTGTAAACAATATAGAAGCATATAAGACAATACTGGCCCAGGCTGGTGGTGGAACTTCATTAGGTTCTACAATTAATATGCCAAGTGAATCATTAAAAATGGCATTAACTATTATAGTAACAGGTCCTATAATATTAGTTTATCCATTTATACAAAAATATTTTGTAAGTGGTGTAACTATAGGAGCAGTAAAAGGATAAAGAAGAAAATATATATGGTTTAGAAATTTAAATTATGAGGGGGATTTTTACAATGATAAGAAGAACAGTAAAGAAATTAGCAGCAGTAGGATTAAGTATACTTATGTTAAGTACATTCATGGTTGGATGTGGAGCGAAAGACAATAGTGGAAATGTAGCATCAAGCTCATCTGAATTAAAAGAAGTAAAATTAAAAATGTATTTAATTGGAGATAAACCTAAAGATTTTGATTCAGTTTATGAAAAGGTTAATGAAAGAATGAAGGAAGAAATAAATGCAACATTAGAGGTGAATTTTATTCCTTGGTCAGATATGACTACTAAATATCAATTATTATTCCAATCAGGTGAGGATTTTGACTTAATATTCACAGCAGCAGGATGGGGATATTATAGTCAAGTTGCTACTAAAAATGGATTTTTAGAATTAACAGATGAATTATTAAAAGAATATGCACCACAAATTTATGAAAATGAACCAGAAGATGCGTGGAGTCAAGCTAAGGTTGATGGAAAAGTATATATGGTTCCAAATGATAGAAATGAATATGGAACAAATGTATTTGCTTATAGAGGGGATTTAGCTAGTAAATATGGTTTTGAATCTATAAATAGTTATGATGAGCTTGAAGCATTTATGAGCGCTGTGGCAGAAGGTGAATCAGGAAATGGAATAAAGGTAATAGCCAACGGAGGAGGACAAAATTTACAATGGCCATATATGATTGAGAAAAATGGATTTTCAACTATTAGTGGAGCACCAACACCATCAATTGGATATGATGTAAATGATACATCTGGAGAAGTATTTGCCTTTGTTGACACTCCTGAATATTTAGAATATGTGAAAAAGATGAAAGAATTTGCAGATAAGGGGTACTGGGCAGCCGACTCAATTTCAAGTCAAGCTACTAGAGATGAAGATTTCGTAGCAGGAAAAACTGCAATAATGACTTGGAATCTTAGTACTGTAGCTAATAGAACTGTTGAAATGAATGCAGCTAATCCAGATTGGAATGCAACATTGCTAGATTTAAGTGAAGGTATAAATAGAGTAGTTCAACCTTATACAAATAATGGTATTGCTATAAATGCTAGCTCAAAGAATCCAGAAAGAGCATTAATGGCTATTGAATTATTAAGATATGATGAAGAAATTAATAACTTAACTTGGTATGGTATTGAAGGAACTCATTGGGAAAATTCTGCAGATGATGAATATACATCTTTAGCTGCTAGTGAAGCTTTTCCAGCTGGTGAAGTTTGTCCATGGGGCTGGTATACTACTGAATTTGCTCGTAGATCATCTACAGAGCCTGAAATAGTTCAAGAAACTATAAATAAATGGTCTGAGGAATATACAGTTTCAAATCCTTTAGCAGCATTTTCATTTGATGATTCAAATGTTAAAAATGAAATGGCAGCAGTAGGTAATGTTATAACTCAATATGGAGTACCATTAGATTTAGGGATGGTTGATGATGTAGAAGCGGGTGTTAAGGAATTTAGAGAAAAATTAACACAAGCAGGATTTGATAAAATATTAGAAGAATGTCAAAGACAAGCAAAAGAGTTTGTTAAAGAATATAAGTAGCTCTCTCTATCACTTTTAATAGTGTGTTAAGCAGGTGATTTAAATTAAGTAAAATTAGAGTCACCTGCTATTTTACTAATATGACATATAAGAAAAGTAATTGAATTTAATATAACATATAAATTAAAAAGGAAATTTTAATCTGGAGGAAAGTAGTTATGAGAAAATTTAAACCAGTTAATGAAAAAGTTAAAGGATTTTTACATGGAGGAGATTATAATCCAGATCAATGGCTTGATTATCCCGAAATATTAAAAGAGGATGTTAGATTATTGAAATTAGCACATTGTAATTGCGTTTCTATAAATATTTTTGGATGGAGTGCTATAGAGCCAGAAGAAGGAGTTTACACATTTGAATGGCTTGATAAAGTAATGGATGATATGGCTGAAGCAGGTGTACATGTTATACTTTCTACACCAAGTGGAGCTAGACCAGCTTGGATGTCAGAAAAGTATCCAGAAGTTTTAAGAGTATGGTCAGATAGAAAGAGAATACTTCATGGGCAAAGACATAATCATTGCTTTACATCACCAATTTATAGAGAAAAGACTTCAGAAATTAATAGGATATTAGCAGAAAGATATAAGGATCATCCGGCGTTAATAATGTGGCATGTATCTAATGAATATGGTGGAGAATGTCACTGTGAACTTTGTCAAGAAGCTTTTAGAGAATGGTTAAAAGTTAAATATGAAAATGATTTAGATAAATTAAATAAAGCTTGGTGGACAGGTTTCTGGAGTCATAAGTTTACTAACTGGTCACAAATAGAAAGTCCAGCACATCATGGTGAAGAGTTTGTTCATGGACATAACCTTGATTGGAAGAGATTTGCTACTGATCAAACTATAGATTTTTATAAGAATGAAATTGCGCCAATTAGAGAAATAACCCCTAATGTACAAGTTACAACTAACTTTATGGGAGATTATCCGAGGATGACTTTATTTAATGGATTAGATTATTGGAAATTTGCAAAAGAAGTTGATGTTGTATCATGGGATAACTATCCAGCTTGGCATAATGATTTTGAAACAACTTGGGATACTGCTGCAAATGTAAGTTTTGTACATGATGTATATAGAACATTAAAAGGTGGACAACCGTTTTTAATAATGGAAAGTACACCAAGCTTAGTTAATTGGCATAAAGTAAATAAGACTAAAAGACCAGGAATGCATTTATTATCATCACTTCAAGGAGTAGCTCATGGAGCAGATTCTGTTCAATATTTCCAATGGAGAAAAGGAAGAGGAGCATCAGAAAAATTCCATGGAGCAGTAGTTGATCATTGTGGGCATGAAAATACAAGAGTATTTAGGGAAGTTACAGAAGTAGGAACTACATTAGAAAAGTTAAGTGATTTAATTGGAACAAGTGTGGAACCAGAAGTTGCAGTAATTTATGATTGGGAAAATAGGTGGGCAATTGATGATTGTCAAGGTCTTAAAAATGATAATAAGGGCTACTTTGAGTCAGTAGAGGATTATTATAAGGTATTTTGGAGAAAAGGTATTTCTGTAGATGTAATAAATATGGATTGTGATTTTTCAAAGTATAAACTTCTTGTAGCACCAATGCTGTATATGATTAGACCAGGTGTCGCTGAAAGAATAACTGAGTTTGTTAAAAATGGTGGAACTTTAGTTACAACTTATTTTAGTGGATTAGTTGATGAAAATGATTTATGCTTCTTAGGTGGATTCCCAGGTCCATTAAGAGATGTAACTGGAATTTGGGCAGAAGAAATTGATACATTATATGATTCAGATGAAAATTATTTAGAGTTTAAAGAAGATAATACTTTAGGGGCTAGTGGATCTTACAAGTTAAGAGATTATTGTGATGTAATTCATGTTGAAACCGCAGAAGTATTAGCAACGTATAAAAATGATTATTATGCTGGAATGCCCGCATTAACAGTTAATAATTATGGATGTGGTAAAGCTTATTATGTAGCAGCAAGAACAGATAATGATTTTGATAATGAATTCTTTACTAAGGTGATAAATGATTTGGAGATAAAACCAGTAATAAATACAGAATTACCTCTTGGAGTGACAGCACAAATGAGAACTGATGGAGAAAGTGATTATGTATTTGTTATGAACTTCACTGAAGAAAGCAAGAAAGTTTTATTAGATGAAAAAGAATATATAGATATGCTTACTAATGAAGTGGTAAGTGGAGAAGTAAAATTAAATAGATTTGATGTGCGTGTTTTAAAAAGATAATAATACTTTAACAAAGGAGATTGTATTTGAATGAAAGTATTAGAAATAATAATATTTGCGTTAAAATCAATATTGTATGATACAATTGATATATTGGGTATTAATAATGAAAAAACAATTAATATTAGTAAAAGATTAGATATATTTATTTTAAAGAGACAAATTAGATAAGAGAGTAGATTAAAAGATTTAAAGTAAAAATAATCATATATTTAAAAAAGGAGCTGTCGCAATAGCGGGTAAAAAAATCCGCTAGCGATAGCTCTTTTTCTATATTTTCAAAAAAATAATTGTACA